>JBJMIH010000306.1:0-46492 GCA_045806985.1 Mycobacteriales bacterium | reverse complement strand
GGCGTGTACGTGCCGAACTGGCTGAAGGCCAACTTCGACGCCGCGCTCGCCCTGAACGGCGGCAGCACCGACCCGTACCTCCAGTACAACCGGTACTTCACCAGCACCGGCAGCCTGACCGTGCCGGCCGCGTACGCCGACCCGCAGCTCAACGAACTGCTCCAGCGGGGCAACGCGACCACCAACGCGGACACCCGCAAGGACGTCTTCGGCCAGCTCCAGCAGAAGCTGCTCGCGGACTCGCCGTGGGTGTGGCTGTTCCGCAACGAGACGTACTACGTGCTGGCCAAGGGCGTGAGCGGCTTCACGGCCACGCCGAGCGAGACGCTGGACAGCCTGACCTCCACCTCGGCGGGATGATCGGGCGGTGACTCTCCAGTGACATGGAGGTACCTGGCCGGCCGGCTCGCCGGCACGGTCGTCACGCTGCTGGGCGTGGCGGTGGTGGTGTTCGTCGTGCTGCGCGCGCTGCCCGGCGACGCCATCACCGCCAAGCTCGGCACCCAGTCCGGCGTGCTGGACCCCGGCCAGCGGCGCGCCCTGGAGCGGTACTACGGCATCGACAAGTCGCTGGTCAGCCAGTTCTTCCACTGGTTCGGCGGGCTGTTCCGCGGCGACCTCGGCGTGTCGGCCGACACCGGCCACACGGTCACCGGCCTGATCGGCAGCGCGCTGCCGGTCACCCTGGAGCTGGCCGTGCTGGCGGTGCTGATCTCCACGCCGGTCGGCATCCTCGCCGGGATGCTCGCCGCCAGCCGGCCCGGCCGCCGCCGCGACCTCACCGTGCAGGGCTTCAGCCTGGTCGGGCTGGCGCTGCCGGAGTTCGCGCTGGCCTCGGTGACGGTGGCGCTGCTCGCGTCGTGGTTCTCGTACTTCCCCGACCCGGGCACGTTCGTGCGGCTCACCGACTCGCCGGCCGGCAACCTGCGGCAGATGATCTACCCGGCGCTGGTGCTGTCGGTCGGGCTGGCCGCGAACATCATGCGCACCACCCGGTCGGCGTACCTGGAGGCCAGCCGTGCCGACTTCGTGCGCACCGCGCGCGGCAAGGGCCTGCCCGAGGGCCGCATCAGGTTCCGGCACGTGCTGCACAACGCCTCGATCCCGATCGCGACGATCGTCGGCATCCAGTTCGGCTACCTGCTCGGCGGCACGGTGATCATCGAGCAGATCTTCGCCCTGCCCGGCCTGGGCCGGCTGCTCTACCAGGGCATCCAGCAGAAGGACTACGCGGTCGTGCAGGGCGTCACGCTGGTGATCGCGGTGGCGTTCGTGCTGGTCAACTTCGGTGTGGACGTGCTGTACCGCGTCCTCGACCCGCGTACCAGGGAGAACGCATGACCTCCGCCACCGCTCCCGCGCCCGGCGCGCCGCAGGTCGCCGCCGACGTCCACGCCGGCGTGGCGCCGGCCGGCTGGCGCGGCCTGCTGCGCCGGATCTGGGCCGACCGCAACGGCCGCCTCGGCCTGGTCCTCACCGGGCTGGTCGTGCTCCTCGGCCTGCTCGCGGTCGCGCACGTCACCCCGTACGACCCGCTGGCCCAGCACACCGCCGACCGGCTGCGCGGCCCGTCCGGGAAGTACTGGCTGGGCACCGACCAGTTCGGCCGGGACATCGCGTCCCGGACGTTCGCCGGGATCGCGGCGTCGCTGCGGGTGGCGGTGGTGTCGGTGGCGCTCGCCGCCGTCGTCGGGACGCTGCTCGGCACGGCGGCCGGGTACTTCGGCCGGTGGGTGGACGCGGTGGTCGGCCGGCTCACCGACGTGCTGTTCGCGTTCCCGGCGATCCTGCTGGCGCTCGCGATCGTCGCCGGCCTCGGCCACGGCTGGTTCAACACGGCGCTGGCCATCGCGATCGTGTACGTCCCGATCTTCGTGCGGGTCTCCCGCGGGCCGGTGCTGTCGGTGCGCGAGTCGGAGTACGTCAAGGCCGGCCGGGTGCTCGGCTTCTCCTCCTCCCGGCTGCTGTTCCGGCACGTGCTGCCGAATGTCAGCGCGCCGATCTCCGTGCAGGTCACGCTCGCGCTGTCGTGGGCGATCCTCACCGAGTCCGGGCTGTCGTTCCTCGGCCTGGGCACCCAGCCGCCCGACCCGTCGCTGGGCCTGATGGTCAGCGACTCGCGGAACCTGTTCACCGACGCCTGGTGGACGCTGACCGTGCCGGCGGTGGCCATCGTGCTCGCCGTCATCGCGCTCAACCTGCTCGGCGACGGCCTGCGCGCCGCCCTCGACCCGCGGGAGGCGCGGTGAGCGCTCTCCTGGAGGTCGAGGACCTGCACGCGGCGGTGTCCGGGAAGGGCCGCGAACTGCCGGTGGTGCGGGGCGTGTCGTTCGCGGTCGAGCCCGGCGAGACGGTCGGGCTGGTCGGCGAGAGCGGCAGCGGCAAGTCGTTCACCGCCCTGTCGGTGATGGGGCTGCTGCCGGAGGGCGCCGCGGTCACCGGCGGCGCGGTCCGGTACGGCGGCCGCGACCTGCTCACGCTGCCGGAGCGGGAGCGGCGGGCGCTGCGCGGCCCCGAGCTGGCCATGATCTACCAGGACCCGATGACCGCGCTGAACCCGCTGATGAAGGTCGGTGCGCAGATCACCGAGGGGCTGGCGGCGCACGGGGTGGGCGGGGCCGAGGCCCGTACCCGGACGCGTGGAGCGCTCTCCGACGTCGGCCTGCCCACCCCGGACCGGATCGCCCGGGCGTACCCGCACCAGCTGTCCGGCGGGCAGCGGCAGCGGGTGATGATCGCGATGGCGCTCGCGCTGCGCCCGAAGCTGCTCATCGCCGACGAGCCGACCACCGCGCTGGACGTGACGATCCAGCAGCAGATCCTCGCCCTCGTCGCCGAGCTGCGGGACCGTACGGGCATGGCGGTCCTCTGGATCACCCACGACCTGGGCGTGGTGGCGCGGATCGCACAGCGGGTGCTGGTGATGTACGCGGGCCGGATCGCCGAGAGCGGCCAGGCCGGGCCGCTGTACCGGGAGCCGCACCACCCGTACACCGCCGGCCTGCTCGGCTCGATCCCGCCGCCGCGCGGCCCGGAACGCGCTCTCCTGCCGCAGATCGGCGGCGCCCCGCCGGACGTGGCGGCGCTGCCGCCCGGCTGCCCGTTCCACCCGCGCTGCCGGCAGGCGCGCGAGGAGTGCCGGGTCGAGGAGCCGCCGCTGCTGGACCGCGGCGCCAGCAGGGCGGCCTGCTGGGTACCCCGGGAGGAGTGGACGTGACCACCGGCGACGCGATGATCGAGGTCAGCGACCTGGTGAAGCACTACCGCAGTCCGGGGAGGACGGTCCGGGCGGTGGACGGGGTGTCGTTCACCGTGGCGAGGGGGGAGACGCTCGGCCTGGTGGGGGAGTCCGGGTGCGGCAAGAGCACCACCGCCAAGCTGCTGGTGCGGCTGGAGGACGCCACGTCGGGCCGGATCGCGCTCGCCGGCGAGGACATCACCCGGCTGCGCGGCACGGCGCTGCGCCGGGCCCGGCGGCGGATCCAGCTGGTGTTCCAGGACCCGTACGGCTCGCTCAACCCGCGGCTCACCGTGGAGCGGACGCTCACCGAGGTGCTCACCGTGCACCGGCTGGCCCGCGGCGGGGAGTCCGCCCGGGTCGGGGACCTGCTGGACATGGTGGGCCTGCCGGTGTCGGTGCGGCGTCGGTACCCGCACCAGCTGTCCGGTGGCCAGCGGCAGCGGGTCGGCGTGGCGCGGGCGCTCGCCGTCGAGCCGGACGTGCTGGTGCTGGACGAGCCGGTGTCCGCCCTCGACGTCTCGGTCCGGGCCGAGGTGGTGAACCTGCTGGCCAGGCTGCGCGAGGACCTGGGCCTGACGTACGTGTTCATCTCCCACGACCTGGGCATGGTGCGGCACCTGTCGGACCGGATCGCGGTGATGTACCTGGGTCAGATCGTGGAGCACGGCGGCTGGCTGGAGACCTCGGACGCGCCGCTGCACCCGTACACCCGCTCGCTCCAGGCCGCCGTGCCGGTCCCGGACCCGGGCGTGGAGGCGACGCGGGAGGTCACCCCGCTGGCCGGCGAGGTGCCGGACCCGGCCGCGCCGCCGCCGGGCTGCCGGTTCCACACCCGCTGCCCGCTGGTGGAGGACGTGTGCCGGACCGAGGAGCCGGCGCTGGCGGAGCTGAAACCCGGGCACTGGGCGGCCTGCCACGTGAGGGCGCGCGAGCTGCGCGGCGGCGGCGTGCCCGTGTAGAGCTTGACGGCTATATGCCGAGCGAGGCATATTGGTGCGGAGACATCGAGAGGGGAGTCCCGATGGACCGCGCCACCTTCCAGCCCAGCCCGCTCGCCGACGCCGCGGCGAGGCGGGCCGGCGAGGACGGCGGATGGACCCTGGTGTTCGTCCGCGACCTGCGGCACCCGCGCGAGAAGGTCTGGAGAGCGCTCACCGACCCCGGCAGGCTGGCCGAATGGGCGCCGTACACCGCCGACCGGGACCTCACCAGCCCCGGCCCGGTCACGCTCACCATGCTTGACGGCGAGGCCGCCGAGGGCCTGCACGCCACCGTGACCAGGGCCGACCCGCCCGAGCTGCTGGAGTACGACTGGGGCGGCGACGCGCTGCGCTGGGAACTGGCCGAGACCCCGGCCGGCACCCGCCTCACCCTTCACCACACCCTGAAGGAGAGGACCTGGGTTCCCAAGGCCGCCGCCGGCTGGCACCTCTGCCTCGACGTCGCCGACCTCCTCCTCGCCGGCACCCCCGTCGGCCCGATCCGCGGCGAAGAAGCCCGCGACTTCGGCTGGGAGGACCTCAACCAGGCATACGCCGCCCGCCTGAACATCACCACCGACAACGAAACGCCGTCCTAGCCGCCGAGCCCCCCTTCGACCGGACCGAACAGCGGCGCAGGCCCGCCGGCGAGCGCCCGCGTGTCAGCGCCGGCCGGGTGACCGCGGTAGGTCCGCCGGCGCGGAGCGGATCGCGGCGTGGTGTTCGATCGGCAGCTGGCGGGGGTGCCCAGGCGGCCGATCCGAGCTTGAAGCGCACGGCGCGCCGCCCGTCCGGACGCTGTGGAGCACGCGGCACGCATTGAGGACGGCGTGGGTGTCGTGCGGGAGCGAACACGACCTCCGCGGGCTACGGTCCACACAGGACAATACGCCGGCCCGCGAGCCCCTGCGCCCGGTGCGGCGCCCAGGAGCGGTCCGGGGATGCGCGGGATGGTGTCTCCGCCGCCGGCCTCGCCGCGCGGCATCAGCCGGCTGTCGGGGCCGTCGGCGCCGAGCCGCCAGGTAGCGGGTGACCTGGCCGGAGGTCGTTCCAGGATGGCGTGGTCGTTCGGGCTGGCCCGGTCATGGGGGACGGACATCGGGCACGGCGCCCGGCCTACCAGGATTCGCCGGCGGTGAGGTGGATGTAGGGGATGCCGACCGGGCCGTTCTCGCCGAACAGGCGGCTGGCTAGCCCCAGGCCGGCGGCGTTGAGTATTCCGTCGTGGATGGCGAGGGTGCGGGCCGGGTGGACCTCGCGGACCCAGTCGATGAGTTCGGCGGCCTTGGACCAGGGGGCGCTGACCGGGAGCAGCAGGGTGTCGACCTGGGTGGCGGGCACGGTCAGGGCGTCGCCGGGGTGGAAGAACGCGCCATCGTCGAACAGGTAGCCGATGTTGGTGATGCGCGGGATGTCGGGGTGTATCACCGCGTGCCACTGCCCGTGCACCTGCACCGAGAAGCCGGCCACCTCGAACGCGTCGCCCTCACCGACCACCCGCAGCCGGGATCCCAGGCCGCCGAGCTGGTCCGCGACAGCGGCGTTGGAGTACACCACCATTCCCGGGTCGCGCTCGCAGGCATCCCTGACCACCTGCTCAACGAAGTGGTCGGTGTGTTCGTGGGTGATCAGGATCGCCTCGGCGCCCGCGGTGGCGTCCTCGGCGGTGAGCACGCCGGGGTCGATCACGATCCGCCTGCCGTCCTTCTCCAGGGCGACGCACGAGTGGCCGTGCTTGGTGAGCCGCATCCGGTGCTCCTTCCGGCGGCTGGCTGGACAGCAGCTGTACCAGGAACCGTACAGCCAGGCCGCCGGAGGACGCGGACGATCAGGAGTAGACGCCGAACTCGTAGAGCGAGTACCCGTACGCCGTGCCGCGCTGGGTGGCGTACAGCCGCACGTACCGCCCGGTTCCGGACACGTCGACGTCGTCCACGCCGCCGATGCCGGTGCTGGTGGAGTACACCGTGGTCCAGGAGGTCCCGTCCGGCGAGACCTGGATCTGGTACGCCCTCCCGTACGCCGCCTCCCAGCCGAGCTGGACGTGGTGGACGGCGGTGGAGGCGCCCAGGTCGACCTGGATCCACTGCGGGTCGCTCCAGTCGCTCGCCCACCGGGTGGACCAGTCGCCGTCGGTGGCGTTCGACGGCGGGAACGGCGCCCCGTTGCCGGTGGCCTGGTACGACGACGCCGTGGTGAGCTTGCCGGCCGCCACGTTCGTGCCGCTCACCGGCGGCGCGACCACCCGGAACGACGCCGACTGGATGCCGACCCCGCCGTGCGTGTCGTACACGTAGACGTAGACCTTCCACACGCCGAGCCGCCGCGGCGCGGTGACGGTGAACGTGCCGGCCCCGGTCTGGGTGAAGACCGGCGACTGGAGAGCGGTCGCACCGTCCACGTACTTGCTGGAGAGCGCTATCCCGTAGCGCAGCGTGTCGCCGGTCGGGTTGGACGAGGCGACGCTGACGCTGAACGTGCCGCCGGCCGGCACGCCGCCCGCCCGGCTCACGCTCATCGAGGAGATCGCCGGCGGCGTGTTCACCTGCGACTGCCCGGTGTAGGCCTGCTTGACCGCGTAGTACGACAGCCGCCGCCACCCGCCGGTCAGCAGGTTGAACCACACCCCGCCGAAGTCGTTCTCGACGCCGTAGTTGAACAGGGTCGCGCCGAGCGAGACGCCGGGATGGCCCGTCACGCAGTTCCACGCGCTGGTGTACCCGTCGCGCTGCCGCACGTCGGTGGGCTCGGCGGGCACGCCGTTGGCGTCGTTCGGCACCTCCCACTCACCGGGCTCGCCGGACTCGGTCACGATGTACGGCCTGGTGTAGCCGCCGTTGATCCAGTCCTGCTTGACCGCGCACACCGCGCCGTAGGCGTTGGTGGCGTACAGGTCCAGGCTCGGCGTGTGCGCCTTGTAGTACACCCACGCGCCGGTCCAGGCGTCGGTCGAGGTGACGGGATGGTTCGGGTCGATGGCGTGGATCGCCTGGGTGACCTGCTCGACGTAGCTGACGTAGGCGTTCCGCTCGGCCTCCAGCTGGCTGCCGGAGTAGGTGTTCTGCAACGTCAGCAGCACCTCGTTGCCGACGTCCCACATCAGCGTGCCGGGGTGGTCCTTGTACACGCCGACCCAGTTCCTGATGTCGTTGAGCGTGTTGGTCTTGTACGTCGTGTCGTTGACGTAGTCCGTCCCCTGGTTGAGCCAGAACCCGTTGATGACCTTGATGCCGCGGGCGGCGGCCGCGTCCAGCAGCGGGCGGGTGGTGGCGTCGGTGCCCCAGGTGCGGATCGTGTTGACGCCCATCGAGGCGGCGTCGGCGAGATACCCGTCGCCGGCGTCGTTGCCCGGACCCCAGGTGACGCCCTTGACCTGGTACGGCGCGCCGTTGACGGTGAGCGCCCAGTTGCCCTGGCCGCCGGTGACGTGCACGGTGCTGGCGCCGGTGGCCGGGGCCGGCGGCGCCAGCGGGATGGGTGCCGGGCCGGTGAGCTGGGACACCGTGACCGCGCCGACGCTCAGGATGCCGCCGGAGGTGGTGGCCGCGTTGGGTGAGGCGCAGCCGCAGTCCGCGTTCGGCCAGGAGCCGCCGATCGCCAGGTCCAGCATGATGAAGAAGCCGTGATCGACGGCGGCCTGCCAGGTGGTGACGCCGACCTGGCTCTCGCTCACCGACCAGGTCAGCTGGTCGTCGACGTACCAGCGGATCTGCTCGTCGGACACGCTACGGTCGATGATCTCGGCGTAGGTGTGGTAGTCGGTCAGGCAGCCGGTGCAGGTCCGCAGGCCGCTGCCGCGCCCGCTGAACTCGTTGCACGGGCCGTGCGGGGCGATGCCGCAGTGCAGGCCGGAGCTGGTCTGCTCGTGGCCGTTGACGTTCTCCATCACGTCGGTCTCGCCGACGGCCGGCCAGCTGCCGCCGCCGCGGGCGCCCGCGCCGAGCGTCCAGAACGCCGGCCAGTAGCCGGTGGCGACGGCCGGGTCGGGCTGCTTGATGGCGGCGGAGATCTTCAGCATCCCGCCGGCCGGCGCGGCGAAGTCGGACCGCTGCGTCTCCAGCCGACCGGAGGTCCAGTTGCCGTTCCCGTCCCGCAGGGCGGTGATGTCGAGGTGGTTGTGGCCGTCAACGGACACGTTGGCGGTGGAGTTCGACATCGTCTCGACCTCCCCGGTGCCCCAGTTGGCAGGGCCGCCGGGCGCGCTCGTGCCGGTGTCCATGATCCAGTTGGCCGATGACGGCGAGGTGCCGGCGGTGCCGGCGAAGTTGTCCGACCAGATCGTCGTCCAGTCCGGCGGCGGGGGAGTGGAGCCGGAGCCGCCGTACACGGCCAGCTCCCACAGCGAGTACCCGTAGCCGCTGGTGCGCTGGGTGCCGTACACCCGCAGGTACCGGCCGGACCCGGAGACGTCGAGCGTCTCCGTCCCGCCAGCGCCGGTGTTGGTCGAGTACACCGTGGTCCAGGAGTTCCCGTCGGCCGAGGTCTGGATCTGGTACGCCTTGCCGGCGGCCGCCTCCCAGGTCAGTACGACCTGGCAGATCGACTGGGTGGAGCCGAGGTCCACCCGGATCCACTGTGGATCGCTCCACGCGCTGGCCCACCGCGTGCCGGTGTCGCCGTCGACGGCGTTGGCGGCGACGTACCCCGCACCCTCGGTGGACGAGGCGGTGGCCGGCCGGTTGGCGGCGAGGTCGGTGGTACCGCAGGTGGCCGCCGCCGCCGGCCCGGAGAGCGCTCCCGGAACGAGCAGCGCGGCGATCAGCAGCAACGCCGCCGCCACCGACCGGCCAGCCCAGCCAGCCCAGCCGGCCCAGCCAGCCCCAGCCGACCGCCGAGACCACCTCGACCGCCGAGACCACCTCGACCGCCAGACCTCGCCGAGCTGCCGGATCCCGCCGAACTGCCGGATCATGCCGAAGCTCGCCAAACCAGTGGGCGGCGCCGAACCGCCAGGCTCCGCCAAAAGGCGAGGCCCGCCAAACCGCCGGGCCTCGCCAAACTGTCGGGCCTCGCCGAACCGCCGGGCTTCGCCGAACCAGCGCAGACCGGCGAACCAACGAGGCCTGGTCGAGGGACGGGAATCGGCGAAACCGCGACGACCGGCAGACCAGTGCGGCCGGACTGAACGGCGGACGCCGGCGAGCCAGCGCGGACCGGCGAGCCAGCGAGGCGGGGTCCAGGGACGGGGATCGGCGATCCAGTGGAGGCGGGCGAACCCGCGAGGACGGGCGGACCAGCGCGGCCGGACTGAGCGGCGGACGCAGGGGAGCCAGCGCGGACCGGCGAGCCAGCGAGGCGTGGTCGACGGGCGGGGATCGGCGAGCCAGCGGAGGCCAGTGAACCAGCAGAGGCCGCCGAACCGGCGGAGCCGGATTGAGGAGCAGAGACCGGTGAGCCGGCGGAGCCGGATTGAGGAGCAGAGACCGGTGAGCCTCCGCGGGCCGGCGAGCCAGCGGGGATCGGTGAGCCTGCGCGGGCCGGCGAGCCAGCGGGGATCGGTGAGCTGGCGTGAGGTGGTGAGCTGGCGGGGCTGGGTCGAGGGGCGGGGAGTGGCGGACCCGCGGGGCTGGGTGGAGGGGAGGGGGCGTGAAGGGACGCTGGCAGGCGGGCTCATGGGCTCTCCCTGGGAGGGTGACGGGGTGCCCGGGCGGCGAGTCTCGGAGAGCGCTCTCCGAGTTAGGCGATCGTGCGCGCCGATTTCCGCTCTGTCAAGAGTTGCCCGATTCGCGTGATCGGTACCGAATACGGCCCATCCGTTACCTGTTCGTGATTGACGACGCCTTGCGACCGGTGTTCACTCTCTCCCGGAACCGCTTCCGAAACCGGTTCCGGGAGTGCCCGAGGAGGCCCGGTGCCGATCACCATCGCCGATGTCGCCGCCCGGGCGGGCGTCAGCAAGACGACCGTCTCCCGCGTCCTCAACGGGCGGGGCGAGCTCGACGAGGCCACCGCGGCCAGGGTCCGCCGCGTCATCGAGGAGCTCGGGTACGTGCCCAGCTCCCGCGCGGTCAACCTGGCCCGCGGTCGCACCCGCGTGGTGGGGATGCTGATCCCCGCCCTCACCTGGCCGTGGATGGGCGAGGTCGTGCAGGGAGTCGCCGATGTGCTGGAGACCGAGGGCTACGGGCTGCTGCTGTTCACCTGCAACCGTGGCGACGAGTCGATGCGGCGGTTCGCGTCCCAGGTCTCGGCCAAGGCGTTCGACGGCCTGCTGGTCATCGAGCCGGAGGGCACTCTCGACTACATCACCCGCCTGCACGGGGACGGGCTGCCGGTCGTGCTCATCGACGACCGCGAGCACCAGCCGCTGTTCCCGTCGGTGGCCACCACCAACTACCGCGGCGGCGAGGCGGCCGCCCGGCACCTGCTCGCGCTCGGCCGTACCCGCCCGGTGGTCGTGACCGGGCCGGAGCGGTTCGGCTGCGTCCAGGAACGCCTGGCCGGTTTCGGCGACGTCTACGCCGAGGCCGGGCATCCCATCGCGCCCACCGTGACGGTGGACGGGGACTTCACCTTCGACGGCGGCCGGTCGGAGGTGGCGCGCCTGCTCGACGCGGGGGTCGAGTTCGACGCGGTCTTCGCGCACAACGACCTGTCGGCCGCGGGCGCCATGCGCGCCCTGCGTGCCGCCGGCCGGACCATCCCGGCCGACGTGGCCGTCGTCGGCTTCGACGACGTGCCGCTGGCCAGCCACCTCGACCCGCCGCTCACCACGGTTCACCAGCCGATGCGGGAGATGGGCGAGGCGGCGGCCAAGATGCTGCTCACCAGGGTGACCGGCGCTCCGGCGCCGGCCCGCCCGACCGTCATCGAAACGACCCTGATCGTCCGGGAGTCGACCGGCCACCCGGACGCCGCGGACGCCCAGAGAACGCTCTCCACCTAGACAACCGACACGGATCCCAGCACCGGCGGACCCACCTGGGTCCCGCCGCGGTAGCGCACTGCCTGAACCCACCCCGACGCCGACCCCACCCCCCGCCGGATCAGTCAGGAGGATCCATGCGCGCCCACCGAATCGTCGGCATCGCTCTCGCCGGGCTGTTGCCGATATCGCTGCTCGCGGCGTGTGGCAGCGGAAGCAGCAGCTCGTCCAAAGGCTCCTCGGGCGTGCTCAACATCGGCATGCCCGACGGTCCGCAGACCCACAACAACAACCCGTTCCTGGCCACGTCGGCGGCGGCCCACATGGGCTACCGGTACATGATCTACGAGCCGCTCGCCATGACGAACCTGGTCAAGCCGGCCGCCGCCAGCAAGCCGTGGCTGGCCACCAGGTGGGACTGGCAGAACAACTACACCAAGCTGGTGCTCACCGCCCGTACCGGCGTGAAGTGGTCCGACGGCCAGCCGTTCAACGCCGACGACATCGCCTACACGTTCCAGCTGTTGAAGGACCACGCGGCGTTCAACGCGCACGGCATCGCGCTCGGCGACATCAGCGCCAGCGGCGACCAGGTCACGATGACGTTCCCGATCTCCCAGTTCGTCAACCAGAACAACATCCTCGACCAGGTCATCGTGCCCAAGCACCAGTGGTCGAAGATGGCCAACCCGGAGACCGACGCGGTGGCCAACCCGATCGGCACCGGCCCGTACACGCTCACCTCGTTCACCCCGCAGACCATGAAACTGAAGGTGCGCGCCAGCGGGTACTGGCAGGCGGCGCCCAAGGTCGCCGAGCTGCGGTACACCTCCTACACCGGTAACGACGCGCAGAGCAGGGCGCTGGCCACCGACGCCTCGGAGTGGAGCTTCACGTTCCTGCCCAACCTCAGGGCGGTGTACCTGAACAAGGACCCGGCGCACCACAAGCAGTGGTTCCCGCCGGTGCTCGGCGCCCAGGTGCTGTGGCTCAACGTGACGAAGAAGCCGTTCGACAACGCCGCGCTGCGCCGCGCCATGTCGATGGTGATCAACCGCGACGACCTGTTCAAGCAGGGTGAGGCCGGCTACTTCTACCCGAAGCTGGACAGCGTCACCGGGCTGCCGACCCCGGCCGGCGACCCGTTCATCGCGCCCGAGTACCGGGGCAGGACCCAGTCGATGGACGTTGCCGGCGCGAAGAAGCTGCTCGCCGGCAACGGCTTCACCCTCGACGGCGACACCCTGAAGGACTCCGGCGGCAAGCCGGTCACGCTCACCCTGTCCGACCCGTCCGGCTGGTCCGACTACCAGACCGACCTGGCGATCATCAAGGACAACCTGTCCCAGATCGGGATCAAGGCCGACATCGACAAGGCCAACCAGGACGCCTGGTTCAAGAACGTCGACACCGGCAACTTCGACGCGATCCTGCACTGGACCAACAACGGGCCGACCCCCTATGACCTGTACCAGAACGTCATGGACGGCTCGATCCTCAAGCCGATCGGCACCGCCAGCCCCGCCGGCAACTACGGCCGGTACGACAACCCGCAGGCCACGGCCGCGCTGGCGCAGTACGCCAATGCCGCCGACGACACCACCCGCAAGGCCGCTCTCGGCACGATCCAGAAGATCATGGCCGACGAGGCGCCGGTGATCCCATGGGGCGCCGCGAACGCCGGGGCCGAGTACTCCACCAAGCACTGGGTGGGCTGGCCGGACCCGGGCAACCCGTACGCCGCCAACCAGCCCACGCTGGTGGACGCCCTCGACGTCGTCCTGCACCTCAAGGCCGCGTAGAAGCCGGGGAACGACATGACGGTGGTACTGGAAGCCGAGAAGCTGACCAAGCACTTCCCCGTCCGCCGCGGCGGCGGCGCGGTGCACGCGGTCGACGACGTGACGCTCGCGCTGCGCAAGGGCCACGTCACCGCGCTGGTCGGCGAGTCGGGGTCGGGCAAGTCGACGGTGGCGCGGCTGCTGGCGCAGCTCCAGCCGCGCACCGCCGGCGAGATCCGGCTGCACGGGAAGCCGGTGACGGTGCGGCGCGGCCGGCGGTTCCGGGCGTACTGCCGGCGGGTCCAGATGATCCTCCAGGACCCGTTCGCCTCGCTCAATCCCGTCCACACCGTCCGGTACCACCTGACCAGGGCGCTCCGCATCCACGGGCGCGCCGGGAAGACGCCGGAGGAGCTGCGCGCGGCCCTGCACGACCTGCTCGGCCGCGTGCAGCTCACCCCGCCGGAGCGGTACCTGGACAAGTTCCCGCACGAGCTGTCCGGCGGGCAGCGCCAGCGGGTGGCGATCGCCCGGGCCCTCGGCGCCGACCCGGAGGCCCTGCTCGCCGACGAGCCGGTGTCCATGCTGGACGTCTCCATCCGGCTCGGCGTGCTCAACCTGCTCCGCGACCTCAAGGAGCGGCTCGACCTCGCCATCCTGTACATCACCCACGACATCGCGTCGGCGCGGTACTTCGCCGACGACGTGCTGGTGATGTACGCGGGCCGGATGGTGGAGGGCGGGGACGGGGAGACCGTCACCCAGCGGCCGGCCCACCCGTACACCCGGCTGCTGGTGGCGTCCGCGCCGGACCCGGACCGGATCGCCGGCGGTGGAGCGCTCTCCGTCGAGGACGCCGGCACCGGCGAGCCGCCGAGCCTGATCACCCCGCCGGCCGGCTGCCGGTTCCACCCGCGCTGCCCGCACGCGATGGACCGGTGCCGGGTCGAGTCCCCGCCGCGGCTGGAGGTGCCGGACGCGCCCGGCCACTGGGCCGCCTGCTGGCTGTTCGACCAGGCGCTCGACACCGAGGAGGCCACCTCGTGAAGTACCTGCTGCGCCGCCTCGGCTTCTACCTGTTCACCGCGTGGGCAGCGGTCACCATCACGTTCTTCATCCCGCGGCTCACCCCCGGCGACCCCGTCGACTCGCTCATCGCCGCGAACCAGGGCCAGATCGACACCAAGGCCATCCACTCCCTGACCGTCCTGTTCGGACTCGACAAGCACCAGAGCCTGCTGTCCCAGTACTGGCACTACTGGGGCCAGCTCGCCCATGGCGACCTGGGCATCTCGTTCTCCTCGTTCCCCACGCCGGTGATCCAGATCCTGCGCCAGAGCCTGCCGTGGACGATCGCGCTGGTCGGCATCACCACCTGCGCGGGATTCGCGGTCGGCACCGCGCTCGGCGCGCTGGCCGGCTGGCGGCGCGGCAGCTGGGTGGACGGGCTGGTGCCGGTCACCGTGTTCGTCGCCTCGATCCCGTACTTCTGGCTGGGCCTGCTCGCGATCGAGTTCCTGGCCGGGCCGGGCAGCCCGTTCCCATCCTCCGGCGGCTTCGACAGCGCGGTGGTGCCGAGCTGGACCGGCGGGTTCGTCGGGAGCGCGATCCGGCACAGCCTGCTGCCGGCGGCGACGATCCTGGTCGCCTCGGTCGGTGGCTGGCTGCTGTCGATGCGGAACATGATGGTGACCGTCGACTCGGAGGACCACGTCACGGTCGCCCACGCCAAGGGCCTTTCCGAACGGCGGGTGCTGTGGACCTACGCGGCCCGCAACGCGCTGCTGCCGAACATCTCCGGGTTCGCGCTCTCCCTCGGCTTCATCGTCGGCGGCACCCTGCTGGTGGAGATCGTCTTCTCCTACCCGGGTGTCGGGTACGAGCTGTTCGAGGCCGTCGGGGCCAAGGACTACCCACTCATGCAGGGCATCTTCCTGGTCATCACGTTCTCGGTGCTGGCCGCGAACCTGCTGGCCGACCTGGCGTACCTGCTCGTCGACCCGCGCACCCGCAGGGAGGGCTGAGCGATGGCCACCCCCGCCGCCGACATCACCACCCTCGCCCCGGAAGGTCCCGTCGAGGCCGTGCTCGACGGTCACCGCCCGTTCCGGCTGCTGGCCAGCCGCAAGGCCACCCTCGGCCTGGCCATCCTCGCGGTGTACGTGCTGTTCGCCGTGATCGGGCCCTGGGTGGCGCCGTACGACCCGGGAGAGCGCGGTCCCGACCTGCTCCAGGGGCCGTCGGCGAAGCACTGGTTCGGCACCACCCACCTCGGCCAGGACATCTTCAGCCAGATGCTGGTCGGCACGCGCAGCGTCATCTTCGTCGGGTTCACCGCCGGGATCGTCGCCACCGTGCTCGCCGTGCTGATCGGCGTGACCAGCGGGTACCTGGGCGGCTACGCCGACGAGGGGCTGTCGGTGCTGGCCAACGTGTTCCTGGTGATCCCGGCGCTGCCGCTGATCGTGCTCATCGCCGGGTCGCTGCCCAAGGCCGGCGACGTGATGGTGGCCCTGGTCATCGGGCTGACGTCGTGGTCGTGGAACGCGCGGGTGCTGCGCGCGCAGACGCTGTCCCTGCGTCGTCGCGACTACGTGGAGGCGGCCAGGGCCAGCGGCGAGTCCACCTGGCGGATCATCGTGTTCGAGATCCTGCCCAACCTGACCGCGGTGATCGCGGCCGGCTTCATCGGCACGGTCATCTTCGCGGTGCTGTCGGAGATCACGCTCGCCTTCATCGGCGTCGCCGGCATCTCGGACTGGAACTGGGGCGTGATCCTCTACTGGGCGCAGAGCCAGCAGGCCCTCGACCAGGGCGCCTGGTGGTGGTTCGTGCCGGCCGGTCTGGCCATCACGGTCCTCGGGACAGCGCTCTCCCTGGTGAACTTCGGCATCGACGAGTTCGTCAACCCGCGGCTGCGCGGCGGCTCCGGCACCACCGTCCGCACCGCCTCCGGCCGCAAGGTCACCATGCGGGTGGGCTTCACCCCCGTCATCACCGCAGTCGCCAGGAAGGAGGACGCCGCGTGAGCACGCCGGTGCTGGAGATCAGCCACCTGTGCGTCGACTACGGCGTCGGGGCGCGGGCCGTCCGCGCGGTCCGCGACGTGAGCCTCACCCTGCACCGCGGCGAGGTGCTGGGGCTGGCCGGCGAGAGCGGCAGCGGCAAGTCGACGCTCGCGTACGGCGCCACCCGGCTGCTGCCGCCACCCGGCGTGATCACCGGGGGAGCGGTCCATTACCACCCGCCGGACGGGCGCCGGCCGGTCGACGTGCTCGACATGACCCCCGACGAGCTGCGGGCGTTCCGGTGGGCGGAGACCTCCCTCGTGTTCCAGGGCGCGATGAACTCGCTCAACCCGGTGCTCAAGGTCTCCGCCCAGCTGCTGGACGTGCTGCGCGCGCACCGGCCGCAGCTGTCTCGCGCGGACCGGCTGGCGAAGGCCCGCGAGCTGCTCACCCTGGTCGGCATCGCCGCCGACCGGCTGGAGGCCTACCCGCACCAGCTGTCCGGCGGGATGCGCCAGCGGGTGATGATCGCGATGGCGCTCGCCCTGGACCCGCAGGTCGTCATCATGGACGAGCCGACCACCGCGCTGGACGTGGTGATGCAGCGGCAGATCCTGCGCCAGCTGGTGGACCTGCGCGAGCGGCTCGGCTTCTCGGTGCTGTTCATCACGCACGACCTGTCGCTGCTGGTCGAGTTCTCCGACCGGATCGCGATCATGTACGGCGGCCGGATCGTCGAGGAGGCGCCGGGCGCCGAGATCTACCGGAGAGCGCTCCACCCGTACAGCGACGGGCTGCTGCACTCGTTCCCCGCCCTGCACGGCCCGCGGCGGGAGTTGACCGGCATCCCCGGCTCCCCGCCCGACCTGCGCGCCATGCCGTCCGGCTGCGCGTTCCATCCCCGCTGCCCGCACGCCTTCGACCCGTGCGCGACCACCGTCCCGGTGCTCGCCGGCCCGGCCGACCACCCGGACGCGGACCGCACGGTCGCCTGCTGGCTGCACCCAGCTGCCGGCACCGATCCCGCTGCCGGCACCGATCCCGCCGCCGGTCCCGATGCTTCTACCGAGCCGTCCGCACCGACGTCCACCACCCGAGGAGTTGTCCAAGCATGACGCAGACCACCCCGCAGGCGGAGCAGCTGTCCGGGCCGGACGTGCTCCAGTTCCCCGCCGGCTTCCGCTGGGGCGCCGCCACCGCCGCGTACCAGATCGAGGGCGCGGCCACCGAGGACGGGCGGTCCCCGTCGATCTGGGACACCTACGCCGCGCGGCCCGGCAGGGTGTTCCGCGGCCAGTCCGGCGCCGTCGCCTGCGACCACTACCACCGGTACCGCGAGGACGTCGCGCTGATGGCCGAGCTCGGGCTGGGCACGTACCGGTTCTCGCTGGCCTGGCCGCGGATCGTGCCGGACGGCACCGGCCCGGTGAACCCGCGCGGCCTGGACTTCTACGACCGGCTGGTGGACGAGCTGCTGGCGCACGGCATCGACCCGATGGCGACGGTGTACCACTGGGACCTGCCGCAGGTGCTGGAGGACCACGGCGGCTGGGTGAACCGCGACACCGCCGCCCGCCTCGCCGACTACACCGAGGCGTGCGTCCGCCGGCTCGGTGACCGGGTCGGCACCTGGACCACGCTGAACGAGCCGTCCTGCTCGGCGTTCCTCGGGTACGGCAGCGGCGTGCAGGCACCCGGCCGGACCGAGCCGGAGAGCGCTCTCCTTGCCGCCCACCACCTGCTGCTCGGCCACGGCCTGGCCGCCCAGCGGCTGCGCGCCGCCGGCGTGCGCGAGCTCTCGTTGACGCTGAACCTGTCCCGGATCAGCCCGGCCAACCCTGACGACCCGCACGACCGGGCCGCCGCCCGGCTCATCGACGGGCTGCAGAACCGGCTGTTCCTCGATCCCACCCTGCGCGGCCGGTACCCCGACGACGTGCTCGCCGTCTTCGAGCGCTTCGGCGTCGCCGGCGACGTGCGGGACGGCGACCTGGACGTCATCGCCACCCGGATCGACCTGCTCGGCATCAACTACTACCAGCCGACCCTGGTGGCGGCCCGGGTCGGCGCCTCGGCCACGCCGTCCTTCCCGGGCAGCGAGGGCGTCGTATTCCTGCCCCAGGACGTGCCGACCACGGCGATGGGCTGGCCGGTGGACGCCAGCGGCCTGGCCGACCTGCTGATCCGGTTGGCCACCGACTACCCCGGCACGCCGCTGATGGTCACCGAGAACGGCTCGGCGTACGTCGACGTGGTCGAGAACGGCCGGGTCGCCGACCCGGACCGGATCGCGTACTTCGACTCCCACCTCCGCGCCGCCCACCGCGCCCTGTCCGCCGGCGCCGACCTGCGCGGCTACCTCGCCTGGTCCCTCCTCGACAACTACGAATGGTCCTACGGCTACGACAAGCGCTTCGGCCTCGTCCACGTCGACTTCGCCACCCAGACCCGCACCCCCAAGGACAGCGCCCACTGGTACAGCGCCGTCATCCGCCGCAACGGCCTCACCGCCTGAGCGCGCCCGCGCCGGATCCGCCCCCTCCCGCGCCGGGAGGCGGCGGGACCGGCGCGCCGAAGCGGGCGAGACAGTGCCAGACCCGCTTGAGGTCCTGCTCGTCGTACCGCCCGGTCCGGGCGGCGTCGCCGATGATCCGCGGGGTGAGCGCTCTCCCGGCGGCGATCTTCGCGCCGAGCTCGACGTACCGCCGGCCCCGGTACCCGGGGTGCCGCCGCAGCTCGGCGACCTCGAGCCGGAAGCCGGGATGCCACTCCACCGGACAGGGCAGCCGGCGGGCGGCGGCCTCGACTTCCGTGCCGCGGTAGCTCGGGTCGAGCACCAGCGCCTCCACGTCCCGGTCCAGCCGCACCGGCCCGTGGACGTGCGCCTCGACATGGTTGTCCAGCGGGTCGCGGCGGTCCGCGGTGGCCAGGGTGACCAGCGACATGCGGTCGGCGACCCCGAACGCGTCCGGGCTCCAGCAGCTGTCCGGGTAGCAGAACGTCGTCCGGGCGAGGCTGCGGGCGGTGAGGCGGAGATGGGCCGAGCCGAAGCGCGGCGCCGCCCCCACGGCGTGGCGCCGGAAGTTCAGCGCGCCATACACCGGGCGGGCGTGGGCCGCCGCGTCGTCATAGGCGCCACCGAAGATCGCGCTCTCCCAGCGCCACCGGTCGCCGCCGGGATAGGCGGTCAGGCCGCCGTTGCTGGTGCCGGTCGCGAACTGCGACAGGTACACGCCGTCGGCGGCGAGCGCGGCCAGCAGCGGCCGCCCCCGCGCCGACCGGTCCGGGTGGAACTGCACGGTCACCCGCAGGGTCCGGTCCAGCGGCGGCCCGGACGCCAGCGCTGCGACATGCCGCAGCGCCCGGTCCCACGGCCCCGTTCCGTCCCACCCCGTCACCGGCCCATTCTGCGCCCGCGGGACCGGTCACTTCCCCGTCCAGCAGTGCGGCAGCGTCGCCGCGACGGCGAGGGCCGCCTGGCTCCGGGGGTGGGATGGGTTGCCGAAGGGTCGGGTGGCCCAGCTCCGGGAGTGCCACCACGCCCGGGGTGGCCGTGTCGTGGCGGGCGGCGTGGTACGCGTCGGTGGCGGCGGTGTCCGGCAGGTCCTTCTCCGACAGGACCATGACGCCGTCGGCGTACCCGTACCGGCACGAGTACACGCGATCCGACCCGGCCGTGGCGGCCACCACCGGGGTGGCCGCCACGGCGGCGATCGCGACGGACTGGCGCATCGCGATCGCTACGGGAGTTCGTACTGGTCGTTCAGGACGGCTCCGCGCTCCGGGTGGTTCTGGTCGTACCCGCGCGCGTCGCACTGGAGGCCACCGACGATGCAGTGGTTGACCAGCGCCACCTGGGTGGCCGGGTCCCAGGCGTTGAAGAAGTCGTAGTGGAAGGAGTACCCCCGCCCACTCGACAGGTGCACCTGCGACAGGTCCCCGTTCACCGGGAACGCCATCTTGAACTCGATCATCGGGAGCGCGATCGGGTGGTTGACGGTGCAGCGCCCGTTCACCGGGTACGCCATGTGGTCCTGGTGGTTGGGCGTGTCCAGGTACCTGCCGTCCCAGCAGCTGGGCGCCTGGTACCGCACGTTGAGCTGGGTGCCTGGCGGGCAGGATGCCGGGAAGTCGGCGTTGTAGTAGCTGTCGCCACACTCCCACGCCTCGTACGAGGCGTGCAGGAACTGGTCGGCGGTGGCCGCCGGGCTGCCCACCACGAACCGCAGCCCGAGCGGGAACGGCCGGACGCTGGTGTAGTCGACGAGGTTGGTCTTGTAGTAGATGACCTGCGGCCCGACCGGTTCGACGGGCTGGCTGCCGTTGTACATGGTGGGCATCCAGTACGCCGACCTGTCACCCGGCGCCAGGCACGTCGTGCCGCCGGCCTGCAACGACGCCAGCGTCGTGGCCGCGTTCGTGGTCGTGTTGCCCATGAACGTGTGCATGTGCGACGCGCCGGGCTGGTTGGGCTTGACGATCGGATCGTCGGGCAGGTCGTGGTTGACCGAGCAGTCCGCCTGGAACTCGTGGAAGTACGCGCCCGGCGGCGTGGCGTGCGACGGCGAACCCGGCACCTGCGGGTCGGCGGGCACGTAGCAGCAGCCGGCCGGCGGCAGCGTGCCGTACACCTGCAACTCCCACAGCGAGAAGCCGTAGCCGGTGCCGCGGGCGGTCCCGTACATCCGGAGGTAGCGGCCGGACCCGCTGACGGCGAGCGTCTGGAGCCCGCCGTGCGCGCCGGTGGTCGAGTAGATCGTGGTCCAGGTGGCCTGGTCGTTGGAGACCTGGATCTGGAAGGCCGAGGCGTACCCGGACTCCCAGTTCAGGCTCACCTGGCTGACGGTGGCGGTGGCGCCGAGGTCGAGCTGGACCCATTGCGGGTCACTCCACGCGCTGGACCAGCGCGTGCCGGTGTCGCCGTCGTCCACGGCGTTGGCGGGTGTCCCGCTGTTCTCCAGCGACGACGCGGTGGCCGGCCGGTCCTGCGAGATCAGGGCGTCGGCGGCTGGCTGGACCGCGCCGGACCGCGCCGGCAGCAGGACGAGCAGCGGCAACGCCAGCACCGCGACGACGAGCGCGAGTCGTGGTCTCATCGGCCCTCCTACGGGAAGCTGACGATGTCGACGGGCACCGTGGCCGTGCCCTGGGCGGGGCCGCCGGTGCTGTTGATGACGTGCGCGATGGTTCCCTTGCCGCCCAGCGACACGGTGAGCAGGTCGTCGAACCTGACACCGGAGTTGACCGGCGCCTCGAAGCCGTGCTCGGCGACGATCGACGGGTCGGCGGTGAAGTTGCAGTACGAGCCCAGGCCCCAGGCCTCGTGCGAGGTGACGGAGTCGGCCACCTTGTAGGCGGCGTACCCGCGCGCGTCCGAGCGCCACGCGGTCTGGCTGGGTGGGTCGTAGGGCATCTCGTTCTGGAAGAAGATCGTCCTGCCGCCGTTGCCGTTCCACACCACCTCGTACTTCTGGTAGTGCTCGACGAACAGCCCCAGCGCGGTCACGTTGTCACCGTTGACGATCAGCCCGGTGTCGGCCGGGTTGGTCGTCCACCCGACGCCGCTGCCGTGGTCGGCGCGCCACGCCCAGATGTGGTCGATGATCGCGTTGTCGCTGTTGACGAGAAGGCTGGTGGTGGCCTTCCCCGGGCCGGCGCCGCCGATCCGGAAGAACACGTCCTGAATGGACGTCGGGTTGCCGGCGTGGCTCGCGCTGGACCCGGACGGGCCGATCTGGAGCAGCACCGGCGAGTTCACCGTGCCGGCGTCGAACAGCAGGCCGGCCAGCTTGACGCCGTCCACGTCCGCCACCGTCATCGGGACGACGCCGTTGTCGGGGACGAGCGTCGCGTACCCGAGGCCGAGCACGACCGTGTTGGCGCGGGTGACGTTCACCGTCTGGTCGAGGTGGTACACGCCAGGGGTGAACAACAGGTTGAGACCCTGGGCCACGGCCTGGTTCAGGGCGGCCGCGGTGACCCCGGGCTTGGCCACGTAGAACTGGCTGAGCGGGATCGACGAGCCCGGCGTGGAACCGCCGGACCAGGTGGTGCCGGCGGAGTTCTGTCGCAGCGACGGGACGAACACGTTGTAGTTGCCGCCGCCGTCGACGTACAGGTACGGCTTCTCCCTGCTCACCGGCGTCTGCGGTACCACCGTGTACGGCGGGTCGGGGAAGCTCTGCGCCGGCGCACCCTGGACGCCGGAGAACACCATGTTCCAGACGCCGTTGAGGTACCCGCCGAGCTGGCTGTCCCGGGTGTACCACTGCTGCTGGGAGTAGGGCTGCACCTGGCCGTCGACCTTGCTGTCGGCGATGTAGCCGCCGCTGGCCCAGCCGTAGCCGTTGGGAGCGAGGTTGAGGTTGCCGCGCACGTGCATGCGGCGGAACGGAGCGGCCTGTGCGACGGCCCAGCGGTCGGTGCCGTTGACCGGTACCAGCGCCATGTTCTCGGCCGACCGCCAGAAGTTCTGGGTGGCGTTGCCGCCGAACCAGCCGGCGTCCACGGTCACGTCCCCGTTGATCGTGACGTCGTCGGGGTTGCGGCCGAGGCCGGCGATCGAGGTGTAGAAGCCGATCTGCGCGTTGAGCCCGCTGTAGGTGCCGGGCTTGAACAGCAGCTCGTAGCGCTGGCCGCCGAACTGGTTGCTCTCCTGCTGGCTGAACACGCTGTCCAGCCGGCTCTGGATGCTGGAGCTGGACATCGTCGGGTCGAACACGATGACGTTGGGGCCGAGGTCGCCGCCGCCGGGCAGCGTGCCTCCGCCGGCGGAGGTTCCGTACACGGCCAGCTCCCAGAGCGAATACCCGTACCCGGTGTTGCGCTGTGTGCCGTAGACGCGCAGGTAGCGGCCGGAACCGGAGACGTTGAGCGTCTCGGTGCCGCCGGCCCCGGTCGTGGCCGAGTAGACGGTCGTCCAGGTGTTGGCGTCGTCGGACACCTGGACCTGGTACGCCTTGCCGGAAGCGGTTTCCCAGGCCAGCACGACCTGGCAGATCGACTGGCTCGAACCCAGGTCGACCTGTATCCATTGCGGGTCGCTGAACGCGCTGGACCAGCGGGTGCCGGTGTTGCCGTCCACGGCGTCGCTCGCCGGGTAACCGGCGGCCTCGGTGGACGAAGCGGTGGCGGGGTGGTTGAGGGCGAGGTTGGTGGTGCCGCAGGTGGCGGCGGCCGCCGTCCCGGAGAGCGCTCCCGGCAGGAAGCCGGCGAGCAGCGGTACGGCGAGTAACAGGGCACCAGTGAAGGCGGGAACGCCGGCTCGGAAGCGGTTCCGGAGCGGCGAGCGGCGGTACGCGAGGATCGTCATGGCTCTCCAGAGGACGCGGGCCGCGAGGGGCGGGGGAGTGGGCGCCGAGCGGCGGCAGTCGAGACCGGGCCGCCGGCATCAGTGGCGGGATCCTCTCGGAGAGCGCTCTCCGAGCCTTGTGATGATTTCGCCGGGTATGCCCAATGTCAACCCGTTCCCGGTTCCGAAACACGGAGGCTCCTCGCCGGGAGCCCGCACCCTGCTCACCGTCGCCGTCAGGTCCCATTCCTCCGGGCCGCGGCCCGGTCTGTCAGCCGCCCGAGCAGTCGCCGTACTGGATGATCCGCGGCGATGCCGGTGGGGGAAGCCGCCACGCACGACCCGCCGGTGCCGGGTGAGTGCGGTAGGTCGATGCCCGGCCCGAGCCGGACCTCAGCCAACGTCCGTGCTGCCACTGCCTGGCCGTCCAGGCACGGGTGACCGTACACCGGGCGGTACGGGCCGGCGTCCCGGCGCAGAGCCCGCCCTGGTCGCCGAGCGGCACGCGCGGCACACGGCGCGGGTGCCAGCGCGCCGCCGATGCGCCGCCGACCACCGTCCGTCCACAGGGGCCGGTGCGCACGAGCGCCACGCGCCGTCCGGGCGGCGAGGTTCGCGGTTGGTGGCGTGGGCAGCTCCGTCGTCAGGGTCGTGCGGGGCTCGGGATGGGTTGACAGGGGTGGGGTGGGCCGGGACGCTCGGACTGCGGAGAGCGCTCTCCGTGGCCGTTGGTACGGAGAGGGCGGTACGCGTGCGTGCGGATGAGCTGGACCGGCGGGTGGCCGGACTCACCCTCGAGCAGAAGGTGCGGTTGCTCTCCGGCGCTTCCGGCTGGCGTACGCGGGCGGAGCCGAGCGTCGGCCTGCGGGAGCTCGTCTTTTCCGACGGGCCGGTGGGTGTGCGGGGCGAGGGCTGGGACGAGCGGAGCACCTCGCTCACGCTGCCGTCGCCGACCGCGCTCGCGGCCACCTGGAACGAGGACCTGGTCGGCAGGCTCGGCGGGCTGCTCGCCGCCGAGGCGCGGCGCAAGGGTGTCGACGTCCTGCTCGCTCCCACCCTCAACCTGCACCGTTCGCCGCTCGGTGGGCGGCATTTCGAGTGCTTCGGCGAGGACCCGCTGCTGGTCGGCCGGATCGGCGCCGCCTACGTCCGCGGCGTGCAGGCCGGCGGGGTCGCGGCCACCGCCAAGCACTACGTCGCCAACGACTCCGAGACCGAGCGCCTCACCCTGGACACCCGGGTGGACGAGCGCACGCTGCGTGAGCTGTACCTGGCCCCGTTCGAGGCGGCCGTGCGGGCCGGCGTGTGGGTGGTGATGTCGGCGTACAACGGGGTCAACGGCACGACCATGTCGGAGAGCCCTCTCCTGGCCGAGCCGCTCAAGGGCGAGTGGGGCTTCGACGGGCTGGTGGTGTCGGACTGGGGCGCCGTGCGGTCCACAGTGCCGGCGGCGCTGGCCGCACAGGACCTCGCGATGCCGGGGCCGAGCCCGCGCTGGACCGGCCCGCTCGCCGCCGCGGTCCGGATGGGTGACGTGCCGGCGGCGGCCCTCGACGAGAAGGTGCGGAGGCTGCTCGCCCTGGCGGCACGGGTCGGTGGCCTCGACGCGCCCGACGGTGCGGTGCCGCAGCCGCCGGCGGACGCGGCGGCGCGTGCCCTGTTGCGGGAGGCGGTGGCGGCCGGCTGCGTGCTGGTCCGCAACGAGGGTGGTCTGCTGCCGCTGCGCCCGTCGACGCTGCGGTCGGTGGCGGTCATCGGGCCGAACGCCGCCAGGGCCCGTGTCCAGGGCGGCGGCAGCGCCGGGGTGTTCCCGGCAGGTGTCGTGTCGCCGCTGGAGGGGATCGGGAACGCGCTCTCCGGCGTGGAGGTCCGGCACGCGGTCGGCGCGTACCTGGAGGACCGGCCGGTGCCGCTGGACCTGGAGAACAGCCGCGACCCGCGAGATGGCCGGCCCGGGGTGCTGGTCCGGTTGCTGGACGACGCGGGCGGCGAGATCCACGCCGAGCACCGGCTGTGGGGCAAGATCATCGAGCCGGCGACCGGGCACGTCGACCGGGCGGCGAGCATCGAGATCCGCGCCGCGTTCCGCCCCGACACGGGCGGCGAGTGGCGGCTCGGGCTCATCGGGTTCGGCGCGCTGACCCTGCGGGTCGACGGCCGTACCGTCCTGGACACGTACGTGGAGAAGGACACCGACGACCCGGCGGTCATCCACGTCTCGCCGCCGGGCCGGCAGGTCGTCGTGACGCTGGACGCCGGCCGGGAGGTCGAGCTGGTGGCCACGCGGGCGCTGGCGGCGGGAGAGGGCCGGGTGTTCGGCGTGACGGCCGATCCGCCGCGCGGGTCCGAGGCGGACGAACTGGCGGCGGCGATCGCCCTGGCCGCCGCCGCGGACGCGGCGATCGTCGTGGTCGGGACCACGGACGCGATCGAGAGCGAGGGCTTCGACCGGACCTCGCTGGACCTCCCCGGCCGGCAGGACGAGCTGGCGGCGGCGGTCGCGGCCGCCAACCCGCGGACCGTGGTGGTGGTCAACTCCGGCGGCCCGGTGGCGTTGCCGTGGCGCGACCGGGTGCCGGCGGTGCTGCTGAGCTGGTTCCCCGGCCAGGAGGCCGGAGACGGGCTCGCGGACGTGCTGTTCGGGGCCGTGGAGCCGGGAGGTCGGCTGCCCACCAGCTGGGCGTCCACTCTGGATGGACTGCCGACGGTGACGCCGGTGGCCGGCGCACTGGAGTACGCGGAGGGCCTGGACATCGGCTACCGCGGGCACCTGCGGAACGGGCGCGAGCCGGCGTACTGGTTCGGGCACGGGCTCGGCTACACCACCTGGAGCTATGCGGCCGTCGACGTGCCGGCGGAGGTCGCGGCCGGCGAGCCGCTCGCGGTGCGGGTCCGGGTGCGCAACACCGGCGAGCGCGCGGGTGCCGAGGTCGTGCAGGTGTACCTGGCCAGGCAGGACTCGGCCGTGGCGAGGCCGGTGCGGTGGCTGGCCGGGTTCGCGCGGGCGCACGCCGTGCCAGGCGCGGCGGCGGACGTCGTCGTGCAGCTCGCGGAGAGGGCTTTCCAGCACTGGGCGGGCGGATGGCGTACCGAGGAGGGCCGGTTCGAGGTGCTCGTCGGCCGGTCGGCGGCGGACATCCGGCTGCGGCGGGCCGTGCTCGTGGCGGGGCAGAGAGCGCTCTCCGATCCCCGTGCTATAACCGAACGATGAGCCAGACGACGGGCCCGGTCCGCCCGACCGCGCAGCGCGCGCCGACGCTCGAGGACGTGGCCGCCGTCGCCGGGGTGTCCAGGGCCACCGTGTCCAGGGTCATCAACGGGATCCGCAACGTTGACCCGGCCATCCAGGAGACCGTGCACGCCGCCATCGCCGCGACCGGCTACGTGCCCAACCGCGCCGCCCGCTCGCTGGTCACCAAGCGGACCGGCTCGGTGGCGCTGGTCGTGTCCGAGGCCGAGCACCGCCGGTTCACCGACCCGTTCCTCGGCCGCGTCTTCACCGACCCGTTCTTCGGCCGGGTGGTCAGCGGCATCCTGGACGTGCTCCGGCCGCGCGGCGTGAACCTCATCCTCATGCTCACCGAGTCCGCCGAGTCCCAGGCGCAGCTGATGGGGTACCTCCGCCAGGGCCACGTGGACGGCGTCATGCTGATCTCCACCCACGTGGACGACCCGCTGCCGCGGCTGCTCACCGAGGCGGCGATGCCCGCCGTGCTGTCGCGGCGGCCGAGCACGCCGATGCCGATCAGCTACGTCGAGGTCGCCCAGCAGATGGGCGCCGGGCTGGCCGCCCACCACCTGGTGGGGCGTGGCTGCCGGCGGATCGCCACGATCTCGGGCCCGATGGACATGCCGGCCAGCCAGGAACGGCTGACCGGGTTCCGGGACGCGATGGCCCGGTGCGGGTACGCGTACGTCCCGGCGGTGGAGGGAAACTTCACCCAGGAGAGCGGCGAGCGCGCGATGGAGCAGCTGATCGACGAGTACTACCCGGACCTGGACGGGCTGTTCGTCGCCAACGACCTGATGGCGCAGGGCGCGCTGCTGGTGTTGCAGGACGCGGGCATCAAGGTGCCCGACCAGATCGCGGTCGTGGGATTCGACGACAGCAGCGCCGCGCTGGCCTGTCGGCCGCCGCTCACCACGATCCGCCAGCCGCTGGAGGACATGGCCGGCGAGATGGCCCGGCTGCTGCTCGACCAGATCGACGAACCGGAGCACGTCACGCGGTCGATCATCTTCGAGCCGAGGCTGGTGATCCGCCGGTCAGCCTGACGCGGCCTCCTCCAGCAAGTCCTCCTCGGTCCGCCGCGCCGCCAGTACCCGGTGCAGGTGACCGCGGTCCTTGTGTACCCGCGCTCGCCGAGCAGGTGGCGGCGCAGTTCCCGGGCCGTGCCGACCTCGCCGGCGACCCAGCAGTACGTCCGGTCGACCGGCACCGCCGCCGCCCACGGCCGCCGGCAGCGATCCGTGACCGACCAGCCAGGTCGGTGCGGTTGCTGACCGGCGGCCTGGACGGGCGGGACTGGTCGGACGTCGTACCGCTGGCGCGCGCGGTCGCCGTGCTCGCGCCGGCGGTGCTGGTCGGCGGGCGGGCCCTGCGGGTGCTGGAGATGGGCGACGACACGGCGTGCACGCTCGGCGTGCGGGTGGAGCGGCTCCGGCTGGCACAGCTGGGCGCGGCGGTGCTGCTCGCCGCGTGCGCCGCGGCGGCGGCTGGGCCGGTGGCGTTCGTCGCGCTGGCCGCGCCGCAACTGGCCCGCCGGCTCACCCGCGCGCCGGGCCGGAACCCGGTGCCGTCGCTGTGCGTAGGGGCGGCGCTGCTGATCGTCGCCGATGTGGCCGGCCAGCGGAAGTCGACACTGCCGCGGGCGCTGGCCAGGGTGCTGCGGCCGTGCGCGGGCGTGGTGCTGCTGGACGGGCACGACATCGCCAGCCGGCCGGCCCGCGTCGTGGCCAGGACGCTCGGCCTGCTGCCGCGGTCGCCGCTGGCGCCGGACGGCATCGCCGTCGCCGACCTGGTCGCCCGCGGGCGGTACCCGCACCAGGGCCTGCTGCGGCAGCGGTCGGACGACGACGAGCGGGCGGTGGCGGCGGCGATGGCCGACACCGGCGTCGCTGACCTGGCCGGCGTGGCCGTGGATGAGCTGTCCGGCGGCCAGCGCCGGCGGGTGTGGATCGCGATGGCACTCGCCCAGCAGACGCCGCTGCTGCTCCCGGACGAGCCCACGACCTACCTCGACATCGCCCACCAGCTCGACGTGCTCAACCTGTGTACCCGCCTGCACGCCGAGCCGGGCCGCACGCTGGTCGCCGTCCTCCACGACCTCAACCACGCCGCCCGGTACGCCACCCACCTGCCCTGCCGGGTCATCCCCGACCCGGAGACCGGCAGCCCGCTCGTCATCCCGCGCCGCCGGTACACGGATGCGGGGTGAATTGGCGTTACCTGTGCGTGGAGTCCTTTGACGCGTACGTGTCGGGGCGCGGGTCCGCGCTTCTCCGGACCGCGTACCTGCTGACCGGCGACCGGTACCTGGCTGAGGACCTCGTGCAGGAGGTGCTGGTCAAGGCCCACCGGCACTGGGCGCGGGTCATCCGGCTGGACTATCCCGACGCGTACCTGCGCAAGGCGATGCTTCGCCAGTACCTGTCCTGGCGCCGGCTGCGACGGTCCGCCGAGATCACGGTGGAAGCCATCCCGGACCGGCCGACGGCGGACGACGACCATCCGGAGCGGCATGCCGACCGTGACGTGCTGTGGTCGCTGCTCGCGGACCTGCCCCGGCAGCAGCGCGCCGTGCTGGTGCTGCGCTACTACGAGGACCTGCCGGACGCCGAGATCGGGCGGCTGCTGGGCTGCGCCACCGCGACCGTCCGCGCCCATGCCGCCCGCGGGCTGGCCCGGCTCCGCGAGACCACCACCCAGAGCCAGACGCACGGAGGCGTGTGATGAACGAGCTCGAGGACCGGCTGCGGAACACGTTCGCCGACCGTGCCGGCCACGCGCCGGACGGCAGCGACCTGCTCGACCGGGTGCACCGGCGGGACCGCCAGGTGACGCTGCGACGCCGCACCGTGCTCGCCGGCGCGCTGACCCTCGGTGTGGGCGCGGCCGCCGGCGCCGCGGTGGCCGTGACCAGGGGCGACGGGAACAGTGACACCCTCAACCCGACGCCCACCGGCCCGCCACCCAGCGAGCGGCTGGAACGCGCGAACTACCAGGTCCCCGCGTTCCCGCTCACTCCCAGCTATGTCCCGCAGGGCTACCGGCGGATCGCGTTGCAGGGCAGCGCCGACCCGCCCGGTGGTCAGCTCTCCTACCAGCTGAACCACAGCGCGCCGATGTTTCTGCTGACGGTGGGCGAGTTCACGCCGTCGGCCGCCGACGTCGAGTCCGATCCAACGTTCACGAAGGTGCAGGTGAACGGCACCACGGCGTACTGGAGCGCGGGCGACGGCTCGACCATGCCGACGGTCTACTGGCCACGCCGGCCGGACCAGATGGTGGGCATGCAGTGGCTGGCCGACCAGGACGGTGCCGTGCCGTACGCCGAGCAGATCACAATGGACGTCCTCCGTGGCCTGGTCGACAAGCCCATCCGGGTCAGGGCGCCGTTCCGCCTGCGGTGGGTGCCGAAGCATGCCCGGATCACGACCGTCGACAGCGAGGAGCTCCGCTTCCAGATCCCGCCCCGCGGTGGAGAAACGGCGACCGGCCCAATCTCGGGCACATTCGCGGTGTCGTACTGGACGCCGAAGAACGACGGCCGGCTGCCTCAGGACCAGCAGCCGATCGCGATCAGGGGCTGGAAGCACTGCACGATCGGCACGATCACGGGTGGCGGCGACGACGTCGGCGCCGACCACCTGCGGTACATGATCTTCTGCAGGATCGGCCGGGACCGGTACGTGAACGTGACCGCGCCGACCTCCCTGGTCACCATCGGTGACATGGTCTCCCTCACCGAGGGCGTCACGATCGTGGAATGACCGAGGTGGTCCGCTTCGTGACCGGGGGATCAGCGGTCGGCTACGGGTGGGTGGGAAGGGTGGAGAGGCCGGTGGCGACGGCGAGGTCGGCGGTGAAGAGGACCATGACGTCGTTGGTGGCGAGGCGGTACCGGTCGTCGGATGGCGGCTCCGCTGGGCGGCCGGCGGCGATCCAGACGGTTCCCCGTGCGGAGCGCAGGCGGATCGCCACCGGCAGCTCCAGCTTGCCTTCCATGCCGTCGGTCCAGGCGATTTCGAGGCCGGTCAGCGGTTGGTGGATCAGGTTCGCCCAGCCGGGGTGCCGGGTGACGTCCACCGCCGCCGGGCCGTAGGGTTTGCCGATTCCTGCCAGGTGGTTGCCGATCGGGCCGGGGAAGACCTCGAGCCCGTAGTGGTCGAAGCTGTCGCCCCAGACCGCCGAGAAGCGGGCGCCGTCGTCGGTGAGCAGTTCCACGCCCATGGTGGGCTGGTGCCACGGACCGAAGTCCCAGTCTTCGACGTCGAGGCCTTCGGCGCCGCCGGTCAGCGGGTGGTAGACCACCCCGGTGATACGCCTGTCCCGCAGCAGGGCGAGGGTGCGCTCGTACTCCTGGCGCGTCAGGTCGGGCGGCATGGTCAGTGACCTTTCTCGGCGGGCATGCAGCCGCCGTCGACGGAGCCGCCGTCCGCCTGGATGTCGACCTCGTTTGTGTCGACGTACCCGTACAGGCAGGCGTTGGAGCCTACCGGGATACCGACGGCGACCTGGCCATTCTCCTGCCTGAGGTCGGCCTTGTCGGCAGGAATGCCTGCCACGATGACCGCCTGCCGGAGGTCGGCGGCCGAGGTGAGTCCGGCCGTGCGGGAGCGCTCGAGCGCCGACCACACGGTGGGCAGCAGGGTTCGTGCCTGCTGAGCGGCTTGCGGGCTGGGGGTGAGGCGGTCGAAGAGCGGATCACCGTGGCCGCCGAGGTCCGCGGGTATCCGGACGGTGTGGATCGGATGGGGGTTCGGCTGCGTGGGTTCGGGTTCGGCGCGGTTCACGGTGGCGAAATAGGTGAGGAGCACGAACCCGACCACGACGAGGCCGGCCAGCACGGTCGCCGCCGCCGCGCGCCGGCGGCGGACGCGGTGGGCGGCGGCGACCGCGTTCTCCACCGGAGTGGGGGCGGCGGGCATCCGGTCGGCGAGGTCGGACATCAGCCGGTGGAGGTCGGTCATGACGACACCTCCGGGTCAGCGGCCGGCGTGGACCGGTCGACCAGGTCCGCCAGCTCCGGGGAGAGCTTGCGGAGGCGGCGCAGGGCGTGCCGGGTCTGGCTCTTCACCGTGCCCACCGAGCAGTCCAACAGCTCCGCCGTCCGAGCCTCCGACAGGTCCTCGAAGTAGCGCAGTACCAGCACTGCGCGCTGCCGTGGCGTGAGCCGCATGAGCGCCCGGTGCAGGAGTACCTGGAGCTCGATGGCGTCGGTGTCGTGTCGTGGCTGGCCGTCCGGGTGATCGGGCAGGTCGCCGGTCAGGTTCTCGGCGACTCTGCGTCGCCGCCAGATGCTGATGTGTTCGTGGTACAGGATGCGGCGGACGTACGGTTCCGGATCGTCAGCGATCTTCGGCCACCGCAGCATCGCCTTGCCGAGCGCGGTCTGCACGAGGTCCTCAGCAAGGTGCTGGTCACCGGTGAGCAGGAACGCGCTGCGGGCCAGGGCTGCGCTGCGGGCGCGGACGAACTCGGTGAACGATGGCTGTACCTCCATTCCCGCCCCGTCAGGCGAGCGTCTGTAGCAGCTGGTGGACGACGGGTCCGCAGGAACTGGCGCCGAAGCCGCCGCCCTCGACCAGGCAGCCGGCGGCGATGTCGCCGCGGAAGGCGGTGAGCCAGGCGTTGTCGGCGCCGCCGGCGACCTGGGCGGTGCCGGTCTTGGCGGCCACGTCGCCGAGTCCGGCCAGGCTGGTGCGGGCGGTGCCGGAGGTGACCACGGCCCGCATCATCGCCCGCAGGTCGCCGGCCACGGCGGTGGGCAGGCCGGCGGCGTGGACCCGCCGGGCGCCCGGCACCAGGACCGGCTGGTGGAAGCTGCCGGTCGCCACCGTGGCCGCGACCGAGGCGATGGCCAGCGGGCTCATCTGTACGGTGCCCTGCCCGATCAGGTCGGCGGCGGCCGTGGTAGGCCCGTCCGGGGCGGGGACCTGGCCGTAGGCGACGGTCTCGCCGAGGCCGATGTCCCAGTTGGTGAGCCCGAAAGCCGAGGTGGCCTCCTGGCTGAGGGCCCCGTCGGGTAATCGGTCCCGCAGCCCGAGGAACGCGGTATTGCAGGAGCGGGCGAAGGCGCTAGTGAGGCTCATGGTGCCGGTCACCTCGCCCTCCGAGTTGTGGAAGGTCTTGCCGTCCACGGTGAGGCTGTCCGGGCAGGTCACCTGTTCGGAGGGGCCGGCGCCGCGCGCGAGCAGCGCGGCGGTGGTGATGACCTTCATGGTGGAGCCGGGGGCGAGCCTGGCCAGCAGCGCCCGGTCGTAGCCGCCCGGCGGGTTGTTGGCGATCGCGAGGATGTCGCCGGTGGAGGGCTGAATGACGACGAGGCCGGCGTTGGCCCGGCCGGCGACCGCCTGTTCGGCGGCGGCCTGGGCGCGGACGTCGAGCGTGGTCTTCACTCCCTGGCCGGCAGTGGGCGGGCTGAAGGTGTTCACGGTCGAGACGCCCGCGCCGGCGGCGTCCACGATCTGCACGACCCAGCCGGCGGTTCCGGGACCGGCAGGGTAGCGCTCACCGAGCGCGGTGAGGATCCCGCCCAGGCTCGGGTAGTTGCCCACCGACAGCGGCTGGCCGTTGCGGTCCACCAGGCCACCCGCGCCGCCCTGCACCTGCGTCAGCTTGAGCGTGGTGGCGTCGGTGAGCTGAGGGAATGCCACGCCCGGTGTCCACAGCACCTTCGTGCCGCGAACCTGGAGCGTCGAGTCGTAGGTCCACCGGCCGGCGCTGCCGGCGGTCAGCGACACGGTGAACGGCACCTGGATGCCGGCGGCCGGCCTGGCGGTGATCGTCACGCTGGTGGCCTGCAGGCCGGTGGTCCACGCGCGCAGGGCGCGGCCGGCCACGTCGGGCTTGTCGGTGCCCAACGCCGCCGCGTCGGTCCGGCCCGCCGCCCAGTCGGCGAGGAACTTCGCCGCCACCCCGTCCGGTGACGGCCTCCGATCGGCGGCCCGTTTCGGGGGTGCGGCCCCGGACCCGGACCCGGACCCCGCGCCGGCCAGGATCGTCACCACGCCCAGCGACACCACAGCCAGTGCCGCCGCTCCCGCCGCCCACCACTTCCATGACACCCGTCGCAGTGCCGTGCGGTGCCCTGTCGATCCAGCCATCGTGAATCCCCCGTTCTGCACGCTGATCCGGTACACCTACCTACACGCGTGCGGCCACCCCGGTGGAGGGAACGTAGTTCGCGGCGGGTCGCCCGTCGAGGGCCGGACGGGACGTATCGTTCCGGACGGGGCCCGCACGAACTGGCACGGAGGCGAGCGGATGGCCGATGGCCGATGTGCTGCACCAGGGGCCGGAGCCGCGCGGGCCGCTGCCGGCGGTGTCGCGGTGGCTGGCCGGCGGGGCCGCCGTGCTGGTCGCGGTCGGGTTCGTGCTGGTCAACCACTCGCGGGCGGCCCGCAGGGCGCGTCCCCACCTGACCCGCACCCCGGTCGCCGCGCCGGTGCGGGCACGGCAGTGGCAGCTCACCGGGTCGCCGACCCTCCGCGCGGACCTGTCCGGCGAGGCGCTGTTCAGCCAGTGCCGGTCCGACCACCGCTGCGTGCTCCAGGCCGCGTCCAGCGGGGGCGGGGGCCACCGGTGGACGCCGGCCGGGGCGCCGCTGCACGCCGTGCCGAACGGCGACATCCTCCACCTGGTGCCCGACAGCCTGGACGGGTCCGCAATGGACCTGTGCGACCTCGACGGGCGGCCGGTGTACCGATCCACCGACTCCGGTCGGCACTGGAAATGGATGGCGGACCGGAGCTCGGAGGCTGTCCGGCCGGTGGCCACGGCGGCACTGGCCGAGCCGCACCGGCGGCTCGTGCTCGCGGCCGGCGCCGGCCACCTCCGCGTGGTGGACCTGGCCGGCGGCGGGCTCGCGGATCTCGCCGATCCGCCGCCCATGACGCCGACCAGCGTCTTCGCCGGCGTACCCGCCGGAGACCGCGGCAGCGACCGGGACGACGACGCTCCGGTCTGGGTCGGCGGGGTCGGGCCGGCGGGGGATGCTCGGGTCGCCCACCTCGACCCCGGCCGGGGCTGGCGGGTCGTCGGCCTGCCGGGCGGTGGTGGTTTCACCGGGATTCGCGTCACCGACGCGTGGTCGTCGCTGGTGACGGTGGTCGGGGACACCGCTGGCGGCGGCTGGGCCGTGTGGACGTCCACGGATGCCGGCACGACCTGGACGTACGCCCCGGTGGTCGGCGCCAGGCCGTTCGCGGTACGGGAGCTGCGGATCAGCTACGGGCCGCTGCTCGCCCTGGCCGGCGACGGGACCGTGTGGGAGAGCGGGGACGGCGGCGTCACGTTCGCCAGGGCGCCCGGGCCGCCGGCGGTATCGGCGATGACCGGCACGGGCCGGGCCGGCGACGACCTGTACGGCTGGTACGCACCGGGCGGCCGGCTGGCCACGGTGGTGAAGTTCGACCCGGTGGCCCACCCGGCGACCGTGGTGGACGTGCGCTGATGGCGGGGAGGACCGCCGGGCTCTCCTCCCGGGCCCGGTGACCGATCCGGGACGGACCCGTGCGCCGGTCGGCTAGTCAGGGAGGCCCGGTTTCCACCAGACTGGGCCACTTCCCACCACCATCATCGCGAAGGATGGACTCATGACCGATCGAGATCGCCGCTCCCTGCTCAGGGCCGCGGTGGCGGGATCGGTGGCGGCGGTGCCGGCCGCCGGCATCGCCAGCCTGCTCGCCGCGCCCGCGTCGCAGGCCGCCACCGTGACCGGGCCGTACACCTGGGTGGGCCCGGCCGGGTCCGGCGCGCCGTACGAGGTCGACAACGCGGCCGGCGCCCAGGTGGCCGTCAACGCCGCTCTCCAGGCGATCGGCCAGGGCGAGGTGCTGATCGCCGGCGGCACGTACCCGGTGAAGGGCCCGGTGGTGATCGGCGACCACCAGTCGCTGCGCGGCGCCGGTCCGCTCTCCACCCTGCTCAAGGCGGTGTCCGGGTACTCCGGCGGGGCGATGGTGCAGACCCCGTCCGGCACCTTCACCGGCTCCCGGATGTGCCTGGCCGACTTCGGCCTGGAGGCCGCTCACCTGGCCCCCAACGGCGTGAACCTGCAGATCGCCGCGGCGCCGTCGTCATACGGGCCGGACCCGAACCCGTGGCTGTCCCGGCTGTTCGTGTCCAACACCACCGGCGACGGGATCGTGCTGGGCGGCGCGTACTCCGGCGGCCAGCGCGAGTACAAGATCGCCGAGTGCCGGGTCGAGCACGCCGGCGGCTGGTGCTACAACCTGGGCTCCAGCGACGGCTTCGTCGGCATGTGCTCGGCGCAGGGCGGGCTGTCCGGCGGGTACAACCTGTCCGCCGGCAACGTCAAGGTGTTCGGTTGCAAGGTGTACGGCTCCGGCGACGGCGCCACGCCCGGGCCGGGCTTCCGGACGGCGGCCCGCGTCACGATGGCCGGCTGCGAGGCGCAGGACACGCTGGGCTGCGGGTACGAGATCCTCGGCCGGGGCAGCGTGGTGAGCGGCTGCACCGCCGACTCCACGGGTGTCGGGACGGCCGGCACCGACCGGTACTCGGCCGGCTTCTACGTCGGCGCGTCGGTGGTGACCCTGGACGGGGCGGCGTACCAGCGTCCCGGCGGCGGCGCGACGTGGATCGGCGCGGCCGGGATGCGCTGGTCGCTGATGCTGGCCAGCGGCGTGGACTACGTGATGGCGCGGCTGGTCAGCGACCCGAACAGGCCCGCGCCCTACCAGGGCACGGTGAGCGGGACGGCCGGCGCGCACTCGTCGGTGACCGTGCTGGGGTAGCGGCGGGTGGGGTAGCGGTGCTCAGCCGCCGGCGACGCCGTAGCAGACCCGGTGCGCCGGCCCGGCGGCCGCGAGGCAGTCCGGTGGCAGCGGGAACCAGCGCAACGCCTCGAAGTCGGCCGGCAGGCCGGTGCGGCCCTCGGCCAGCCGGTCGGGCCGGCCGGCCAGCAGGTCGGCGGCCTCCTCGAGGTAGCCAGGCAGGGCGTCCTCGCCGAGCGCGGACCGGCGCGGCGGACCGGCCAGCCCGGCGACCGGGTCGTAGCGCAGGTCGCGCAGGCCGAGCGACGGCCGGGCGGGGCCGGTGCGGTGGTGCCACAGGGCGCTGTCCGGGTGGAAGCGGTAGTCGGGCAGCAGCCGGTGCCCGTGCGAGGCGAGCATCTCGACCGCGTCGATGAGGTAGTCGGCGACGGTGTCGCTGATGAAGTAGTTGAAGTTGAGCCGAACCCAGCCGGGTTTCACGCCGTCGCAGCCCCGGCTGATCTCGTCGGTGAACTCGTGCGACCGGGCCGGGTCGATCGCCAGCAGCCGGTGGCCGTACGGTCCGGCGCACGAGCAGCCGCCGCGCGCCTGGATGCCGAACAGGTCGTTGAGCACCGCGACGACGAAGTTGTGGTGCAGGTACCGGCCGCCGTCGTGGCCGATCCGGAAGGAGACGATGGACAGCCGGGGCGCGTGCGGGTTGCCGAGGATCTCGATCCGCGGGTGCGCCTGCCAGCGGGCGAGGGCGCGGTGCCACAGCCGTTCCTCGCGGGCCTGGATGAGTTCGGTGCCGATGGCCTGCTTGAGCGCGACCACCAGGCCGGCCCGGATCGACTCGACGATCGCCGGCGTCCCGCCCTCCTCGCGGGCGACCGGGTCGTCGAGGTACCGGTGCCCGACCGGGTCGACGAACGCGACCGTGCCGCCGCCGGGCACGGTCGGCACCGCGTTGCGGACCAGGTCGCGCCGGACGACCAGCACGCCGGGGGTCTGCGGGCCGCCGACGAACTTGTGCGGCGACAGGAAGATCGCGTCCTTGCCGTCGCCCGCGCCGGGCGCGCTCTCGGCCACCCGGATCGGCACGTACGGGCCGGCGGCGGCGTAGTCCCAGAAGGACAGCGCCCCGTGCGCGTGCAGCAGGGCGGCGATCCGGTCGGTGTCGGTGAGGATGCCGGTGACGTTGGAGGCGGCCGAGAAGCTGCCGATGCGCAGCGGCCGGTCACGGTACCGGACCAGCGCGGCCTCGAGCGCGGCGAGGTCGACGTGGCCGTCGGTGTCGGTGTCGATGGTGATGACCTCGGCGATCGACTCCCGCCACGGCAGCTCGTTGGAGTGGTGCTCGTACGGGCCGACGAACACCACCGGCCGCTCCTCCGGCGGCAGCTGCCGGGTCAGGCCGGCCGGTACCCGCAGCTCGAGGATGCCGACCAGCTTGTTGACGGCGGCGGTCGCGCCGGAGCCGCAGAAGATCACGGCGTGCTCGCCGCGGTCGCCGACGGCCTCGGCGATGACCGCCCTGGCGTCCTCGCGGAGCCGGGAGGTGGCCAGGCCGGTGCCGGAGCTCTCGGTGTGCGTGTTGGCGTACCGGGGGAGGACGTAGGCCCGGACGGCGTCCTCGATGAAGTCCAGCGCGCGGCCGGAGGCGGTGTAGTCGGCGTAGGTGATGCGGCGCGGGCCGTACGGGCCGTCGAGCAGCTCGCCCTCGCCGATGATCCCGGCGCGGACCCGTTCCAGCAGGGCCTCGCGGTCCATGAGCAATCCCCTCCCCACCCGTGTGCTCCCGTATCGTCGCATCCCATCAATAAGATCGCATACAGAATAGTTCTGTATCAGATATAATGAACGTCGTGGACCACGGCCTGGCGCGCTGGGAGCCTGCCCGGCCGCGGCGGGTCGCGAGCTGGCGGCACGCGCACTGGCTGGCCGTGGTGACCGTGTGCGTCGGCGCGTTCATGGGGCAGCTGGACGCCAGCATCGTGTCGCTGGCGCTGCCGGCGATCGGCCACGACCTGGGCGGCTCGGCCGCCGGCGTCGAGTGGGTGGCGCTGGCGTACCTGCTCACCCTGGTCGGGCTGGTCGCCCCGGTGGGCGGCTGGGCCGACGCGGCCGGTCGCAAGCTGCTCTACCTCGCCGGCTTCGCCACGTTCACCGCCGCCTCGCTCGGCTGCGGCCTGGCCACCAACCTCGCCGGTCTGGACGCGGCCCGCGTCGTCCAGGGCGCCGGCGCGGCGTTGATGCAGGCCAACAGCGTCGCCCTGATCGCCACCGTCGTACCGACGCGGCTGCTCGGCAGGGCGATCGGCGTGCAGGGCGCGGCCCAGGCGGTGGGGCTGGCACTCGGGCCGTCGGTCGGCGGGCTGCTGCTCGCCGCCGGCTCCTGGCGGCTGCTGTTCCTGGTCAACCTGCCGGCCGGGCTGGTCGGGCTGGTCGGCGGGTGGTACCTGCTGCCGCGCAGCCGGCACCTGCGCCGCCGGCAGCCGCTGGACCGGGTCGGGCTGGCGCAGTTCGTCCCGGCCGTCACCGCCCTGATGCTGGCCCTGTCGCTGGCGGCCCGCCCGCACGCCGCCACGGCGCCGGCCGTCGTGGCGGCCGCCGTGGCGGTGCTGCTCGGCGTGCTGTTCGTCCGGCACGTCCGCCGCCATCCCGCGCCGCTGCTGGACCCGGGCCTGGTCGCCGCCCGGCCGGTCGCGACCGGGCTGGTCGCCGGGCTGCTGTCCTACACCGCCCTGTTCGGCCTGCTGTTCGTCGCGCCGCACTACCTGCGTGGCACGCTCCGGCTCGGCCCGAGAGGCGGCGGCCTGCTGCTCACCGTGCTGCCGGCCGCGCTGGCGCTGGCCGCGCCCGCTGGCGGCCTGGTCGCCGACCGGCGCGGGGCACGGGCGGCGACCGCGGCCGGCATGGCGCTCAGCACCGCCGGGCTGGCCGGCCTGGCGGCGTACGCCGCCGCCGGCGGCGGTGGCCGGGTCGCGGTCGGGGCGCTGCTGGCGACCACCGGCGCCGGCCTCGGCCTGTTCACCCCGGCCAACAACGCGGCCGTGATGGCCGCCGCGCCGCCGCGGGCGGCCGGCGCCACCGCCGGCGTGCTCAACATGACCCGCGGCCTGGGTACCGCCCTCGGCATCGCCGGCGCCACGCTGGCGTACGCGCTCGCCGCCGGTGGTCGGCCCGGCCCGGACGCGTCCCGGCACGGGATGGCCGGGACCGCCCTGCTGCTGGCGGCCGCCGCGGCGCTCGCCGGGCTGGTCGGCGGCGCGGCCCAGGGACGAGCTCCCCGCCGTATCCTTCGGCCGTGGCAGACGGCACGGACGCGTGGGCGCTCACCGCGGTGATCACCCGGCTGCGCCGTGCGCTGCGGACCAGCATCCGATCCGAGTTCCCGTGGGAGTCGCTGCCGATGGCGCAGGTGGAGCTGCTGCTCCGGCTGCGCGAGCAGGGCGGGGTGCGGGTCGGCGAGCTGGCGCAGGGCCTGCGGCTGGCACCGAACACGGTGAGCAACGTCGTCCAGCAGCTGGTCGAGGCCGGGCTGGCGGCGCGTACCCCGGACCCGGCCGACCGCAGGGCGTCGCTGGTACGGCTCACCGACGCCGGCCGCGCCCAGCTCGCCGGCTGGGAGCGGGCGCACGAGCAGCGGATCGGCGGCGCGCTCGCCCAGCTGGGCGAGGCGGACCGGGCCGCGATCCGGCAGGCGCTGCCCGCGCTGGCCAGCCTGGTCGACCGGCTGAACGCCGACCCCGGCGAGAGTGGATAGCCGCGCCGGTCAGGTCAGCTGGTACAGCGCCGCGTCGTGCTCGGAAGCCGGCGTCCACACGCCCATCGCGGCGACCAGTTCGCCGTGCGGCCCCTTCACCGGCAGCAGCCGGCCGGCGAACCGGCGTACCTCGCCGTCCTGGCAGAGCACCGGGATCATCGCCACCAGGTTCTCGCGGATGTCGCCCCGCTCCCACGCCCGGTGCCAGCCGATCCAGTGCCGGATGCGCAGCTCCTCGGGGATGAACAGGTCCATCCGGCGGCCGACGACGTCGACGGCGCGGTGCCCGAACATCGCCTCCGCGCCGTCGCTCCAGTACCGGATCATCCCCTCCGGGTCCAACAGCACCAGTGCGACCTCCGCCACACCTGAATGGTGCCACCGGTTACCGGTCTCCGCCTCTGGTGCAGCGCGGATCGTTGGGCACGACCGCGACCGAGCCGTACGCGCGGTCGCCGTGGTAGGTGACGTACACCCGGTTCGGGCCGTCGCATTTGGAGGCGAGGTTGTTGAAACCGTCCGGCATCTCGATGACCTCGGCGGCGCTCGAGTTGGTGGTGTCGGAGCGGGGCGCGTCGCGGAACGGCTCGTTGGCCTTGTCGCCGCAGCCGGCGGCGGTCAGGACCAGCGCGGCAAGGACGGCGAGGCCGGCGGCGACGCGGGGCAGGTTCCTCCGGAGCTTCATCAGGTGTCCTCTCAAACTGTCACTGGGGACACAGGTGTACCAATGTGTAATTTCGCACCCTGAGACGGGTCGGCCCGGCCGCGTCGGCTGGCAGACTGTGGCGGTGAGGTACCACGTGATCGTCGAGATCACCTACGTGGGAGGACGCGAACCGCTGCCGGACCACTCGCGCGCGTCGCTGGCGGCGGCCCTCACGGAGGCGCTGTCGGCCGAGGGCAGGGAACACAACTTCACCGCGGCCGATCTCGCGATGGCCGACACCCCGGCCGCGTACCGCTCCAGGAGCATGGTGACGCTGTCGGCGACCCTTCAGAAGGCCAGGCCGGCTCCTGGTGGCATGACGAACCCGCTGGAGGCGATGACGCGGTTCGACCGGTCGCTCGACCGCGCACTGCTGGCGTCGGGACTCTTCGAGGAGTTCGAGGTGTCGCGCAAGGTACTGCGGGTCGCTCCCGTCGAGCAGGTCGACCAGATGGTCCGGCGCCCGCCAGACTGGACGGCTCCCTCCTGGTGGAGGGAGCCGTGATCAGCCGTCGTGCCGGTGTCAGATGTTCACGTTCAGCCACAGCCGCCAGAACCTGGTGAACGGTGGCGGCCCGCCGTAGATGCATTCGTAGTCGCTGGCCAGGGGATCGCTGCCATAGGTGAGCTGCTCGCCTTGTTGTACGCAGGTGCCGTGGTCCGGGTAGTAGGCGTACGGCATCCAGTTGTCGTCGAGCGGCACCGGCGCCAGCACGCCGGTAGGCGCTGTGTGAGGTGCGACGGTCGCCACGGCGCCCGAGGCGACCTGTGCCTGCGCCTGGCCCGTGAGGGCGAGGGGGGTCGTGATCAGGACCAGCAAGGTCCCGACCGCCGCGAGTGCTCTCTTCATCCGGTATACCTCGTCTCAGACGTTCAGGTTGAGCCACAGTCCCCACGGCGCGGCACCGCCGGCCCAGAGGCACTCGTAGGCCGTTGCGAGGCCCTTGTCGAGGGCGATCTCACCTCCTTCGTCGCACTGGGAGTAGTAGCCGTAGTAGCCCGTCAGGTACCAGTTGTCGTCGAGCGGTACAGCCCCGGCCTGGTGCCCGCCGACCTGGGCAGGCCTCGCCGCGGTGGGTTCGGCGGCCATCGCCCTGCCGCCGAGTGCGATGGAGGCGGCGATGAGCAATGCCGGTGTGAGGACCCGGGCCGCGATCGTGGTTTTCGCCATGGGCTCATCCCACCGCGCGGGACCTGACAGGACCTTGCGTAAACCTTGTCGGAGGTATCGGGCGGCTGGCGTGTACCGGGGGCGGCACCAGGCGCACCGCGACGGGATGGCCACGGCGCCGTGGCCGTCGATCCACACGCCCTGACCGCCCGGGCGGATCATGCCCTGCTGGGGTGTTCGCTAAGGTCTGTCTGTTTGCGGTGCCGAGCGGGAGGCGGGGCAGTGCCGGACGGGCAGGGGTTTGAGCGGGGCCGGAGACCGCGGGTCGCGGTGGTGGGCGGGGGGATCTCCGGCCTGTCCGCCGCGCTGCACCTGCACCGCGCCGGGTACGCGGTCGAGGTGGTCGAGCGCGACCAGGCGCTGGGCGGCCGGATGGGCGTGGGCCGGCTCGGCGAGCGGGACGTCATGCTGGGCGGCAAGAGCGTCGGCCGGAAGTACACCGCCTTCCGCGGCTTCACCGGCGCGCTCGGCGACCACCCGTACGAGCCGTTCGGGATCAACGCCTCCCGGATCAAGGACGGCGAGGTGCTGACCATCGACAGCACCCGGCGTGCCCGCAGCCTGCGCCACCTGCGGCGGATGGGCCGGACGCGTGACCTGCTGAAACTGGCGCGGCTGGCGAACCGGATCCGCAACGACCCGGACAGCCGGTTCCTCGGCGCGCCGTCCTTCGCCGAGCTTGGCCGCCGGTCCGACGCGGCGCCGCTGAGCTCGCACTTCGGCCGGGAACTGACCGGCACGCTGCTGCGCCCGATGACCGTGCGGATGAACGGCGCCGAGCCGGACGAGGTGTACCTGGGCACGTTCAACACCAACCTCGCCCAGCTGATGGACAGCTACGACCAGCTCGTTCACGGCATCCAGCCGGTGCTCGCGGCGCTCGCCGAGCGGGTCGACGTCCGGCTCAACGCGCGGGCCGAGAGCCTGGTCGTGGCGGACGGCCGGGTCGTCGGCCTGCGGATCTCCGACACCGGCGCGGAGCCGGTCGAGCACCGCTACGACGGGGTGGTGGTGGCCGCGCCGGCGCCGGCGGCGGCCGACCTCGTCCGCGCCGACCTGCCCGAGCTGGGCAAGCGGCTGGGCGAGGTGCGGTACTTCCCGGCCACGGTGGCGGTCGTGGAGTACGCCGGCCCGGTCTTCGGTCCGGACGTGCGGTCGCTGGCGCTGGACGACGGGCCGTGCAGCGACGCCGCGGCGTACGGGATGCGGGACCGGCACCTGGTCCGGTACACGTTCAGCGGCCGGGACGGCCGGGTGCCGGACCCGGCCCCGGAGCGGCTGGCCGCGTGGATCGCGGAGACCGAGCGGCGGCTGGTGGTGTACCTGGGCGGCACGATGCCGGCCCGGGTGCGGCAGGTGGACCGGCACTGGGAGGCGGGGTACTGCGCCTACGTACCCTTCGTGGGCGACTTCCTGGCCGACGTGCGGCAGGCGGTGGCCGGCCTGCCCGGGCTGGAACTGGCCGGCGACTACCTGTGGGGCATCGACCTGGAGGCCTGCGCGCGGTCCGGAGTGGACGCCAGCACCAGGATGCACGCCTACCTCGCCGGTACGGGGCGGTAAGGCCCGTTTCGGGCCGTCTGTCCGGTGGGGCAAAGGGGCGGCGACGGGCCGCGGCGATGCGGTACCGTTTCTCCCGTGGGTACGCAGGGTGTGCGGCGAGCTAGCCGCGTCGAGCCGGGGAACGAGGCCGTTCCCTCGGCCCGGCTCGGCGTGTGACGTAACGCTCCCGCCCTCTTCTCACCCTGCGAGGCCTTTCCGATGCGTAGCGTCGACATCCGTGACCGCTTCCTGCGCTATTTCACCTCCCGCGACCACACCCCGGTGCCGTCGGCGTCGCTGATCGCCGACGACCCGACCCTGCTGCTGGTCAGCGCGGGCATGGTGCCGTTCAAGCCGTACTTCGCGGGCGAGCTGCTCGCGCCCTGGCAGCGCGCCACCAGCGTGCAGAAGTGCGTGCGCACCGTGGACATCGACCAGATCGGCACCACCCGCCGGCACAGCTCCTTCCTGCCCATGTGCGGCAACTTCGCCTTCGGCGACTACTTCAAGGAGACCGCGATCCCGCTGGCCTGGGAGCTGTTCACGCGGCCGGTCGCCGACGGCGGCTTCGGGCTGCCGGAGTCCCGGCTGTGGGTGACCGTGTACCTGGACGACGACGAGGCCGAGGCGATCTGGCGGCGGCTCGGCGTGCCCGCCGACCGCATCCAGCGGCTCGGCATGGAGGAGAACTACTGGTCGATGGGTGTGCCCGGCCCGTGCGGGCCGGCCTCGGAGATCTGCTACGACCGGGGTCCCGACTTCGGGCCGGAGGGCGGGCCCGCCGTGGACGGCGAGCGCTACGTCGAGCTGTGGAACCTGGTGTTCATGCGGTACTTCCGCGGCGAGGGCGGCGAGAAGACGGACTACCCGATCCTCGGCGAGCTGCCGCGCCGCAACATCGACACCGGCCTGGGCATGGAGCGGCTGGCGGCGATCCTGCAGGACGTGCCGAACCTGTTCGAGATCGACACCACCGGCGCTGTGCTCGCCAGGGTCGGCGAGCTGACCGGCGGCCGGTACGGCGCCGACCGCGACACCGACGTGCGGATGCGGGTCGCCGCCGACCACCTGCGCACCGCGACGATGCTGCTCTCCGACGGCGTGGTCCCCGGCAGCGAGGGGCGCGGGTACGTGCTGCGCCGGCTGCTCCGCCGCGCCGTACGCAACCTGCGGCTGCTCGGCGCGGGCGAGCCGGTCGCCGGCGAGGTGGTCGACAGCGCCGTCACCGCGATGAGCCCGCAGTACCCGGAGCTGGCGGCGGACCGGGACCGGATCCGCGCGGCGGTGGCGGCCGAGGAGGAGTCGTTCCTGGCCACGCTGCGGGCCGGAACGGCGATCCTGGACACGGCGGTCGGCGAGGCCAAGCGCGCCGGCGGGCGGCGGCTGCCGGCGGAACGGGCCTTCCAGCTGCACGACACCTTCGGGTTCCCGATCGACCTGACCCTGGAGATGGCGGCCGAGCTGGGCCTGACCGTGGACGAGGCCGGCTTCCGGCGGCTGATGGCCGAGCAGCGGCAGCGGGCCAGGGCCGACGCGCGGGCGAAGAAGACCGGCCATGTCGACATCACGGCGTACCGGGACATCCTCGCCACCGCCGGCGGCACCGACTTCCTCGGGTACGAGCAGACCTCGGCCGAGGGGTCGGTGCGCGGGCTGCTGGTCGGCGGCGAGCCGGTGCGCTCGGCCGGCGAGGGTGAGGAGGTCGAGCTGGTGCTCGACCGGACCCCGTTCTACGCGGAGGGCGGCGGCCAGCTCGCCGACCAGGGCCTGATCCGGGTGGACGGCGGCGCGCTGGTGCGGGTGGAGGACGTGCAGGCGCCGATCGGCGGGCTGGTCGCGCACCGCGGCACGGTGGTGTCCGGCGAGGTGGCGGTGGGCCGGCCGGTGTCGGCGGAGATCGACACCGGCCGCCGCCGGTCGATCTCCCGCGCCCACACCGCGACCCACCTGGTGCACCGGGCGTTCCGGGAGGCGCTGGGGGAGACCGTGGCGCAGGCCGGCTCGGAGAACGCGCCCGGCCGGTTCCGGTTCGACTTCCGCGCGCCCGGGGCGGTACCGCAGTCGGTGCTGGTCGACGTCGAGCAGCGGGTCAACGAGGTGCTGTCCGAGGACCTCGCGGTCACCGCAGAGCTGATGACGCTCGAGGCGGCGCGCGAGGCCGGCGCGGTGGCGCTGTTCGGGGAGAAGTACGGAGACCGGGTACGGGTCGTGTCGGTCGGCGACTGGGCGCGGGAACTGTGCGGCGGCACGCACGCGCGGCGCTCCTCCCAGCTCGGGCTGGTCACGCTGCTGGGCGAGTCGTCGGTCGGCGCGGGCGTACGCCGGGTCGAGGCGCTGGTCGGCGCCGACGCGTACCGGTTCCTGGCCCGGGAGCACGTTCTGGTCTCGCAGCTCGCCGGGGCGCTCAAGGCCCCGCCGGAGGAGCTGCCGGAGCGGGTCGCCGGCCTGCTGGACCGGCTGCGCGCGGCCGAGAAGCGGCTGGAGCGGATCCGGGCCGCGCAGGTCGCCCGGGTCGCGGCCGACCTGGCGGCGGAAGCCGTGGTCGTGGACGGTGTCGCCGTGGTCACCCACCACGACACCGAGGCGGGTGACGGGGACGAGCTGCGCCGGCTCGCGCTCGGGGTGCGGGACCGGCTCCGCGACGGCCCGGCGGTGGTCGCGGTCGCCGGCGTGCCCGCCGACCGGCCGCTGGTCGTCGTCGCGGTCACCGACCAGGCCCGGGAGCGCGGCCTGCGGGCTGGCCGGCTCGCGCGCCTGGCCGCCGGCGTGCTCGGCGGCGGCGGTGGCGGCAGGGACGACGTCGCCCAGGGCGGTGGCGCCGACCCCACCGCGATCCCGCGCGCCCTCGACGCGGTACGCCACGCGGTGCCGGCCTAGGCCCCGTCTCAAAGTCGGCTTCCGCCTGTGCTCATGGCGGATTTCGGACCCCTGCGGCACGATCAAGGACTTGTGGCCGCGTTGTGACCCGAAAATAGGGTGAGATGGCCAGGTGGGGTGGGGTTCAGGCGGCTGGTTCGATGGGGTCGAACCGGACGGTGAATCCTAGGGTGTTGGCTTGGCGGGTGATGCGGCGGATGGCGGCTTGGGGGTCGCGGCGGGTGAAGTAGTCCCCGCCCAGGTCGTGGTAGTCGGTGTCGTTGGTGAGCATGTGCCATACGGCGGTGAGGATGGAGTGCTGGTTGGCGACCAGGGCCTT
>JBJMIH010000305.1:0-13649 GCA_045806985.1 Mycobacteriales bacterium | reverse complement strand
GGCGGCGGCGCAGCGGATCGCCGGGCTGGGCAGCTGGTGGATCGACGTGAGCACGGACGGCGAGTTCGTGGAGTCGACCCAGCGCTGGTCGGACGAGACGTTCCGGATCTTCGGGTACGACCCCGGCTCGGTGGACGTGCGGCAGGCGTTCGAGGTGTTCAACCGGCACCTGCACCCCGACGACGCCGCCCAGATGCGCCGGGAGATGCTGCACGCGCTGCAACAGGGCAAGGACGCGAGCGTGGAGTACCGCATCGTCCGGCCGGACGGCGAGGTGCGGGCGGTACGGCAGCGCTGCTCGGTGGTGTTCGACGAGCACAACGGCCGGCCGGTCCGGTTCATCGGCACGCTGCAGGACGTCACCGACACCAAGCGGCTGGAGGAGCGGCTCTCCCACCAGGCCAGCCACGACGCGCTGACCGGGCTGCCCAACCGGCGCGCGCTGCTGCGCCGGCTGGAGGGCGCGTTCGCCAGCGGCGGCGCGGTGGCCGTGCTGTTCTGCGACATCGACCACTTCGCCATGATCAACACCCGGTTCGGGCACGAGGGCGGCGACCGGCTGCTCAGCCAGCTCGGGCAGCGGATGCGGGAGGCGCTGCCGCCGGAGTGCATGCTCGGCCGGTGGGGCGGCGACGAGTTCGTCGCGATCACCGACGGCACGACCGACGCCCGCGCGCTCGGCACCAGGTTGCAGGAGGCGGTGCGGGCGCCGATCGCGGTGGACGGGGTGCCGGTACGGCTCGACCTGTCGGTCGGGGTGGCGTACGGCCCGGCCGGCGGCGCCGAGCAGCTCGGGCCGGAGGACGTGCTCCGCGACGCCGACCTGGCCATGCGCGGGGTGCGCGGCGAGGGCGGCGGTGGCGTGGCCGTCGCCGACGACGAGATCCGCCGGCTGGCCCGGCGGCGGCGCGACCTCACCCAGGGACTGCGGGCGGCGCTGGAGGACGGCGAGCTGACACTGGCGTACCAGCCGCGGGTGTCGCTGGAGGACGGCGGGCTGCTCGCGTTCGAGGTGGAGGTGCGCTGGGAACATCCCGAGCACGGCCTGGTACCGGCCGACGAGCTGGTCTGGACGGCCGAGGAGTCCGGCGCGATCCACGCGGTCGGGGCGTGGGTGCTGGAGACGGCCTGCCGGCAGCTCGCGGCCTGGCAGCACCGGTACCCGCACCTGGCGAGCGTCGCGGTCGCGGTGAGCCTGTCCGCGGCCCAGCTGGACCGCGCCGACCTGGTCGAGGAGGTCGCCGCGATCCTCAAGGCCAGCGGGCTGCCGGCGGGCAGCCTGGAACTGGAGGTCACCGAGTCGGTGCTGATGGCCGACCCGGCCCGCAACGCCGGCGTGCTGGACGAGCTGCGCGAACTCGGCGTGCGGCTGACCGTGGACGACTTCGGCGGCGGGTTCTCCTCGCTGGCGTACCTGCACCGCTTCCCGCTGCACACGCTCAAGATCGACCGGGCCTTCGCCGCCGGCGTCGCCGTACCCGGCGGGGACCGGGAGATCGTCCGGCTGCTGCTGGCGGTCGCCACCGAGCTGGGGCTGCGGACCGTGGCCGAGGGCGTCGACGCGGCCGAGGCGGCGGCCGTCCTCCGCGAACTCGGCTGCGAGCAGGCGCAGGGCGGGCTGTTCGCCCGGCCGATGCCGGCACCGGCCGCCGAGCGGCTGCTCGCCAGCGCCGTACGCCACCCCGCCACCGCGCCGCCGCCGTCGCCCCGACCGCCCTCCGGCTAGCATTCACGGCACATCCCTGCGGGAGGAGCACACCGTGATCACGGCGATCGTGATGGTCCAGGCCGAACAGGCCAGCATCCCCGAGGTCGCGCAGGCCATCGCCGACCTGGACGGGGTCAGCGAGGTGTACTCCACCGCCGGCAACGTGGACCTGATCGCGGTGGTGCGGGTACGGGAGTTCGACGCGATCGCCGAGGTCATCCCCGGCAAGATCGACAAGGTGCCCGGGGTGCTGGACACGGAGACGCACATCGCGTTCCGGGCGTACTCCCGCCACGACCTCGAGGCCGCCTTCTCCCTCGGCCTCAACGACTGACCGACGCCCCGTCGCCCACCCGCACCCGCGCGCCCCGACGCCTGCCTCTGGCTCGGCGAATACGTTGGCCCTTGCGCTGAGCAAGTCGCCTGCGGTGGCCAATCGCGCCTCCGCCTCAGCTATCGCGTTACCCCCTACCGCCGGGACGGGCAAGCTGAGAAACTTTCTCTATATTCGAGCAAGCCGTCGGAGGTAGACATGCACGTGCGCTTCCTCGGTAAGGACCCTGAGTCGCAGGTCGGTCAGTCCCCGACGCTGTACGCGACCGACCGCGCCGATCGCGAGACCTACATCGTCCAGGGGTGGAAGGTGACCGACCCGGCTGCCCTGGCACAGCTCGGCGACATCCCGCCAGGCGAGGCCGTGATCGAAGTCCCGGCCGAGGTTCTACGCTTCGCCGAAACGGACCGCGAGGAGGGGCGCTGAACCTGCTGACCGGGAGTGACTTCAATCGGCTCTTCACCGGTTTCGAGCACACCGCGTACCGGCTGGAGGTGCGCGACCGCTACGACGCGCCCTACGAGAACGAGTCGCTCCACAAGTACCTGGCCGGCGAGCCGGATGATCTCCCCTGGATGCAGGACTGGCTCACCATGATCCGAGCAGCAACGGCCGAGGGCCGGCGCTTCGCGCGTGTGCGCGTCGTCAGCCTGCCGTTGACCGACTACAGCCGCTTCGGCGTCTGGTGTGCTCAGTTCACCAACGCGGCCGGGGAAGACATCCGCTACGTGACGCGCCCGCAGGCGGACGCCATGGGGCTACCCACCCACGACTATTGGCTGTTCGACTCCCGGACCCTGGCGCTCATGCACTTCGACGACCGGGACCGCTTCCTCGGCGCCGAGATCGTGGAAAACGCGGCCGAGGTCGTGCAGCACTCCTACTGGCGTGACGCTGCCTGGCACCACGCCGTTCGGCGGGACGACTTTGCCGCCAAGTAGCGCGACAAGCGTGTACGAAGCACGCCGCGCTCTGGGCGCGCGGCTCCGTGAGCTGCGCCGGGAGGCTGAGCTCACCGGTAAGGAGCTCGCGGCGTCGCTGTCCTGGCCAGCCTCCAAGGTCTCCAAGCTGGAAAACGGCAAGCAGACACCCACCGACGAAGACATCCGCAGTTGGACCCGCGCCGCGGCGGCCGAGTCCGAGACTGACGGGCTCTTGGCCGCGCTACACACGCTGGAGCTTCAACATTCGGAGTGGCGCCGGCAGTTCCAGGGCGGTCTCCGCGCACACCAGGGAGAGCTGGCGGATCTCGATGAGCGGACGCGGCTCTTTCGCGTCTTCGAGCCGATGGTCGTGCCCGGCCTGCTGCAAACGGCCGAGTACGCCCGCGTCCGCTTCGCCGAGGGCATCCGGTTCTTGCGAGTGCCCAACGACATCGACGCTGCCGTGCGCGCCCGCGTCCAACGCCAAGAGATCCTCTACCGCACGGACAAGGGCTTCCACTTCGTACTTACCGAGGCCGCCTTGCGGTTCCGGCTCTGCGCGACCGACGTCATGCTGGCTCAGCTCGACCGCCTGGTCGTCCTGGCTGCGCTGCGCAACGTCCGGCTCGGCATCATCCCTTTCGAGACCCGGCCGGTGGTCGCTCCCTGGCATGGCTTCTGGGTGCTCGACAACCAGCGCGTCATGATCGAGACCTACTCCGCCGAGCTGAACCTGGCGCAGCCGCAGGAGATCGAGCTGTACACCAGCGTCTTCGAACGGATGGCGGCCGTGGCCAGCTACGGCGCGGCAGCACGGATGATCATCACGCAGGTCATCGACGACTTGGTCGCAGAGATCTCCTCCGATGGCGCTGAATTGCCGAACTCAACCGGCGACGGTTGACTTTCGAGCAATACAGAGCAAATTTCTAGCTCGCCAGGTTTGTCCGCCTTACGCTCCCGAGCACACCCAACAACGCTGAGTGTCCGGGAGAACCAGGTGAGTACCGTCGTACCGCTGCTCAGCTCCGACCAGATCAGTCGATTGCCCGACCGCGCCCGCGAAGTGGTGGAGTACCGCAAGAGCGGCCTGAGCCTGAACCACATCCAGGGCTGCCCGCTGGACTGTGCCTACTGCATCCGCCATACCTACGGACTGTGGGACGAGCGCCAGCCACGCGCCCTGATGAGCGACACCGAGGCGGTCGAGCAGCTCGTCAGCCACCGCTACTTCCAGCCCCACATCACCCCGATCCAGCTCTTCAACCGCGCCACCGAGCCGTTCCTGCCCGCCGTCCGGCCGCACACCTTCACCGTGCTCGAAGACCTCGACGACCGTGGGCTGACCAACCATGTGCTGGTCATCACCCGGCACCAGATGAAGCCGAGCGACATCGAGCGGCTGAACCAGCTCACCAACGTCAAGGTGACGCTGCTGTTCACCTACTCCGGCATCGAGGACTCCCGCATCGAGCCGTACCCCTCGCACGTGGCGGCCAAGTCGCTCAAGCTCATGAGCTCGCCGCTGCGGCGCCGGTACCGCACCGTCCTGTACTGGCGCCCGCTCGTGCCTGGCCTCAACGACACTGGCGAGCACCTGGACCGGGCCCACGAGCTGAGCCAGTACGCGGATGCCACCGTCTTCACCGGTCTGTTCTACCGGGACCAGATCGCCGAGTACTACACGGCCAACGGCCTGCCCGAGCCGTACGAGGACACGGCTCGGCGCAAGATCGTGCCGGAGACATTGGAGCGACGGGTGCTGAGCGCCTTCACCGACACCCGGTCGCTGTTCCGCAAGACCTCCTGCGCGGTCTCCTACGTCCACGGTCTGCCGGACTACAACGGCCACTACGGCATCCGGGAGCTGTGCGACATCTGCCCGCTCGCGCAGATCGACCGGTGCCGCCGGGCGCACCGCGTGCCGACCGAAGAGCAGATCCACGACGTTGCTCGCGGACTCCCCGAAGCCGGTGAGCTGGCCGTCGTACGCCTCACCAATCAGGCTGCCGTGGTGGCGGGCTTGGACACGGAGCAGCCGCGCTACTACCTCCAGCACGCGCTCGGCTTCCAGGTCCACGATGTTCGCCATCCCCACCACACGCGTCGCCACGGCCGCGCCGACATCGGATGGAAGGACAAGCGGTGACCGACTGGACCAGCCTGCGCTACGCCGTACTCGACGTGGAGGGCAACGGCCAGCAACCGCCCGGCCTGGTGGAGCTGGCCGTCGTGCCCATCGAGAACGGCCAGATCGGTGAGGTCCAGAGCTGGCTGGTGAAGCCCGAGCGGCCGATCAGGTACTTCGCCACCCGCATCCACGGCCTGACCAACAACGACGTGGCCGACGCACCGGCGTTCGCGGATATCGAGGATGAGGTACGCCACGCGCTCGGCGTCGACGTGCTCGTGGCCCACAACGCGCACGTAGATATCGGAGTACTTCGGCGCTACCTGGACGAGTGGGAGCAGCCGGACGTGCTCGACACGTTGAAGCTGGCCAAACGGCTTCGCCCCAAGCAGGTGAGCTACAAGCTGGGCGCCCTGGTCGAGGCGTTCAAGTTGGCCGAGGGATTGCCCGACGGCCTCATGCCTCACCGCGCCGCCTACGACGTGTTGGTGACGGCCCGGCTGTTCGTACGGCTGGCCACCAGGGAAGACGACACCCCTCGCTCGATCGAAGAACTCCTACTCGGCGGCCCACCCCCGGAGGGGAACCATGACCAAGCTGAGGCCCTTTTCTAGCCGCCAGCGCGGGCTGTTCATCAGCGTCGATGGACCCAGCGGCGCCGGCAAGTCCACCATCGTCCACCACCTGGCCCAGATGCTCGTCGCCGAAGGGGAAGAGGTTCACGTCACCGCCGAGCCGTCTACCGGCGCGATCGGCCAGCTCGCCCGCGACCTCACCGAATCCATCACCGGCCACGCCCTCGCCTGCCTGTACGCGGCCGACCGCTACCACCACCTCGACACCGAAATCGACCCCCACCTGGACGCCGGCCAAATCGTCATCACCGATCGGTACGTCGCCTCCAGCCTGGTCATGCAGCGCTTCGACGGCATCAACCCCGCCTTCCTGGTGGCCTCTGTCCTTGTGGAGAAGAGGCGGCCGTCGGGAGGAGACGCGGGGCCGCGCACCCGCCGTGCGCGGCCCCGCTCCCCTACCTCCCTACGGGAGGGTCCAGGTCTGTGCGTTGGTGGCGTTGCAGGTGTAGATCTGCAACTGGGCGCCGTCCGTGGTGGATGAGTTGGGGTCGTCCAGGCACTTGCCGGACTGCGGGTTCAGCAGGCTGCCGTCGGTGCGGTACTGCCACTGCTGCGCTCCCCCGCCGTTGCAGTCCCACAGCTCCACCTTGGTGCCGTTGGCGGTGGCTCCGCCGGTGACGTCCATGCACTTGCCGAACGCCCGCAGCGTGCCGTCCGACCCGACCGCCCAGGACTGCGCGCCGGTCTGGTTGCAGGTCCAGATCTGCACGTGCGTGCCGTTCGCCGTGCCGCTGTGGTCGACGTCGACGCACTTGCCGGCGAGCGCCGAGCTGACCGCGCCGATCGGCGGGTACGGCAGCGTCCACTGCTGGGCGGCCGAGGCGTTGCAGGTCCAGATCTGGAGCTGCGTCCCGTCCGTGGTGGACGAGTTGGGGTCGTCGAGGCACTTGCCGGACTCCGGGTTCAGCAGCGCCTTGTTGGCCTGCGGCACCCAGTACTGCGCGCCGCTGCCGTTGCAGGTGTAGAGCTGCACCTTGGTGCCGTTGGCGGTGCCGCTGGTGGTCACGTCCATGCACTTGCCAAGCGCGCGCAGGGTCCCGTCCGCCCCGACGGTCCACGCCTGTGACGTGGTGTTGCCGCAGGTGGAGAGCTGGACGTGGGTGCCGTTGGCGGTACCGCCGTTGGCGACGTCGACGCACTTGCCGGCGATGCCCGAGCTGATCGGGCCGGCCGAGGACGCCCCCGGGAACGGCGGCCCGCCGTCGCCGGGGTACGACGGCGGCGCGGACCCCGCCGACGAGGCCCAGGACGTGTTGGCCGCGGTACCGAGCGTGAAGGACAGCGTGCCGCCGCCGCTCAGCGCCGCCGTGGGCGCGTAGGCGTTGTCCCAGGACGCCCCGTTCCAGCTGGCGGACTGGACGTACGGCGCGTTGTCGGCCGCCCCGTCGCCGTTGATGGTGAGCGTGTTGCCGGACGGCAGCGCGATCACCGCCTGGGTGAACATCGGGCTGCCCAGCGCCAGGTCGGAGGTGCCCGGCGTCTCCGGGAACATGCCCAGCGCCGACCACACGTACCAGGCGCTCATCGTGCCGAGGTCGTCGTTGCCGACGCCCCAGTTGGCCGGCGAGTCGGGCCACAGCTGGTCCTGCACCGCGCGCACGACCTGCTGGGTCCGGTACGGCCGGCCGATGTAGTCGTACTCCCACGGCAGTTCGACGCTGGGCTCGTTGCCCAGGTCGGCGTGGGTGCCGCCGCTGCCGTGGAAGTCGGACAGCACGCTGTCCAGGTAGGACGCGTACCCGCTGTTGCCGCCCTTGGCGTCGGCGAGCGCCCGGATGTTGAACGGCACCATCCCGGTGTACTGCCAGGACGTGCCCTCCACGAAGTTCGAGCCGCTGGACGGGTCGAACCCGGGTACCCACGCCCCGTTCGACAGCCGCGGCTGGGCGAACCCGCTGCCGGTGTTGAACACCAGCTTCCAGTTCTGCGCCCGGTTGGCGTAGGCGGTCTGGTTGGCGGTGTCGCCGAGCGCGCCGGCGAACGCCGACAGCGCGAAGTCGGCGGTGTCGTACTCCAGCAGCGTGGACACCGGCCCGTAGAAGTTGCAGCACCCGTACGCCCCGTCGGTGGGCAGGAAGCCGGGGCTGGTCAGGTAGTTCAGGCCGGGCCGGTCGTTGTTGGTGGTGCTGGCCTGGTGGACCATGGCGGCCAGTGCGCCGGCGGTGTCGAAGTTCCGGGCGCCGAAGGCGTAGTAGTCGGCGAGGATCGCGGCGCCGGGGTCGCCGACCATCACGTAGGTCTCGCCGTTGTCGAGCGCCCATTTCGGCAGCTGGCCGCCCTGGGCGTAGTCGTTGACCATGGACTGCGCGGTGTCGCTGGCCACGTCCGGCGCGACCAGCGCCTCGAGCTGGGCCTGGGCGCGGTAGATGTCCCAGCCGGAGAACGTGCCGTACTGCGCCGCGTGCCCGCCGCTCACCGTGTGGACGGCGTTGTCGAAGCCCAGGTACTGGCCGTTGCTGTCGGACAGGACGTTCGGGTGCAGCAGCGCGTGGTACAGCGAGGTGTAGAAGACGTGCTGCTGGGCGCTGGTCCCGCCGGTGACCTGGATCCGGCCGAGCAGGTTGTTCCAGGCGTTGTGGGTGGCGGTGTGCACGGCCGCGAAGTCCCAGTTGGGGTTCTCGGCGGCCCTGTTGGCGGCGGCGTTGGCGCGGGACACGTACGACAGGCCGACCTTGGCCTGCACCACCTGGTTGCCGGTGGTGTTGAAGGTGACCGAGTCGCCGACGGAGAAGGTGCCGTTGCCGGTCATCGGCTGGTCGAACAGCACGTCGAAGTACACCGTGTAGGTCGCGGCGGCGCCGCAGAAGTGGCCGGTGGTGACCTGGCCGGACACCTCGGTGCCGGACACCACCGTGAACGCGGTGTTGGTGTCGCCGTTCTGGCTGCCGGTGAGCTTGAACAGCAGGTTGGCCTGGCTGGTGGCGGGGAAGGTGAACCGGGCCATGCCGGACCGGGTGGTCGCGGTCAGCTCGGTCGTCACGCCGTTGCCGAGTGCGACCTTGTAGTACCCGGCGTCGGCGGTCTCGTTGCCGTGCGAGAACGAGGCGGTGGCGGAGCCGTTGACCGCGCCGGTGGTGGGCAGGATCGGCACGTCGCCGGCCGCGCCGCAGCCCGGACCGGACACGTGGGTGAGGGCGAAGCCGAGGATCGAGGAGCTGCCGTAGTCGTAGTTGCCGCCGTCCGTGCGGCTGGTGGTGTCGGGGCTGAACTGCACCATGCCGAACGGGGCGTCGGCGCCGGGGAAGTCGTCGCCGCCGTTGCTGGTGCCGAGGAACGGGTTGACGAGGGACGCGGGGTCTGCCACCGCGGCGGTGGCCGCGGGGGGTGCTGCCAGGGCCGGCAGCAACAGTGCGCCAAGCACCATGCTGCCGGCGACGACCGTACGGATCATCACGCCGCCCTTCTGACAACGTTGTCGGGGTCGGCGCCAGAAAAGTGGTTTAGTGGCTGTTTGTCAATCCCTGCCGGCTTTGATCTGCATTGCGGCGAAACCCGCCAGCGCCACCATCGCGGTCTCCGCGACCAGCACCACCGTGGCCGCGCGCCACCAGTCGCCGACCGAGAAGAACAGCGTCCCGAAGCCGGCCGCGCCGAGCGCGATCCCGCACTGCTGCGTGGTGCTCATCACCGCGCTGGCCATCCCGGCGCGGGCCGACGGGACCACCGCCAGCACCACCCCGAACAGCGGGATCATCACCAGGCCCTGGCCCATGCCGACACCGATCATGGCCGGGGCGAGGGTGAGCGCGTTCAGGCCCGTGTGGTCGACGGCGGCCTGCGCCGCCCACACCAGTTGGCTCGCCACCAGCAGCACGGCGCCGCCGACGATCGCCCGCGGCCCGTACCGCGCCACCAGCCGCCCCGCCCACAGCGACATGGCCAGGAAGCCCAGCGTGTACGGGGCCATCGCCATCCCGGCGCCGATCGGCGACAGCCCGCGCCCGGACTGGAGGGTGAGCGTGCTGGTCAGGATGAAGCCGCTGACCGCGGGGAAGAACAGCACCACCACCAGCAGGCCGGGCAGCAGCCCGGGGGTACGCAGCAGCGACGGCGGCACCAGCGGCAGCCGGCCGCGGCGCTCGGCCCGCACCTCGACCAGCGCGAACACGACCGCCCCCAGCGGCGCGACCGCCAGGCACGCGTACACCCACGCCGGCCAGCGCAGGTCCCGGCCGACCGCCACCGGCACCAGCAGCAACAGCAGCGTGGCGGCGAGCAGCGCCGTCCCCGGCAGGTCCACGCCGGCCCTGGCCCGCCCGCGCGAGTCGGGCACCAGCCGCCAGGCCGCGACCAGGCCGGCCAGCCCGACCGGCACGTTCACCAGGAACACCGCGCGCCAGCCCAGCCCGAGCACGTCCGCCGACACCAGCCCGCCGCCGGCCAGCTGGCCGACCGTGGTGGCGCCGCCGATGGTCGCGCCGAACAGGCCGAGCGCCCGCTGCCGGTCCTGGCCGGCGAACTCGGCCTGCAGCGTGCCGAGGATCTGGGGCACCATCATCGCGGCGGCGATCCCCTGAGCGACCCTGGCGCCCACCAGGACGCCGGCCGTCGGGGCGACCGCGCAGGCGGCCGAGGTCGCGGTGAAGCCGGCCATGCCGATCATGAACATCCGGCGGCGGCCCAGCGCGTCGCCCAGCCGGCCGCCGATCACCAGGCAGCAGGCGTACGCGGCCGAGTACCCGGCCACCACCAGTTCCAGGGCGGCCGGGCCGGCGTGCAGCGAGCGGCCCATCGTCGGCAGCGCGACGTTGACGATGAACGTGTCGAGCGCGAACAGGAACGCGCCCACCAGCAGCACGGGCAGCGCCCGCCACGGCGGTCCGGCCGTGCCGGGGACGGCGGCGGTCGCGGGAGCGGTACGGGTTGTCGCAGTGGCCATGGCCCCACCCTGCGCCCGCCGCCAGCCTGGTACCAGGAGCCAAGTTATCCTGGTATTGACACTACCTGGCACCAGGTTAAGAGGTGCGGCATCCTGGGGGTATGACCGCCGCCACCGCCCGTGCCCACGATCACGACGAGGACCGCCGCCGCGAGCTGGCATCCTTCCTGCGGTCGCGGCGCGAGCGGCTCAACCCGGCGGCGGTGGGCCTGCCCGCGATCGGCCGGCGCCGCACCCCCGGCCTGCGCCGCGAGGAGGTCGCCCAGCTCGCCGGCACCGGGGTGACCTGGTACACCTGGCTGGAGCAGGGCCGGCCGATCTCGGTGTCCACCCAGGTGCTGGACGCGGTGGCGCGGGCGCTGCGGCTGGACGCCGACGAGCACGCACACCTGTTCACGCTCGCCGGCGCGCCGCCGCCGGACCGCGAGCCGGAGCCGGAGGCGGTCGCCGCGCCGCTGACCACGATGCTCGACGCGCTCGACCCGTACCCGGCCCTGGTGATCGGCCCGCGCTGGGACATCCTCGCCTGGAACCGGGCCGAGGTCGGCCTGGTCGGCGACCTGGACTCGCTGCCGGCGGCCCAGCGCAACCTGCTGCGGCTGCTGTTCCTCGAGCCGACCTGGCCCACCCTGCTGGTGGACTGGGAGGAGACGGCGAACCGGCTGATCGCCCAGTACCGCGCCGCCATGGCCAGCCACGTCGGCGAACCCGCCTGGGCCGGCCTGATCGAGGAGCTGCGGGCGGCCTCCCCCCGCTTCCGCGAGTTCTGGGACCGTCACGAGGTGACCACCCGCAGCACGCGCCTCAAGCGGTACCTGCACCCCACCGCCGGCCTGGTCACCCTGGAGGTCACCCGGCTGTGGCTGAGCGAGCGGCCCGGCGCCCGCCTGCACTTCTACACCCCGCTCGGCGACACCACGCTGGAGGACCTGCGCGCCCTCGCCGACCTGCCGCCCCGCCCGTTCGACGGCGCGGTCACGGGGAGGTAGCCACCGCCAGCCAGCGGTCCAGGGCGGCGGCGGCCGCGCCGGTGTCGACGGCGGCGGTCACCCTGGTGAGGGCGGCGCGGAGGGCGTCCGGGAGCGTGCCGCTGACGCCCTCGTAGGCGACCACGGCGGCGGCCGCGTTGACCAGCACCGCGTCGCGTACCGGCCCGCGCTCCCCGGCCAGCAGCGCCTGGGTCACCTTCGCGTTGTGGGTGGCGTCCGCCCCGCGCAGGTCCTCGGCCACCGCCCGCGGGATGCCCAGGTCGGCCACGTCCAGCACGGTCTCGGCCACCTCGCCGCGCCCGGCCACCCACACCCGGCTGGGCGCGGTGGTGGTGAGCTCGTCCAGGCCGTCCTCGCCGCGGAACACCAGCGCCGACTGGCCGCGCCCGGCGAACACCCCGGCCACCACCGGCGCCATCCGCAGGTCGAACACGCCGACCGCGGCGGCGCGCGGCTGGGCCGGGTTGGTGAGCGGGCCGAGGAAGTTGAAGAAGGTGGGCACGCCCAGCTCGCGCCGGGGTACCGCGGCGTGCCGCAGCGCCGGGTGGAACAGCGGCGCGAAGCAGAAACCGATGCCGGCCTCCTGCACGCACCGGGCCACCGCCGCGGGCTCCAGTGTCAGTGGGATGCCGAGGTGTTCGAGCAGGTCGGCCGCGCCGCAGCTGCTGGAGGCGGCGCGGTTGCCGTGCTTGACCACGCGTACGCCCGCGCCGGCCACCACCAGCGCGGCCATCGTGGAGATGTTCACCGTGTGGGCGCGGTCACCGCCGGTGCCGACGATGTCGACCGCGTCGTCGGTGACCTCGATCGAGGTGGCGGTCTCCAGCATCCCCTGGGCGAGGCCGGCGATCTCCGCCGGCGTCTCGCCCTTGGCGCGCAGCGCGACCGCGAAGCCGGCCACCTGTACGGGAGTGGCCTCGCCGGCCATCACCTCGCGCATGGCCCACGCGGTGTCGGCGGTGTCCAGGGTCTCCCCGGCCAGCAGCCGGGACAGCAGGGTGGGCCAGTCGGACATGAGGGCCTCCGGAAATCGCGGCGGGGAGCGCCGCGCGGCAAGTGTCCCGTGCCGGAGGTCCGGCGGCAAAGGAGGCCGATCCGGCGTGCCGCCGGCAGGGCCGGGCGGGCGTGGCGTACGGGCGGAGCGACACTCCGGCACGGGGCGCTAGTGAGCGGGTAGGGCGCCCGCCTGGGGGGCGGTGCCGCGGCGGGCGCGGAGGATCTTCGCGACGGTGGCCGCGGCCTGCACCGGGTCCAGCGGGTGGGACAGCACAGCGTCGGCCTCGGACCAGGTGGCGAGCCATCGGTCCTGCGGCCGCTGGACGACGACCACGGCCGGCGGGCAGTCCTCGATCTCGTTCTTCAGCGTGCGGGCGATCCCCATCCCGCCGGTCGGCTGCGCCTCGGCGTCGAGCAGCAGCAGGTCCACCTCGCCGTGGTCGGCCAGCTCCTGGATCTGCCGGACGGTGGAGGCGTCGATGAAGCGGATGCGGCCCACGTCCGGCGCGGGCCGGCGCCCCACACCCACCCGGATCCGCTCCCGCACGACCGGGTCGTGGCTGTACACGGCGACGGTCGCGGTCGGCTCGGCAGGCTGCTGGGCGGTGCTCATGGGCCCTGACTCCTCGGGTGGCGCCGGGTACGGGTGGCGGGTGAATCGTATCCGGGCGCCTGCCGATCCCTCCTGGCGGATCCAGTCCTCCTGCCGGATCCAGTCCTCCTGGCGGATTCAGCTTTCCGCTGCCAAGGCGGAGCGGCGCGCCGCGTGCTGCTCTTGGGCACGCAAGCGGGCCGACAACGCCGGCAGCGGGAAGCGCAGGATTCGGCTGCCAAGGCGGAGGCTCGCGCCGCGTGCTGTTGTTTGGCACGCAAGCGGGCCGACAACGCCGGCAGCGGGAAGCTGGGCCGCTAGGCCGTGTCTCAAAGTCGGCTTCCGCCTGTATGCCCTTGGCGGATTTCGGACCCCTGCGGCCACGATCAAGGAGTTGTGGCCGCATTTTCATGTGAGTGACCCGGGCCGCTGTGCTGTGGCCGCCGTGGTGGCGGGAAAATG
>JBJMIH010000304.1:0-15251 GCA_045806985.1 Mycobacteriales bacterium | reverse complement strand
CGGTGGCGGTGAACGCCTTGAGCGACACCTGCGGCAGCGCGGCCTTCAGCTCGCGCAGGCTGCGCGGGTAGTACCGCCACGGCAGGGTCGGGTGCAGGCCGTTGACGATGTGCAGCTCGGTGATGCCGGACGGCTCCATCTGCTTGGCGAGCCGGACGGCCTCCTCGATGCGCATCGTGTAGCCGTCCTTCTCGCCCGGCTTGCGCTGGAACGAGCAGTACGCGCACGAGGCGGAACAGACGTTGGTCATGTTCAGGTGCCGGTTGACGTTGAAGTACACCCGGTCGCCGTTCTTCCGGGTGCGCACGTGGTGGGCGAGCCCGCCCAGCCAGCTCAGGTCGTCGCTGCCGTAGAGGTCGACGCCGTCCTGGTAGTCCAGGCGCTCCCCGGCGAGGACCTTGTCTTCCAGCTCCCGCTTCCGCCCAGCGTCCATGAGCCGAGCGTACGCCGGGAAAGACGCTGTGCCGGCCGCACCCCCGGGCTGCTGGCCGGGGCGCTAAGGTCGCGGCCGTGTCCGTACTGGAGCTGATCGCCGGGTACCGCGCCAGGGCGGCCGCCGTCCTCGATCCGGTGGCCGACACGTACTTCAGCTGCGGCTCCGGCGAGGAGATCACGCTCGGCGAGGCGGAGCGGGCGTGGCGGGACTGGCGGCTGCGGCCCCGGGTGCTCCGCGACGTCTCCGTGGTGCAGGTCACCACCCGGCTGTTCGACACCCCGATGGCCGCGCCGGTGATGGTGGCGCCGACCGGCTACCTGTCGATGGCCCACCCGGACGGCGAGCTGGCGGTGGCCGAGGGCGCGGCGGCGGCCGGCATCCCGCTGGTGCTGTCGTCCCGGTCGACCCGGCCGATGGGGGCGGTGGCCAAGCGGGTGCCGGACTGGTGGTTCCAGGTGTACCTGCTGCGGGACCGGGCGGCGACTGCGCGGATGGTGGAGCGTGCCGTGGCGGCCGGCGCGAAGGCGCTGGTACTGACCGTTGACACGCCGTTCCCGGCGGCCAAGGCCAGGCTCGCCGGCGAGCTGCCGGTGAGCGAGGCGGACACGATGGCCAACTTCGACAGCGTCCCGACCTCGGTGGAGCAGGAGCCTGGCCTGGTGCCGGCCGACGTGGCCTGGCTGCGCGACCTGGGCGGGCTGCCGGTGCTGGTGAAGGGCGTGCTGCGGGCCGACGACGCGGTGGCGTCGGTGGCCGCCGGCGCGGCCGGGGTGATCGTGTCCACGCACGGCGGCCGGCAGCTGGACCGGGCGCAGGCCACCGCGTACGCGCTGCCCGAGGTGGTGGCGGCGGTCGGCGAGACCGTGCCGGTGCTGGTGGACGGCGGCATCCGTACCGGCATCGACGTGCTGGTGGCGCTGGCGCTCGGCGCGAAGGCGGTGCTGGTGGGGCGGCCGGTGGTGTGGGCGCTCGCGGCGGCCGGCCCGGCCGGGGTGGCCGCGCTGCTGGACGCCTACCGGGAGGAGTTCGCCGACGCGATGGCGCTGGCCGGGGCGCCCCGGCTGGCCGATCTCACCCGCGACCTCGTGGTCCCCGCGGGGGGCCAGCTGGGCCGGCCGGAGGTCCCCAGCGCGGGCGGCGTGGCGGGTCGGGCGGCGGGTCGGGCGGACGCATCGCCCGGTTGAGCAGGTCCTGGACGGCCTCGCTGTGGTCGGACGACGGTGGTGACAGCACCGCGATCCGGCGGCCGCCACGGACGATCACGACGGTCTCACCTTGCGCGACCGCCTCGAGTACGGCGGCGAAGTGCCGCTCCACCTCCGCCACCGTCAGCACCCTCACAGGGTCAAGCCTCGTGGGGCCGTAAGGGTTTGACAAGAAGTCACGCGGTGTCAGTGGCCGGGCGGACCCGGTTCTCCCAGCGGGTGGACAGCACGACGGTGGTGCGGGTGCGGGAGACGCCGCGGATGCGGCGCAGCGCACCGAGCGTGGCCTCCAGCGCGTCCACGTCCGGTACCCGCACCTTGAGCAGGAACGACTCGTCGCCGGCGACGAACCAGCAGGCCTCGATCTCGGGCAGTACGGCCAGCTTGTCGGCGACCTCGTCGGCCTCCACGTCGTCAGCGAGGAACAGCCCGATCAGCGCGCTCACCCCCAGCCCGAGGGCGGACGGCGCCACGGCCGCGTGGTACCCGGTGATCACCCCGGAGCTCTCCAGCTTGGCGACCCGCTCGTGCGCCGAGGGCGCGGTGAGCCCGACCCGGCGGGCGAGTTCCGCGTATGTGCTCCGCGCGTTGCTACGGAGCGCTTCCACGAGCTCACGGTCGATATCGTCCACGATCCTCCTCCGAGCGAAACTCAGGTGACACGGCGCACAGGATGTGGCAGGTCGTCCCAATTCGCCCGTAGAATCAACAACTGTTCGGTGATATTTGCCGAACGTGGCCAAACTGCATTTGATCACGTTGCGGCTGGCGTCGCTGGGTGGGGACGTGTCAGCCGGGGCGATATCTGGCAGGGAAACAGTGAATACCCTGCCTGGACCCGAACCGGATGATGTAATGAACCTGCAGGTCAGGTGGCACGCACAAGGCATGGGGGGATGCCGCCGCCATGGCCAGTACACCGTCCGTCATCTACGGCATCGGCCGCAGACGGACCAAACCGGAGGGGGAACTGTGGAGGTGGGTGAGCGCTTGCTCACACCAGGTGAGGTTGCGGCGCTGTTCCGCGTCGACCCGAAGACCGTCACCAGGTGGGCCGCTGCCGGCCGTATCAGCAGCATCCGGACTCCCGGCGGCCATCGCCGCTTCCGGGAGTCTGAAGTGCGCCAGCTCCTCGGCGCCACTGAGGGCAGTGGTGTCCCGGAGCAGCGTCGCGCACGCTGAAACGGTCGCACCGAGAGTAAGTAGCCCGGTCCTCACCGTTGTCATGCGACAACGGTAGAGACCGGGCTACGCCTTTTTCTGGCCACCCCCCAATTTTCCACCCCAGCGGGTGAACAGGGTGTGCGGGACGCCGAGCACGTCCAGGACCTTGCCGGCGACGAAGTCGGCCAGCTCGGCCGCGGTGGTGGCACCCGCGTAGAAGCCGGGACTCGCCGGGAGAACGACCGCGCCGGCGTCGTGCAGGGTCAGCAGCTGCACCAGCGTCGACCGGGCCAGCGGGGTCTCGCGCAGCGCCACCACCAGCGGGCGGCGCTCCTTCAGGGTGACGTCGGCCGCCCGCTGGAGCAGGTCCTTGGACAGGCCGAGGGCGATGCCGGCCACCGCCGCCGTGCTCGCCGGCACCACCACCATGCCGCGGGCCGGGTACGAGCCGCTCGACGGCCCGGCCGCCAGGTCGCCGGCCGGCCAGTACCGCACGTCGGCCTTGTCCACCGACTCCGCACCGAGCCAGCCGGCCAGGTCCGCGCGCCAGTGGCCGTCCCGGAAGCTCACCCCGGTCTCGTCCAGCAGCGTCAGCCGGGCGGCCCGGGAGATCACCAGGTCCACCGGCTCGCCGGCGGCGAACAGGCCGCGCAGCACCGCGGCGGCGTACGGCGTCCCGGACGCGCCCGACACCCCCACCACCCACGGCACCCGATCCATGTCGCTCACGGTAACGGTTCGTCGCGGTCCGCGACTTGTCCGGGCCCGTCCCGATACGGGACGATGGCGTGCCGCAAACCTTGAGCTCGGGAGTGTGCGTGCCAGAGGCTTTCCAGGTCGACCTGAGGGGCATCGTCGACCTGCTGTCTCACCATCTGTACTCCAGTCCCCGTGTCTACCTGCGCGAACTGCTCCAGAACGGGGTGGACGCGATCACCGCGCGGCGCGCCACCGATCCGGATGCTCCTGCTACTGTTCGTGTTCTCCCGCTCGAGGCAACCGGTGACGGCACGCTCCAGGTCCACGACTCCGGCATCGGGCTCACCGAGACCGAGGTGCACACCCTGCTGGCGACGATCGGCCGCAGCTCCAAGCGGGACGAGCTGAACTTCGCCCGGCACGAGTTCCTCGGCCAGTTCGGTATCGGCCTGCTGTCCTGCTTCCTGGTCGCCGACGAGATCAGGGTCGTGACCCGCTCCGCGACCGGGAGCGACGCGGTGGCGTGGACGGCCAGGTCCGACGGCACCTACGAGGTGGCACCCGGCGAGCGCGCCGAGCCGGGCACCACGGTCACGCTGGTGCCCCAGCCCGGCTGCGCGCACTGGCTGGAGGCGGCGACGGTGACCCGGCTGGCCGCGCTGTTCGGCGAGCTGCTGCCGGTGCCGGTGCAGGTCGGTGACGATCTGATCACCCACGGCGACCTGCCGTGGAGCCGGACCGGCGGGGCGCGGGAGCGGCGCGAGCGGCTGCTGGCGTACGGCGAGCGGGTGTTCGGCTTCGCGCCGTTCGACGTGATCGACCTGGCCGTGCCGGAGGCCGGCCTGACCGGTGTCGCGTTCGTGCTGCCCACCCCGGCCAGCCCGGCCGCCCGTGGCGCGCACCGGGTGTACCTGAAGCGGATGCTGCTCGCCGAGCACACCGAGGGCCTGCTGCCGGAGTGGGCGTTCTTCGTGCGCTGCGTGGTGGACAGCAGCGAGCTGCGGCCGACCGCCTCCCGGGAGGCGCTGTACGACGACGAGCTGACCGAGAGCACCAGGGTCGCCCTCGGCGAGCAGCTGCGGGGCTGGCTGGTCCGGCTGTCCGCGACCGACCCGGACCGGATGGCCGACTTCCTGCGCACCCACCACCTCGGCGTCAAGGCGATGGCCGTGCACGACGACGAGATGCTGCGGCTGGTGGACCGCTGGCTGCCGTTCGAGACCAGCGACGGCGCGCTCACCCTGGCCGAGTTCCGGCGCCGGCACGGCGCGATCCGGTACACCCCCAGCGTGGACGAGTTCCGGCAGATCTCCGCGGTCGCCACCGCGCAGGGCATCGGCGTGGTCAACGCCGGCTACGCGTACGAGACCGAGCTGCTCGAACGGCTGCCGGCGGCGCTCCCGGACGCTTCCGTCCAGCGGCTGGACCCGGCGGACCTGGCGGCCCGGTTCGGCGCGCTCGACTCGGACACCGCGCTCGCGCTGCACGGCTTCACGCAGCGGGCCAGGGCGGCCCTGGAGCGGCTGGACTGCGACGTCAGCCTGCGCGAGTTCGACCCGGTCAGCCTGGCGGCGCTGTACCTGCTGGACGCCGACGCCGCGCACCGTGCCGAGCTGCGTGCCACCCGTGACACCGCGGACCCGCTGTGGGCCGAGGTGCTGGACGCCTTCGACGACCCGGAGGCGGGCGAACACCCCCAACTCGTTCTGAACTACCGTAATCCCCTGGTACGCCGGATCACCCAGCTCACCGATCCGGAGCTGACCAGGACGGCCGTCGAGGCCCTGTACGGGCAGGCGCTGCTGCTCGGCCACCACCCGCTCCGGGCGGCCGACTCGGCCCTGCTCAACCGGGCCTTCCTCGGCCTGCTCGATTGGGCTGTACAGCAGGACCAGGAGGAGCTGTGACCGAAGCGGAACTGCGGGAGCGTCTGGCGACCGCGGACACGCTGCCGTACGGGGCTGGCCGGATCGCCGCGGTGGAGGAGGTGGTCAGGCACGCCGACGCCGCCGGGCTGGCGGCGCTCGCCTTCGAGGCGCGGCTGGAGCTGGTCTCCGCCTACGAGCACGGCGGCGAGGAGGCCAAGGCGTTCGTGCCGTTCGCCCGCTGCCTCGCCGAGTACGACCGCGATCCCACCGGCAAGCCGAGCTGGTCACCGCAACTGCTGTGCTGGCAGTACAAGTGGATCGTCACCAACATGGTGTCCTTCCCCAACCTGGGCCTGGACCAGATCAACGCGGCACTGGACGACCTGGCCAAGCGGCTGCCCGCGGCCGGGCTGGGTGAGCGGTCGCTGCACATGCTGCGCTGGGAGGTGGCGGACTTCCTGGGCGACGCCGAGCGGGCCGAGCACTGGTTCACGCTGTGGCGCACCACGCCGCGGGACGCCAACTCCGACTGCCCGGCCTGCGAGGCCGCCGAGTTCGCCGTCCAGCTGGCGAAGAAAGGCGAGTACGAGGAGGCGCTGCGGCTCGCCGAGCCGGTGCTGGCCGACAGCCAGGGCTGCGTGGAGAACCCGGCCCGCATCCTCACCGCGCTGCTGCCGGTGTTCGTCGCCACCGGCGCCCACGACGACGCCCGCTGGGCGCACCTGCGCGCGTACCGCCAGCAGCGGACGAACCGCAACAACCTCGGCGACATCGCCGACCAGATCGAGTTCTGCGCCCGCACCGGCAACGAGGCGCGCGGGCTGGAACTGCTGGAGCGGCACCTGCCGTGGGCCGACCACGCGCCGACCCCGCGCCGGCTGATGGAGTTCCACGCCGCCTCCGCGCTGCTGCTGCGCCGGCTCACCGAGGCCGGCCACGGCGGGCTGCCGGTGCGCCGGCCGGCCGACGGCTCCCGGCCCGCCTCCACCGTGCGCGTGTCCGACCTGGCCAAGGAGTGCGCGGCCGCCGCCAACGCGCTCGCCGCCGAGTTCGACACCCGCAACGGCACCGACCACCAGACGCAGCGGATCGCCGCGCTGATCGACGCCGAGCCGTGGGTGGAGTCACTCCCGCTGGCCCCCGGCCCGTCCCGGCTGGCCGGGGCGGCCCGGCCGGCGCCGGCCGACCCGGAGCTGGCCAGCGTCGACCTCACCGAGCTGGCGGCCCGGGCGGAGCGGCTGGCGCTGCGCCGCCGCGCGGTCGAGGCGGCCGCCGCGTACGACGCGTTCCTGTCCCGCACCGCGGGCCGGTCGCTGGACGCCGGGCTCGCCGCCCGCCGGGCCGAGTTCCAGGCGGCCAGGTACAGCCAGGTCGGCAGGGAGGCCGAGGCGCTGGACCGGTACCGCGAGGCGGTCGAGGGGTACTCCGCGATCGGCGACGAGGCCCGCCGCCGGCGCGCGCTCGCCCAGGCCGGCCGGATCCGGTACGAGCGCGGCGACGACACCGGCCTGATCGTGGTGCTGGAGGCGGCCGAGTACTTCGCCTCCCACGAGGAGCCGCTGTACCTGCTGGACGCGCTGCTGCGGCTCGCGCTCAGCTACGGCCACCACGGCGGCGCCGACAAGGCCCTGGCCGCGCTGGACGACGCGGCCGCCGTGGCCGCGCAGATCGACGACCCGGCGCTGGCCGTGCACCTGGACTCCGTCCGCGGCCAGATCCTGCTGCGCGCCGGTCGGGGCGACGAGGCGCGGGAGCCGCTGGAGCGGGCCCGCGAGCGGGCGATCGCGCAGGGGTTCGCGTCCGACCAGGCGTACGCCGCGTACGGCCTGAGCTTCCTGCGGGTCCAGTCCGACGACCAGGCCGGCGCCCGCGAGCTGCTGGACGAGGCGCTGCGGGTGGCGCCGGCCGGCACCGACCCGGGCTTCCTCGGCCAGGTGCGGGCCGCCCGCGGGCACCTGCGGGCGGACACCGGTGACCAGCAGGGCGCGGCCGAGGACCTGGCGGAGGCGCTGCATAGCATCAACGCGGCCCAGCGGCCGTGGACCCGGCGCGGGTTGGCCATCGCCTACCTCCAGCTGGGCCGCGACCTGGAGGCCGCCGAGCAGCTGGAGGAGTCACTCGCCGAGCTGCCCGAGCCGGCCGAGCCGCCGGTCCGGATCGAGCTGCGGTACCTGCTCGGCCAGGTGCAGGCCCGGCTGGGCGAGGCCGAGCCGGCGCTGGAGCACCTGACCGCGTGCGCGGAGTACTTCGCCAGCCAGGACGAGTCGCTGGCGGTGGCGCGGGCGTCGGCGCTCTGCGGCGACCTGCTGTACGAGATGCGCCGGCCGGCCGAGGCGGCCGAGCGGTACGCCACCGCCGGCGCGGCCTTCGACAAGGCGGGCGAGCCGCCGGACGCGGCGCGGTCGTTCCGCCGGCAGGCCAGGGCGCTGCTGGCCTCCGGCCGGCAGCAGCAGGCGCTGGACCTGCTGCTCGGCGAGGCGACCACCCGGACGAACGCGCTGGAGGCCGGCCCGGAGTGCGACCCGGTGTGGGAGCGCGCCGACCTGGCCGACGACCTGGCCCGCGCGCACGCCGACCTCGGCCAGCCCGCGGAGGCGCTGACTCAGGCGGAGGCGGCCGAGAACGGGTACGCCGCGGCCGGCGACCGGTACGCGGCCGGCCAGTCCGCGCTGCTGCGCGGGCAGATCCTGCTGGATCTGGACCGCCGCGACGAGGCCGCCCCGGTGCTGGAGCGGGCCGCCGGGCACTTCACCGAGGTGGGCGCCGCCGACGTGGCCGAGTACGCCCGTTCGCTGCTGGAGCCGGAGAAGCCCGAGACGGAGTAGGCCGGTCAGGGCCGCAGGCCCTGGAGGGCCAGCAGGTCGGCGAGGGCGAAGGCGAACAGCACCAGCCCGACCACGCCGTTGGCGGTGAAGAATGCCCGGTTCACCCGGGACAGGTCGGTCGGCCGCACGATCGCGTGCTCGTAGGCCAGCACGACCGCGACCACCGCCACCCCGGCGTACCAGAGCCAGCCGTACCCGGTGAGGTACCCGAACCAGAGGTACAGCAGCACCGTGCCGACGTGGATGACCGTGGAGGCGCGCAGCGCGTTGGCCACCCCGAACCGCACCGGCACCGACCGCACGCCGATCCGGCGGTCCACGTCCACGTCCTGGCAGGCGTACAGGCAGTCGAAGCCGCCGATCCACGCGCCGACGGCCAGCCCCAGCACGAACGCCGGCCAGGACCAGTGCCCCGTCACCCCCAGCCACGCCCCGATCGGCCCGATCGCCTGCGCCAGCCCGAGGAAGACCTGCGGGAAGTCGGTGAACCGCTTGGCGTAGGAGTAGATGATCAGGAAGAACAGCGCGACCGGGGAGAGCAGCAGGCAGAGCGGGTTGAGCGCGGCCGCGGCGGCCAGGAAGACCGCGAGGAAGACCACCAGCCCGACCCAGGCGGAGCGCAGCGACAGCGCGCCGGTGACCAGCTCGCGTTGTGCCGTGCGCGGGTTCTGGGCGTCGATGTGCCGGTCGATGATGCGGTTGGCGGCCATCGCGACCGTACGGGCCGCCACCATCGCCACCGTGATCAGCACCAGCGTGCCCCACCACACGTGCTTTCCCTGCGCCCGCATGGCGGTGAGCATCGCGATGTAGGCGAACGGCAGCGCGAACACCGAGTGCTCGATCATCACCAACCGCAGGAACGACCGCGCCGTGCGCGGCATCGCGACCGCGGTCATATCCCGTACTCCCGCCAGCGCGCGTCCACCCTCGACCTCACCTCGTCGGTCATCCGCACCGGCTCCGGCCAGCCCCGCGCGTACCCCTCCGCCGGCAGCTTGCGGGTCGCGTCGATGCCCACCTTGCCACCCCAGAACTGCTGGTACGAGGCGTGGTCGAGGTGGTCGACCGGGCCTTCGGTGACGATCATGTCGTGGGCGTAGTCGGCGTTGCCGAACGCCCGCCACGCCACCTCGTTGTAGTCGTGCACGTCACAGTCGGCGTCCACCACCACGATCAGCCGGGTCAGCGACAGCATCATCGTGCCCCAGATGGCGTGCATCACCTTCTGCGCGTGCTTCGGGAACCGCTTGTCGATCGAGACGATGACGCAGTTGTGGAAGACGCCCTGCACCGGCATGTCGTAGTCGATGACGTCCGGCAGCACCAGCCGGAGCAGCGGCAGGAAGATGCGCTCGGTGGCCTTGCCCATCCAGGCGTCCTCCTGCGGCGGCGGCCCGCACACCACCGACTGGAAGATCGGGTCGCGCTGGGTCGTCATGCACTCCACGTGCAGTACCGGGAACGGCTCCACCGGCGTGTAGAAGCCCGTGTGGTCGCCGAACGGCCCCTCGTCGCGCCGCTCCCCCGGCTCCAGCCAGCCCTCCAGCACCACGTGCGAGGACGCCGGCACCTGCAACGGCACGGTCAGGCAGTCCACCATCTCGGTGCGCTGCCCGCGCAGGAACCCGCAGAACAGGTACTCGTCGATGTCCGGCGGCAGCGGGGCCTGCGCGGCGTACGTCACCACCGGGTCCGGGCTGAACGCGATGGCCACCGGCAGCCGCTCCCCGCGCCGCTCGGCGACCGCGTGGTGGGCGGTCGAGTCCTTGTGGATCTGCCAGTGCATGCCGATGGTGTTCCGGTCGTACCGCTGGAGCCGGTACATACCCAGGTTGCGCTGGCCGGTCACCGGATGCTTGGTGTGGGTGAGGCCGAAGTTGAGGTACGCGCCGCCGTCGTCGGGCCAGGAGTGCACGGCCGGCAGCCGGTCCAGGTCCACGTCGTCGCCCTTGTACACGACCTCCTGGCAGGGCGCGCTCCTGACCTTCTTCGGCGGCAGGCCCTTGAGCTGGGCGAGCTTGCCGAACGCCTCCCGCAGCCCGGCCCAGCCGACCGGCAGTTCCGGCTTGAGCAGGGTGGCGATCCGGTCGCCGATCTCGTCGAAGTCGGCGACACCCAGGGCGGCCTCCATCCGCCGCCGCGTCCCGAACAGGTTGATCAGCAGCGGCATCCCGCCGCTGGTCGGGTTCTCGAACAGCAGCGCGGGGCCCTGCTCGCGCAGCACCCGCTGGACGATCTCGGTGACCTCCAGGTACGGGTCCACCGGCGCCGAGACCCGCTTGAGTTCCCCGGATCGCTCCAGTTGGCGAAGAAAGTCCCGCAGGTCGGCGTAGGGGTACCCGGACATGCAGCTAGTGTCCCCTGCGGATTCCCGGCAGGGGGCACCGGGTCTGGCTGAGTTGGCGCAGCGGCGGCCGGCCCTCATGTCCTACTGTGGGACCATGCTGGTGCTGTCGGCGCTGTTCGGGCTCTTGCTGCTCGGCGCGTGGATCTACTGCCTGCTGGACGCGGCGACCAGCCCCGCGACCGAGGTCCGGCTGCTGCCGAAGTGGCTGTGGGTGGCGTTCATCGCGCTGCCGACCCCGCTGGGGGCGATGTGCTGGCTGATGTTCGGCAGACCCGTCGCGCCACGCGACGAGGACGACGACTACGAGCCGGCCTGGGTGGAAGAGGACACCTGGTCGGAGGCCACCCGCAATCCCCGGGTGGTCGGCCCCGACGACGATCCCGAGTTCCTGGCCGAGCTCGCCAGGCGTACCCGCCGTCTCCGCGACGACGAGACCTGACCGGCGGTACGTTGGGGGCGTGGACCTCAACGTCAGCAACGTCACCGACCGGGACCGGTACGAGGCGCGCGACGGCGAGCAGGTGGCCGGCTTCCTCGAGTACCTCGAGACCACCGGCACGGTGACCGTGCTCACCCATACCGAGGTGAGCTCCGAGTACGAGGGCAGGGGCGTGGGCAGCACGCTGGCCCGGCACGCGCTGGACGACGCCAGGGACCGCGGCCGGCGGGTGCTGCCGCTGTGCCCGTTCGTGGCCGAGTGGCTCCGCCGCCACCCCGACTACGGCGACGTGGTCTACGAGGCCACGCCCTCCACGGTGAGCGACTGATGAGCACCGCCCCGGAGCTCACCGTCACCCACCTGCCAGCCGAGCACCGCTTCGAGGCGCACCTGGCCGGCGATCAGGTCGGCGTGCTGGACTACGTCGAGGTCAGCGAGCGGACGATCGTCTACCTGAGCACCAGGGTGCCGGCCGAGTACGAGGGCAGGGGCATCGGCAGCGCGCTCGCCAGGGCCGCGCTGGACGACGCCAGGGCCCGTGGCCGCGCGGTGGTGCCGCGCTGCTGGTTCGTGGAGGGCTGGATCGACCGCCACCCCGAGTACGCCGACCTGGTCAGCCGGGACGGCTAGAAGATGGCGGCGTCCGAGGCGGTGAACGTGTTGCACTGGGCCGGGTCGCCGGTGTTGTAGCCGCGCAGGAACCAGTCCGCCCGGTGCTGGCCGGAGCCGTGCCGCCACTGGGCGCGCGGGAGCCAGCCGTCGTCGCCCATGTGCCGCATGGACTCGACCACGTCATCCAGCGTGGTCTGGTCGATCCGGAACCCGTCCCGCGCGGTGTGCGCCCAGATGCCGCCGAAGCAGTCGGCCTGCAGCTCGAACCGGATGCTGTCGGGGTTGGACAGGTTGCCGCCGCCGTCCCGCTGCACCAGCGAGCCGCCGATGCCCGACTCGTCCTGCATGTGGTGGCCCAGTTCGTGCGCGACCATCACGGCCAGGAACACCGGGCTGCCGGCGGGGATGCCGGCGGCCTGGTACGAGCGCATCGCGTCCGCGTCGAAGTACACGGTGCGGTTCTTGCCGCAGTACATGGCGCGCGGGTCGACCTTGCCGCACGGGCTGGAGAAGTCGCCCATCCAGATGTCCACCTCGGCCTGCCGGTACGGCATGCCGATCTTGCCGAACTCCTTCGACCAGATCTGCTGCACGTCCGCGCCGACGAACTCCAGGTACGCCTGGAACTCGGCGGTGGTGCGCGGGGTCAGCGTCGGCGGCGCGAGCAGCTTCTGCGCCGGGAACGCGCCGACCTTGTAGAGGGTGTTCCCGTCGGCCGAGTACACCAGCGGCGGGTGCGTGGGCGACGGGCTGGCCGGTACCGGGCGGGGCGAGAACGTGTAGGGCTGCCAGGCCGGGGGCTTGCGGCCGCCGCCGGCCTCGTCCCGGCCGTGCGCGCCGCTCGGGCCGACCGCCACCAGGCCGAGCCCCGCCAGCACCAGCAGCACGATCAGCGCCAGCGCTCCGCTCATCGCGACCGCCGCCCAGTCGCCCCGGCGGCCGGTACGCGGGTAGTCGGGCGGAAACGCTCGGTACAGGCTCTCGTCGGGCGGCACCCACTTCGGGCCCTGCGGTGGCTCGTGGTGGGTCAAGGCGGTCTCCCGTCGTCCGCCGTCACCCTAAAGCACAGGAATCGGGCAGGCCACCTGCGTGGCAGGCGGTGCCGCTAGACGCCGGCGTAGGAGTGCAGCCCGACGACGAACGTGTTGATGCCGAACAGGTTGAACATCATCACGCCCCAGCCGAGGATGGCCAGCCACGCTGCGCCACGGCCCTGCCAGCGCGGGGTCGAGCGGGCGTGCAGGTAGGCGGCGTAGACGACCCAGCAGACCAGCGAGGTGGTCTCCTTCGGGTCCCAGCCCCAGTACCGGCCCCACGCCGACTCGGCCCAGATCGCGCCGCCGATGATGGTGAACGTCCACAGCGGGAAGCCGACCGCGTGGATGCGGAAGGTGAGCCGCTCCAGCGCGTCCGCGGCGGGCAGCCGGCGGCCGAGCGTGGTCGGGAAGCGCATCGCCCTGCCCTGCCGGCGGTCGTACCGGTCGCGCACCAGGTACGCCGAGGCGGTGGCGAAGCCGACCATGAAGATGCCGGCGGTGGCGACCGCGCACGTCACGTGGATGAGCAGCCAGTAGGAGTGCAGCGGCGCGGACAGGTCACCCGGCTTGACGTAGAACACCGTGCCCGCCAAGCCGAGTAGCAGCACCACCGGCGCCATCACGAACAGGCCGAGGTAGCGGACGTTGTACCGGTACGCGAACACGCCGAAGGCGGTCACGGCGGCGAACGAGATCGACAGGCCGAACTCGTACATGTTGCCCCACGGCACCCTGTGCACCGACAGCCCGCGGGTGACCAGCACGGCCAGGTGCAGCACCCAGCCGAAGACGGACAGCGCCACCGCGAGCCGGCCGCCGGCCCGCGCCATGGACGCGGCCTTGGCGTTCTGCCGCGACGGCGGCGGGGCCGGCTCGTCGGTGCCGGCGGCATCCTCGGTCACGTCAGGGCCGCCGGCCCCGGCGAGCACCGCGGACCTGGCCGGCGCGGCGACGCGGGCGCCCACCTCGCGGCGGCCGAACGCGTACTCGACCGCGTAGGCCAGCATCGCGCTCGCGTAGGTCAGGATGGTCGGCCCGAGCAGGTGGTCGGACAGCTCTGACAGGTGGTCGTTGACGGCCATGTCAGCTCCCCTTCAGCCCTTTCACCATGGTCACCGTGCGGTCGAACTCGGTGGCGAAGCTCTCCGGATCGTTCCGGGTGAGGCCGCCGACCCGGACCACGGTACCCCGCTTCTTCGACGCGCTGTCGAAGGGGGCGAACCGGACCCAGATCCGGCGGCGGCGACCGGTCAGCGTGGCGATCAGGCCGAGCACGATGAGTACCGCCGCCAGCAGCACGTACTGCTGCGTCGGGTCGTGGCTGACCTGGAGGTTCGCCCACTCCTTGTACCCGTCGAAGCTGACCGTCGTGCCGTCCGGCAGGGTCAGGTGCTCGCCGATCCGGAGGAACTGGCGCTTCATCATCTTCAGCTGGCCGCCGTCGATGAGGCTCTTGTCGATCGTGAAGACGGACTTGGGGATGCCGGCGTCCAGACCCAGGTCGCCCTCGTACACGACCAGCGACAGGCCGGGGGCGAGCGGCTTCGCCGACAGCGACACCAGGCCGAGCCCGTCGTCCAGGCTGGTCGGCGTGAACACGCCCTCGATGCCGACCTGCTTCGGCTTGGCGTCCGGCAGCTTCACCACGCCGTCGGAGGTGAACCGCGCGTCCTGCTGGAGGAACGGCACGCTCTGGGTGAAGGTCTGCCCGGTCGGCGTTTTCACCGTGATCGTCGGCGCGTAGCCGTGGCCGAGCAGGTACAGCCGGTCGCCCTTGTACCGCAGCGGATGGTTCACCCGCAGGTCGTACGGGGTGTTGTGGGACCCGTAGGTGAGGTGGGCCTGGTAGTTGACCGGCGTGCCGGCGGCGTCGTAGCGGGCGTTGAAGTCCTTGAGGTGCACGCAGAACGGCGGCAGCGCGTTGTCGGCGACGGCGGCGCCGGACTTGTACTGGTCGAACTGCATCACCGTGTTGCAGAAGCCGCGGCCCTCCACCACGATCACGCTGCCCTTGTAGCCGAACAGCGAGCCGATCGCGAGTCCGGCCAGCAGCAACACCAGCGACAGGTGGAAGACCAGGTTGCCGGTCTCCTTCAGGTAGCCCTTCTCGGCGGCGACGGCGACCGCCCCGCCCTCCTCCTCGCGGACCACCGTCCGCCAGCGCTGGCGGCGCAGCCGGCGGGCCGCCTCGGCGGCCAGTTCGGCCGGCTCGCCCTCGGCCTCGTACCCGTCCGACATCGGCAGCCGGGACAGGTTGGCCGGCGCGGCCGGCGGCTTGGCCCGCAGCGCCCTGGCGTGCTGCCAGCTACGCGGGATCACGCAGCCGAGCAGCGAGACGAACAGCAGCAGGTAGACGGCGGCGAACCAGGGCGCGGTGAACACGTCGAACAGGCCGGCCCTGTCCAGCCAGCGGGCCTCGGTGGGGTGATTCTTGAAGAAGTCGTCGACCTTGAGCTGGTTGAGGCCGCGCTGCGGGAGCAGCGCGCCGGGGACGGCGGCCAGCGCGAGCAGGAACAGCAGCAGCAGCGCGGTCCGCATGCTGGTGAGCTGGTACCAGGAGCGGCGCACGTAGAACAGGACCTTGCGGCGGCTGCCCGGCTTCGCGGGACGCTGGGG
>JBJMIH010000303.1:0-3679 GCA_045806985.1 Mycobacteriales bacterium | reverse complement strand
TGCCGGACGCGCAGTTCGACGCGCTGTTCACCGCCGGCAAGCCGATCGTGTTCGCCTACCACGGCTACCCGTGGCTGATCCACCGGCTCACCTACCGCCGCGCCAACCACCACAACCTGCACGTGCGCGGGTACAAGGAGGAAGGCACCACCACCACGCCGTTCGACATGGTGATGCTCAACGATCTGGACCGGTACCACCTGGTCATGGACGTCATCGACCGGGTGCCGGGACTGGGTACCCGGGTCGCCGGGCTGCGGCAGCAGATGGTCGACACCCGGCTGCGGGCCCGGCAGTGGACCCGCGAGCACGGCGAGGACCTGCCGGAGGTCCGCGACTGGGTGTGGCCGTACTGATGCGGGTGCTGGTCGTCAACGCCGGTTCCAGCAGCCTCAAGTTGCGGCTGCTGGAGCCGGACGACACCGTCGCCGGGCACGCCGACCTGCCGGCCGCGGGCGGCGAGTTCGACCCGGACGCGGTGCGTGAGGCGCTGTCCGGGCTGGGCGGCGAGCCGGACGCGGTCGGGCACCGGGTGGTGCACGGCGGGCCCCGGCACACCGCGCCGGTGCGGATCGACGATGGCGTGCGGGACGAGCTGGGCGAACTGGTCCGGCTGGCGCCGCTGCACCAGCCGGCCGCGCTGGCCGGGATCGCCGCGGTGGACAAGGCGCTGCCGGGCCTGCCGGCGGTGGCCTGCTTCGACACCGCCTTCCACGCCACCCTGCCGGCCGCGGCCGCCACCTACCCGCTGCCGGCGGAGTGGGCGGAGCGGTACGGGCTGCGCCGGTACGGGTTCCACGGGCTGTCGCACGCCTACGCCGCCCGCCGGGCCGCCGAGTTCGGCGCCGGCCGGCGGGTCGTCACCTGCCACCTGGGCGCGGGCGCGTCGCTGGCGGCGGTGGACGGCGGCCGGTCGGTGGACACCACGATGGGGTTCACGCCGATGGAGGGCCTGGTGATGGCCACCCGGTCCGGCACCGTCGACCCGGGGCTGCTGCTGTGGTTGCAGCAGCAGGCCGGGCTGGGGGTGGAGGAGGTCGCCGAGGCGGTGGTGCGGCGCGGTGGGCTGGTGGCGCTCGCCGGCACCGCCGACATGCGGGAGGTGCTGGCCGCCGCCGACCGGGGCGAGGAACGCGCCGGGCGGGCCCTGGACGTCTACACCCACCGGCTGCGGGCCGGGATCGCCGCGATGGCGGCCGCCCTGGGCGGGTTGGACGCGCTGGTGTTCACCGGCGGGATCGGCGAGAACGCCGCCCCGGTCCGGGCGCTGGCCGCCGCCGGGCTGGCCTTCCTCGGGGTGGCCGTCGACCAGGACCGCAACGCGGCCGCCGTCCCGGACGCGGAGATCACCGCTGCGGAGGCGGCCGTGCGCACGCTGGTGCTGGCCGCCAGGGAGGACCTGGAGATCGCCGCCCAAACCCGCCGTACGCTGGCCTGATGCGGATATTCGTGGTGGACGCGTTCACCGACAGGGCGTTCGCGGGGAACCCGGCCGGGGTGTGCCTGGTGCTGGACCAGCCGGTGGGCGACGCCTGGATGCAGCAGGTCGCCGCGGAGATGCGGCACGCCGAGACCGCGTTCCTCACCACCGGGGCGGGGGACGGCGCCGACTTCAGGCTGCGCTGGTTCACCCCGCTGGTCGAGGTGGACCTGTGCGGGCACGCCACTCTCGCCGCCACCCACGTGCTCGCCGAGGAGGGGCTGCTGCCGGCCGGTGGCGCGCCGGTCCGGTACGCGACCCGCAGTGGCGTGCTGACCGCCACCGCCGCCCGTGACGCGGCCGGCGGCGCGGTCGAGATGGACTTCCCGGCCACCCCGGTGGAGCCCGCCGACGCCCCGGCGGGGCTCGCGGCGGTGCTCGGCGTGACCCCGGTCGCCGTCGGGCGTACCCGGTTCGATCTGTGCGTGGAGGTGGCGGGCGCGGCGGCGGTGCGCGGGCTGCGCCCGGACCTGGCGGCGATCGGCCGGCTTGATGTACGGGGAGTAATCGTCACGGCCGCCGCGGACCGGCCCGGGGTCGACTTCGTGTCGCGGTTCTTCGCCCCCGCGGTGGGCGTCCCGGAGGATCCGGTGACCGGGTCCGCGCACTGCGCGCTCGGGCCGTACTGGGCCGCGCGGCTCGGCAGGTCCGCACTTGTCGGGCAGCAACTGTCCGAGCGCGGCGGGACCGTCGCTGTGGTCACGAAACGAAGCCGAGTGACACTATCTGGCAACGCCGTGACGGTCCTTCGCGGGGAGCTCCGGGTGTGACCGAATGGATATGGGACCGTGATACGCCGCGTGGGATTTCCCTGGAGAGTTCACAGCCACGGGCCGTAGCGTCGAAGGCGTGGAGATCCGCGACGCCATGCAGCTCGCCGAGGCCGTGAGGGCCGTCGGCGGCTACCGCTGGGTGGGGATCTACGAGGTCAGGGATACCGAGGTCGGCGTGATCGGCTGGAGCGGGCCGCAGCCGCCCGCGTACCCGACCCTGCCGCGCGACCGGGGCCTGTGTGGCGCGGCGTTACTGGCGGGAGAGACCGTCATGGTCGGCGACGTGACCGCCGACCCCCGCTATCTGACCACGCTGAGTAACACCCGGTCCGAGATGGTGGTGCCGATCCGGGTCGGCGGGAAGGTCGTCGGACTGGTCGATGTGGAGAGTGACGTGCCGCACGCGTTCTCCGCCGCCGACCGGGACACCCTGGAGTCGCACGCGATGCGGATCGCCGCCGCCTGGAGTGCCGCGGCCACCCCCACCGCCTGAACCCGGCTTCGGACCCCTGCTGTCACGATCAAGGAGTTGTGTCCGCGTTGTCGTGTGAAAACGCGGACACAACTCCTTGATCGTGGCCAGAGAGGCCGGCGGGTGGCGGGTTTCGGACCTCGCCGGCTACTTCGAAACCCTGCCTAGTCCCGCCCCTCCATCGCCAGCAGCCGGTCCGGCTGGTCGGTGACGATCCCGTCCACTCCGCCGGCCAGCATCCGGCGGAGGTCGTCGGGGGTGTCCACGGTCCACACCCACACCGCCAGCCCGATCTGGTGCGCGGCGGCCACGCTGCCCGGGTCGGCGAGCACGGTGTGGAAGTCCGGGGCGTACACGGTCGCGCCGGTCGCCCGCGCCGCCACCACGTCCCCGCCGCGCGAGCTCAGCGCCGCCATCCGCATCCCGCTGGCCCGCAGCTCGGGCACGGCGAACGTCCGCCAGTCGAACGACTGCACCGTCACCCGCCCGGCCAGCCCGTTCCGTACCGCGCCGGCGACCAGCAGCCGGGTCAGCGACACGGTACGGGCTTCCGGCTCGCCCAGCGTCTTGGTCTCGATCATCGCCCCGACCCGCGGATCGGCGGCCATCAGCGCCAGCACGTCGTCCAGGAACGGGGGCGGCGCGCCGTGGCAGTCCAGCTGCTCGATCTGGCCGGTGGTCAGCTCGTCCCACCGCCGCCGTACCGCCGCGCCCCGGCACAGCCACGGCTCCACCACCGCGTCGTGGGCCACCACCGCCCGGTGGTCGGCGGTCTCGTGCAGGTCCAGTTCCAGCATGTCCACGCCGAGGGCCAAGGCCCGGCGGAACGCGGCCATGCTGTTCTCCGGCGCCAGCGCCGCGCCGCCGCGGTGGGCGATCACCAGCGGGCGGTTCGCGCGGGCGGGCACCGCCGGCGCCGGGCCGGGGTTCGGGCCGCCGGTGACCATGTCCGGG
>JBJMIH010000302.1:0-16123 GCA_045806985.1 Mycobacteriales bacterium | reverse complement strand
CGGCAGCATCGTCACCCTCCGCGACCCCACCGGCCCGGCCTGGACCAGCATCGCCGAAACCCTCAACACCACCACACCCCAGCAGGTCAGCTACACCGTGACCGGCGGCCTGTCCACCACACCGGTACACGTGTGGGCCACCAACCTGTCCTCCAACAACCCGAAGGACTGGTTCGTCCACCAGCCCGACATCACCCCCACCGGCGGCGCGTTCACCGCCACCCTCCAACCCGGCTACGTGTACACCTTCACCACCACCGGCGGCCATGGCCACGGCGGCGCGACCTCGCCGAGGGCGGCCGCGTGGGCGCTGCCGTACCACGACACGTTCGACGGGTACGCGCCGGACAGCACGCCGCGGTACCTGTCCGACCTGGGCGGCACCTTCGCCACCGCACCCTGCCAGGGCGGGCGTACCGGCCAGTGCCTGCGCCAGGTGGTCAACCAGCAACCGGTGCAGTGGAACCACACCGACAACTACCCCCTCACCATCGTCGGCGACCCGGACCATTGGAAGAACTACCAGGTCGGCGTCGATGCGCTGCTGGAGCAGGACGGCGCGGTCGAGCTCGGCGGCCGGACCGTCAACGGCGTCTCCGGCTATCATCTGCGGATCACCGCGGCCGGCGGCTGGACGCTCAACAAGGTGACCCCGAACGGGACCGCCACGATCCTCGCCTCCGGTACCGCCGGCATCGGTGTCGGCCAGTGGCACCGGCTCGGCCTCACCCTGCGTGACCTGGAGGTCACCGCCACGCTGGACGGGACTCCGCTCGCCACCGTCAGCGACCAGACGTACCTGGCCGGCCAGGTGTCGCTCGCGGTCACGCCGTGGCAGAACGCCGAGTTCGACAACCTGGTCGTCACCCCGGCGCCCAGCCGGGCCTCGCACCTGACCGTCACCGGTCCCGGCCCGGTCACCGTGCCGGAGGCCGGCGGCGCCGGCACCGCCACCACCACAATCACCAATCCCGGCCCTGCCCCTGCCACCGGCGTGACCGCCACCCTGGCGGCACCCGCCGGCTGGACCGTGACCCCGTCCAGCACGGGTCCGAGCAGCCTCCAGGTCGGCCAGCACGGCACCTGGGGTTGGACCGTGACCCCGCCGGCCGGCGCCGCGGTCGGCATCTACCCGGCCACGCTCACCGTCCGGTACCAATCCGGCGGCCAGACCGGCACCGTCACCAGGGACGTCCGGCTGCTGCTCGGCGTCATCCCGCACACCGGCATGACCGCGAGCGCGGACAGCTTCCAGGGCGGGTACGAGGCGGCGAAGGCGATCGACGACGACCCGGTCACCATGTGGCACTCGCAGTGGTCGCCGTACCAGCCGCTGCCGCACGCGCTGACCCTCGACCTGGGCCGGTCCGGCACCGTGGACGGGCTGCTCTACCAGCCCCGTACGGACAACAACAACCACGGCATCATCACCTCCTACACCGTCGAGGTGAGCGCGGACGGCACCGGCTGGCAGCAGGTCGCGGCCGGGCAGTGGGCCGAGGACGCGACGCTGAAGACGCTGCGGTTCGCCCCGGTCACGGCCCGCTATGTCCGGCTGACGGCGGTCGCGGGTGGCGCCGGTTACGCCTCCGCCGCGGAGGTCAACGTCCTGGGGAGCCTGTCATGAGGCGCGCACTGCTGATCGTCCTGATGGTGGTGGCCGGGCTCGTCCCGGCTACCGGATGGGCCGCCGCCAGGCCGGCCGCGGAGCCCGCCCCGACCTCGGCGCCGGCACCGGCGCCGACCCCGCCGATGGGTTGGAACGACTGGTACGCCTTCTTCTGCGACCTGGACGAGTCGCTGGTCGAGCAGACCGCCGACGCGATCGTCAGCTCCGGCATGAAGGCCGCCGGGTACCGGTACGTCAACCTCGACGACTGCTGGGCGTCCCACGACCGGGACGCGGCCGGCAACCTCCAGGCCGACCCGGTCAAGTTCCCGCACGGCATCAAGGCGGTCGCCGACTACGTCCACGCGCGCGGCCTCGAGCTCGGCATCTACGAGGATGTCGGCACGAAGACCTGCGCCGGATACCCGGGCAGCTACGGGCACGTCCAGCAGGACGCCGACACGTTCGCGTCCTGGGGTGTCGACTTCGTCAAGGTGGACTGGTGCAACGTGCCGTTCGCCGACTTCCCCGGCCTCACCCAGCAGCAGGTCGCCATCCAGCTGTACACCGCGTACAGCGAGGCGCTGAAGGCGACCGGCCGGCCGATGGTGTTCAGCATCTGCGAGTGGAACCCGAAGCTGGAGCCGTGGACCTGGGCGCCGGCCATCAGCAACCTGTGGCGTACCAACAACGACTACGGCGACACCTGGCGGCAGGTGCTGGCCAACCTCGACCAGGAGGCGCCGCTCGCCCCGTACGCCGGCCCCGACCACTGGAACGACCCTGACATCCTCCAGGTCGGCCTCGGCGGGGCGAATGGCCTCGGACCGGACGGCGACCGCGCGCACTTCACCATGTGGGCGATGCTGTCCGCGCCGCTGCTGGCCGGCAACGACCTGCGGTCGATGTCGGCGGACACGAAGGCGACGCTGACCAACCGCGAGGTGATCGCGCTCGACCAGGACCCGCTCGGCGCGCAGGCCACCCGGCTGACCCGGGACGGCGACGCCGACGTCTGGGTGAAGCGGCTGGCCAACGGCGACCGCGCGGTGATGCTGCTGAACCGCGGCGACACCCCGCGGGACATCGCCACCACGGCGAGGGCCGCCGGGCTCGGCCGGTCCGGCGCGTACACCCTGCGTGACCTGTGGGCGCACCGCACCACCGAGACCGCCGGCCGGATCGCGGCCAGCGTGCCCGCGCACGGTGCGGTGGTGTACCGGGTGGCCCCGCTGCGCGACGGCGAGGTCGGCGACTACCCGCCGGCCACCGACGTCGAGGTGACCGCCGACGTGCCGCCGGTCGCCGCGGGCTCGGAGTTCCGCCTGGCCCGCCCCGGCCAGGTCGTGCCGGTCACCGCCACCTTCCACGACGGCGGCCGGCAGGCAACGCACGACGTGCGGCTGGCGCTCGCCGCGCCACCCGGCTGGTCGGTGCGGACGGTCGGGTCCGGGCGCTGGGAGGTGACCGTGCCGGCCGGCGCGGCGGCCGGCGAGTACCCGCTCACCGCCACCGCCACCTACCGCTGGGACGACCACCGCGGCAGCGTGACCGGCCAGTCCGGGATCGCCGTGGCGGTGCCGCCGGCGGGCACGCCGTACCTGTCCGACCTGGCGTGGCTGTCCGCGGACAACGGGTACGGCCCGGTGAAGATCGACACCAACTACTACGGCGACCCGCTGACCGTGCACGGCGTGACCTACCCGCACGGGCTGTGGACCAACGCGGTCGCGTCCCTCCAGTACTACGTGGGCGGCGGCTGCTCGCGGTTCACCGTCGACGTCGGCATCGACGACTCGACGCAGGGCCGCGGCTCGGTGGTGTTCCAGGTGTACGCGGACGGCGTGCAGGTCGCCGACAGTGGCACCGTGCGCGGCGGCGCCGCGGCGGTGCACCTGGACGTGCCGGTCACCGGCGCGCAGGTGCTGCGGCTCGCGGTCGGCGACGCCGGCGACGGGATCAGCTACGACAACGCCGACTGGGGGTCGCCGCTGCTCACGTGCTCCGCCTGACCCGGCCCGCCTGGTCCGGCTAGCCAGGCCCAGGTTTCCGCTGCCAAGGCGGAGGTCTGCGCCGCGTGCTGCTCTTTGGCACGCAAGCGGGCCGACAACGCCGGCAGCGGGAAGCTGGGCTGGCTAGCCGCGGCGGGTGTGACGGAGCCAGGCGAGTCCGAGTACCGGCAGTACCAGCGGCACGTAGCCGTACCCGCTGCCGTAGCGGGACCAGACGGTCGCGTCCGGGAACTCGGCCTTGTCGGCGACGCTCCAGGTGCCGACCGCGAGCACGCCGACCAGCTCGGTGGTGCAGGCGACGACCGCGAGCCGGCGGGACAACCGCCGGCCGCGGGCCAGCCCGACGGTGGCCAGCACGTACACGACCGCGGCCAGCGCCGACAGCAGGTAGGCGACCGGCGCGTCGGAGAACTTCGTCGCGATCTGCACCAGCGCCCGCGCGCCGGCCGCCAGCGCGAACAGCGCGTACACCGCCACCAGCACCCGGCCGGGCCCGGTGCGCGTCACCGGCGCCGCCGGCTCGACGGCCTTCTCCTCCTCAGCCACCGTTCGGCCGCCAGACCTGCTGCCAGCGCAGCATCAGCACGGACAGGGTGAGGCCGGCCACCGCCACCACGGCCGGACCCCAGCGAGTCCGCTCGGCCAGCCCCCACAGCCCGGCGACGGGCGGCACCAGCAGCGTGCCGATGATGTAGCCGACGAAGGTGGCGGCGCTGGAGGCGTGGTGGCCGCCGATCAGCCGCGCGATCGCGATCACCGCCTGGACCAGCACGACCACCTCGACCAGGCCGAGCCAGACCAGGTGGCTGAGGCCGACCTTCCGGTCCCGCAGCACGGTGATCCCGCTCCAGGCGGCGAGTGCGAGACAGAGCGCCACGATCGTGGCCACCAGCGCGCCGGACATGCGGCAGAGCGTACTACCGGCCGTAGAAGTACCGGCGGGCGGGCGATCTTTCGGACCTTCTCAGATTGGGCTCAGCCCGCTCTCAAGCGCGGCGGCGACCTTTGTAGCCATGACCGAGACACCGCAGTACCCCTACCAAGGTCCCACCGGCCCGAGCTACGGGTACCCGCCGCCGCCCTTCGCACCTACAGGAGCGCCGGCACCGGCGCCACCGCCGGCGCCGCCCGGGCAGGTTCCGCCGGCGCTGACGCCGGCTCCGGGGGCGGCGCCACGGTCCACCCGGCGGGGCGCGGCGCTGATCGCCGCCGTGCTGGTCGCCGGGGTGGGCGGCGGGCTGGCCGGCGGCGCGCTCGAGCACCGGTCGGGCGGCACCAAGGTCGTCCAGTCCTCACCCACGGTGAACGCCAAGAACGCCTCCGACCAGGCCAGCGCGCTCAGCGCGGTCGCCAAGGCGATCCTGCCCAGCGTGGTCGAGGTCACCGTGCGTACCGCCGAGGCCGAGGGCATCGGGTCGGGCATCGTCCTCAGCTCCGACGGCCGGATCCTCACCAACAACCATGTGGTCAGCGGGGCGTCCGGCGGAACGATCACGGTCACGTTCAGCAACGGCAAGACCGCGAACGCGACCGTCGTGGGCACCGACGCCAGCAGCGACCTGGCCGTCATCAAGGCCCAGGATGTGAGCGGGCTGACCCCGGCCACGCTGGGCGACTCCAGCAAGGTGACGGTCGGCCAGGAGGTCGTGGCGGTCGGCTCGCCGGAGGGCCTCCAGGGCACCGTGACCTCCGGCATCGTGAGCGCCCTGAACCGCACCGTGACCGTACAGTCCGACGAGTCGAACAACGGCCGCCTCCCGTTCCAGCGGTCCAGCGACGGCGGCGGCACCGTGACCTACAAGGCCATCCAGACCGACGCCTCGATCAACCCCGGCAACTCCGGCGGCCCCCTGGTCGACATGCAGGGCCACGTGATCGGGATCAACTCCGCGATCTACTCCCCCACCTCCGCCGTGGGCAGCCAGGGCGGCAGCGTCGGCCTCGGCTTCTCGATCCCCATCGACCAGGCCAAGACCATCATCGCCAAACTCCAGACCTGACCGGCACTGCCTGTCACCGATGGCGCGGACACCCCCGTCCGCGCCATCGCTATGAGAGCGCGCGGCGGAGGGCCCGGCGGGCGTCGAAGAGGGCTCGTTTGATGCTGCCTTCGGCCTGGCCGAGGACGCGCGCGATGTCCTTCACCGTGAGGTCGGCGTAGTAGTAGAGGACGACGGGGGTGCGCTGGCGGGCGGGCAGCTCGCCGACGAGGGCGCGGAGGGCGGAGTTGGCGAAGTGGTCCTCGCGGTCCTCGCCGGCGGCCGGGTCGACGAGGCGGGGCAGGTAGCGGCGGTCCCGCTCCAACCGGCGGAAGTGGTCGCGCATCAGGTTGGCGGCGGTCGTGTACAGCCACGCGCGCGGGTCCTGCACGGTCACCCAGCGGTCCAGCAGCCGGGTGAACGCCTCGGTGGCGATGTCGTGCGCGGTCTCCGGGTCGCGCAGCGTCGCGTTGCACCAGCCGGCGAGCTGTGCGTAGTGCTCCACGTACAGCCGGCGCACCGCCTCGTCACGCCCCGCCCTCACTCTTGCGACGGTAGGTCACGTGCGGTGAGTGCCTTCCCAAGCCTTGGTTAACGCAGAGTTAGATCGGTGTCTATCCCCCTGGCGGCCCCTCGTCCTTGTCCGACGCCAGGCCGCGCCGCCGTCCCGGACCCTGGGGGGGGGAGGTCCCGTGCCGGCCGGGCCGAAGGCCCACCTGTGGGGTCGCCGACATCGCGGGACAAAGTCGTGCAGGGAGGGGTTAGGGTGACCGGACCTACCACCCTGCCCCGTGGAGGAACTCGTGCGACGTTTCGCGACGCCGCTCGCCCTGATCGCGTCGGTCGCGGTCACGGCAAGCGCGGCGACCCTGGTGACCGCTCCCCCGTCAGCCGCCGATCCGGCACGCGCCACTCCGGCCGCCGCGCCGGTCACCGTCACCCTGGTCACCGGCGACCGGGTCCACATCGGACCCGGCAGCACCGGCGGCCACCCCACCTACCAGGTCGAACCGGCCCCCGGCCACACCGCCGGCTTCCACGCCTCCTACGGCGCCGACGGCCACCTGCACGTCGTCCCCGCCGACCTGGAACGGCTGGTGCCCGACGTGCTCGACCCGGCCCTGTTCGACGTGACCGCGCTGGTGGCGATGGGGTACGACGACGCCCACCGCGACACGCTCCCGCTGATCGTCACCCCGCCGGCCGGGCTGGCGGCGGCCGCCACGGCCAGCCCGCTGCTGCACCGCCAGCGCGCGCTGCCGAGCGTGCACGCCGAGGCCGTCACGCTGTCCCGTACGGACGCCGCCGGGTTCGGCCGGCAGCTGGAGAGCTCCGCCCGTACCGCCGGCGCCACCGCCGGCCTGACCCGGATCGCGCTGGACGCCCGGGTACGCGCGGCCGACCTCGACACCAACCTGGTCCAGATCGGCGCGCCGCAGGCCTGGCAGGCCGGCCTGTCCGGCGACGGCGTCACCGTCGCCGTGCTCGACACCGGCGTCGACACCACCCATCCCGACCTGGCCGGCCGGGTCGCGGACAGCGAGACGTTCACCGACGAGCCGGCCACCGACACCAGCGGGCACGGCACCCACGTCGCCTCGCTGCTGGCCGGTTCCGGCGCGGCGGCCGGCGGCGCGCGCCGCGGCGTGGCGTACGCGTCGCACCTGATCAGCGGCAAGGTGCTGGACGGCAACGGCGAGGGCTACGCGTCGTGGGTGATCGCCGGGATGCAGTGGGCGGTCGCGCAGGGCGCGCGGGTGGTCAACCTGAGCCTCGGCGCGCCGGACTACGGCGGCCCGAACCCGGTCCGCGAGGCGGTGGAGTCGCTGAGCGCCAGCTCGAACACGCTGTTCGTGGTGGCCGCCGGCAACAAGGACTTCTTCAACAGCTCGGTCAACGCGCCCGGCACCGCGCCGTCCGCGCTGACCGTCGGCGCGGTGGACTCCGCCGACCACCTCGCCGACTTCTCCACCCAGGGCCCCACCCCGGCCAACGGCCTGAAGCCGGACATCACCGCGCCCGGTGTGGCGATCACCGGGGCGCGGGCGGCCGGCACCGGCTCGCCGACCGGCGGCGCGTACACGCAGTACTCCGGCACTTCCCAGGCCACCCCGCAGGTCGCCGGAGCGGCGGCGCTGTTGGCCCAGCAGCACCCGGACTGGCCGGCGGCACGGTTGAAGGCCGCGCTGGTCGAGACCGCGCACGCCGATCCGACCCTCGGCCCGCTCGACCAGGGCGGCGGCCGGCTGGACCTGGCCGCGGCGACCACCGCGCCGGTGCAGGCGGTGCCCGGCGAGGTGGACCTCGGCCTGCTGCGGTACCCGCAGACGGCGCCGGTCAGCACGGTGGTCACGCTCAGCAACCCGGGTACCGCGCCGGTCACGCTCGCGCTGGCCGGTTCGCTGCGGCAGTCCGGTACCGCCGCGGCGTTCACCGTGAGCCCGGCGTCGCTGACCGTCCCGGCCGGCGGCACCGCGACCGCCACCGTCACGGTCGACCCGACCCGGCTGGCCGCCGGCCGGTACGACGGAACGGTCACCGCGACGGCCGCGGCCGGCACGCCGATCCACCTGCCGGTGGCGTTCGCGGTCGAGTCCGAGCACTACGACGTGCACATGACCGTGCTCGGCCGGGACGGCAAGCCGGCGCCGGACGCCGAGATGCTGGTCACCAACGTGGTCGACTACGCCATGGGGTACTACTCCAGCTCGATCCGGCTGGACGCGGCCGGCAGGGCGACGGTCCGGGTGGTGCCCGGGTACTACAACCTGATGGCCAGGGTGACCGCGCCCGGCGCCGACGGCGTCGACACGACCGCGCTCGTGCAGATCCCCGAGGTGCACGTGACGGCGGAGAGCGCGGCAACGCTGGACGCGCGCAGGGCGAAGCCGGTGTCGGCGGCCGTCACCGGCGTCCGCACCAGCCCGCAGCAACTCGACCTCGCCCTCACCCGGGGCGACGAGCAGGGCCGCGCCGACACCTGGCTGGCGTTCGGCGACGGCACCGACATCGCGGCCGGGCGCATTCTCATCACCCCGACCCCGGCGGTCACGCACGGCAAGGCGTCGTTGAACACCCGGTGGCGGCTGACGGCCGACAAGCCCGGCCGGGGCAAGCCCGACCTGTACGACCTGATGCTCGTCCACCACGCGATCCCCGACCCGCCGGCCTTCACACTGTCCAGGGCGGACACCCGGGCGCTGGCCACGCTGCACGTCGACTACCGCGCGATCGGCGGCGCCGGCCAGTACCAGGAGGGCCGGTCCGGGATCACCGACGAGTTCGGGATCGCGCTCATCACGTACCGTCCGATGACGGTGCCGGTGCGCCGGATCGAGGCGGTGACGGCGTCCCCGGACGTGAGCTGGTTGCAGTGCATGTACGTGCCGCAGTCGGAGCTGATGCGGATGTGCGACGCGAGCTGGCGCACGTACCAGGCGGGCGGCACGGTCGACGTGGACCGGCTGAACGTCTTCCGGCCGGCCCCGCGCGCCGCCGAGCGGGCCTCCGACTACCTGTACGTCGACCTCGGCACGGGCGACGGCAGCCTGGTGGGCTCGTACCCGCTCGGGGCGGCCGAGGCGCCGCGGCTCACGCTGTCCCGGGACGGGACGGTGATCGGCGACGTCGCGAGCACGTTCCACTACTTCCCGGTGCCGGCGTCGGCGGGGTCGGGGACGTACACCGTGACCAGCTCGGTCGGCTTCGCGGCGGCGGCGCGGTTCGGGCAGACCGTCCGCACCGACACGACGTGGACGTTCCGTTCCGATCCGCCGAGCGGGGACGCCAGCACGGTACGGCTGCCGATGCTGGCCGTGGACTACTCGCCGCAGTTGGACAGTTACGACCATGCCAGGGCGTGGTGGCCGCTGCCGTACACGCTGTCGGTGAACCGCCTCGGCCAGCCGGTACGCCCGACCCGCCTGGAGTTCTCGGTGTCGACCGACGGCGGCCGGAACTGGCAGCGGCTGCCGCTGATCCGGATCGGCGACCGGTACACCACGCTCGTGCCCGGCTGGCTGCTCCGCCCCGGCGCCGCGGTCTCCACCCGTACCGTCGCCACGGCCGCCGACGGCGGCACGATCGACCAGACCCTGCACGACGCCTTCACGGTGACCTCGTAACTCGGATGCGTGCCGGCATGGCGGGGTGGCACCATCCCGCCATGCCGGTACCGCAGGGCTTCGCCTACACCACCCGCGCCGACGGCTCGGTCGTGATCACCCACCACGGCCGCCACGCCACCACCCTGCGCGGCCACCGCGCCGCGGACTTCCTCGCCGAAATCGACTCCGCCGACCCCCAACACACCATGGCCCGCTGGACCGGCAACTACCGCCGCGGCAACGAACGCACAGCCCGCCACCACCCCCGCAACCGCTGACCCACCGCCAGCTACCGCTACCCCGTAGGCCCGGCCACAAGGGCGAAGGTCGCGGCGGCCAACCCGATGGCGACGGCCACCGACGTACTGGCCTACGGCCGCGGGGGCCCTCCCGGTCTGGGGCGGTGCGGACGTGGGGAGGCGCGCCGGCGGGCGCGAGCCTGGTGGTGTGCGGCCGCGGTTCCGGCGGCTGCGCCGCTGCCGGGCTAGGTGCCGCCGGCGTCTCGAAGTGGCCGCCAGGTCCGAAATCCGCCAGCCCGCCGCCCGTCTCGCCACGATCAAGGAGTTGTGGCCGCGTTGTCACATGAAAATGCGGCCACAACTCCTTGATCGTGGCCGCAGGGGTCCGAAATCCGCCAAGGGCATGCAAGGCGGAAGCCGACTTTGAGACACGGCCCAGGTGCCGCCGGCTTCGCGTCGTACGTACTCCGGTGGCCTGTTATTTGGGGGGGTTCTTGTCGAGGCCGGCGCGGCGCAGGGCTTGGGCGAGGGCGCCGTTGGCGGGGGGCGGGGTTTCGGCGGGGCGGCGGCCTCGGTTGCGGTTGGGGCCGCCGGCGCGGTCGGGGCGGGGGTCCTGGCGGGAGCGGGTGGCGGGGGTGTTGGGGGCGGCGGGGTCGTCGTCGAGGCGGAGCGTGAGGGAGATGCGCTTGCGGGGGATGTCGACGCTGAGGACCTTCACGCGGACGACGTCGCCGGGCTTCACCACCTCGCGCGGGTCCTTGACGTAGTTGCGGGACATCGCCGACACGTGCACCAGGCCGTCCTGGTGCACGCCCACGTCGACGAACGCGCCGAACGCGGCCACGTTGGTGACCACGCCCTCCAGGACCATCCCCGGAGTCAGGTCGGCGAGGGTGTCGACGCCTTCGGCGAACGTCGCGGTGCGGAACGCCGGCCGCGGGTCCCGGCCCGGCTTCTCCAGTTCGCGCAGGATGTCGGTCACCGTCGGCAGGCCGAACGTGCCGTCCACGAAGTCCTTCGGCGACAGCTTCCGCAGCGCCGTCCCGTTGCCGATCAGGGCCTTCAGGTCGGTGCCGGTGGCGGCGAGGATGCGGCGTACCACCGGGTACGCCTCCGGGTGCACGCTGGAGCTGTCCAGCGGGTCGTCGCCGCCGCGGATCCGCAGGAAGCCGGCGCACTGCTCGAAGGCCTTCGGCCCGAGCCGGGCCACCTCCCGCAGCGCCTGCCGGGACCGGAACGGCCCGTGCGCGTCCCGGTGCCGCACGATGTTCTCGGCCAGCCCCTCGCCCACTCCGGACACCCGCCGCAGCAGCGGCGCGGAGGCGGTGTTGACGTCGACGCCGACCGCGTTGACGCAGTCCTCCACCACCGCGTCCAGCGACCGCGACAGCTTCACCTCGGCGATGTCGTGCTGGTACTGCCCCACGCCGATGGACTTCGGGTCGATCTTGACCAGTTCGGCGAGCGGGTCCTGGAGCCGCCGCGCGATCGACACCGCGCCGCGCAGCGACACGTCCATGTCGGGCAGTTCCTGGGAGGCGTACGCCGAGGCCGAGTACACCGACGCGCCCGCCTCGGACACGACGGCCTTGGTGAGCCGCAGCTCGGGGTGGCGCGCGATCAGCTCGGCGGCGAGCTTGTCGGTCTCCCGGGACGCGGTGCCGTTGCCGATCGCGATCAGGTCGACCGCGTGCGCCCTGGCGAGCGCGGCGAGGGTGGCGAGCGCGCCGTCCCAGTCCCGCCGCGGCTCGTGCGGGTAGATGGTGGAGGTGGCGACGACCTTGCCGGTGCCGTCGACGACCGCCACCTTCACGCCGGTACGGAACCCGGGGTCGAGTCCCATGGTGGCGCGGTTGCCGGCGGGCGCGGCGAGCAGCAGGTCGCGCAGGTTGGCCGCGAACACCGCGACCGCGTCGTCCTCGGCGGCCTGCCAGAGCCGCAGCCGCAGGTCGATGCCGAGGTGGACGAGGATGCGGGTACGCCATGCCCAGCGCACCGTGTCGAGCAGCCACCGGTCGGCCGCGCGTCCCCGGTCCTCGACACCGAACCGTTCGGCGATCCGGATCTCGTACGAGGACGGCCCGGCCTCGGTGGGCGCGTCCTCCGGCTCCAGTACCAGGTCGAGGACCTCTTCCTTCTCGCCGCGGAACGCCGCCAGCACCCGGTGCGACGGCAGCCGGGTGAACGGCTCGGAGAAGTCGAAGTAGTCGGCGAACTTCGCGCCCTCGACCTCCTTGCCCTCCCGTACCCGCGACACCAGCCGGCCGCGCGTCCACATCTGCTCGCGCAGCGCGCCGATCAGGTCGGCGTCCTCGGCGAACCGCTCGATGAGGATGGCCCGCGCGCCGTCCAGCGCGGCGGTCGCGTCGGCGACGCCCCTGTCCGGGTCGACGTAGGCCGCGGCGGCCTCCCGCGGGTCGGTCTCCGGCGTGCCGAGCAGCTGGTCGGCGAGCGGTTCGAGGCCGGCCTCGCGGGCGATCTGCGCCTTGGTGCGGCGCTTGGGCCGGTACGGCAGGTAGATGTCCTCCAGCCGCGCCTTGGAGTCGGCGGCCAGGATCTGCGCCTCGAGCGCGTCGTCCAGCTTGCCCTGGGCGCGGATGGACTCCAGCACCGCCGCCCGCCGCTCCTCCAGCTCGCGCAGGTACCGCAGCCGCTCCTCGAGGGTGCGGAGCTGGGCGTCGTCGAGCGCGCCGGTGGCCTCCTTGCGGTACCGGGCCACGAACGGCACGGTCGCCCCGCCGTCCAGCAGGTCGACGGCGGCCACCACCTGGCGCTCGCGCACGCCCAGTTCGTCGGCGATCCGCCGGTACACCACGTTCTGCGCCGGCTGGCTTGGACTGGTCACGTCTCGCTCCACCTTCCCGCGGGTCTTCCCGCGACATTCTCCAGGTGAGGCGGTACGGCGCGGTGAGGCGGGTCAGCCCCGCTGCTTCTCGAGGAACCGCGGCAGGTCCACGTGCTCCGGTGCGCCGATGTAACGCCACGTGCTCTATCGACGACAGAAGTCACATGGACGACCGAGTACCACTCATGTCCCATTCGCGCACTCCCGTCCTGTTCGCCGCGTTCGTCCTGGTGGCGCTGGCCGCCGCCGGGTGCCGGGCGGACGGCAAGACCGGCGCCGCCGACCGCCATCCCGCCCCGGCCACCACCTCGCCGTCGCCGAGCCCGTCCGACACCGACACCATCTCCCCGACACCGGAGGCCACCACCGCCCCGCCCACCCCGGCCGTGGCGGTGACCAGCGCCGTGCCGCCGCCACCCGCGGTACACGTTCCCGCTCCGGCCGCGAAGCCGGCGCCCGCCCCGGCCAGAACCACGCCGCCGGCCAGCGTGTACTACGCCAACTGCGCCGCCGTGCGCGCCGCCGGCAAGGCCCCGCTGTACCGCGGCCAGCCCGGCTACCGCCCCGCCCTCGACCGCGACAGTGACGGCGTCGCGTGCGAATAGCTACTGGAACAGCGGGCCGGCGACCGGGCTGAGGTGCAGCGCGACGATCTTCCAGCCGTCGGCGCCGCGGTGCAGCACGTGGGTGACCTTGAAGGTGCCCTCCAGCGGCTGGCCCTGGAACGCGCCGGTGGAGGAGTACTGGCCGATGCCGACGGCGGTGGCGTCGCCGTACCGGCGGATGTCGGCGCCCTCCCAGTCGAAGCTGTCGTTTCGCAGCATCCCGGCGCGGTACCGGCCCGTCCACTCGGTGGCGCCGAGCACGAACCCGCGCGGGCCGACCGCCCGGAAGCCGGGGTCGAGCACGGCCGCGAGCCCGTCCGCGTCGCCGTCGCCCTCGGCCTTGGCCCAGCCGGCCAGTACCGCTTCGATCTCCGCGATGGTGTTGTCGGTCATCGGCCCAGGCTAGGCGGGCCGGCGGGGCGCCCGTACCGCGTGAATCGCCGGTTACCATCCGGGGATGCTGGTGGGGCGGGCGGCCGAGCGGGCGGCGCTCGACCGGCTGCTCGCCGGGGCCAGGGCGGAGCGCGGCGGCGGCCTGCTGCTGTGCGGCGAGCCGGGAATCGGCAAGACCGCGCTGCTGGAGTACGCCGTCGAGCGGGCAGCCGGCGACCTGCGGGTGCTGCGCACGGTGGGAGTGGAGGCGGAGTCCACACTGGCCTACGCCGCCCTGCATCACCTGCTGCTGCCGGTGCTGGACCGCGCCGCCGAGCTGCCGGCGGGGCAGGCCGCCGCGCTGGCGGGCGCGCTCCGCGCCCAAGCGTCGCCGTCGGCGGCGGAGCCGTTCGCGGTGTCGGTCGCGGCGCTGGGCCTGCTGTCGGCGGTCGCCGGCGACCGGGCGGTGCTGTGCGTGGTGGACGACGCGCACTGGGTGGACACGCCGAGCCTGCACGCGCTGGCGTTCGCCGGCCGCCGGCTGGCCGCGGAACCGGTCGCGCTGCTGCTGGCCGCCCGCGCGGAGGGCGCCGGCGCCGGCCTCGGCCGGCTGACCGGCCTGCCGGAGCTGCCCGTGACCGGGCTGGACCCGGACGAAGCAGCCCGGCTGCTCCCGGCCGGCCTGGCCGACGGTACCCGCCGCCGGCTGATCGCCGCGGCCGGCGGCAACCCGCTCGCACTGCGCGAGCTGCCGGCCGCCGCGCCGCGCGGCGCGCTCGCCGGCGACCCGTTGCCGCTGGCCGGGGAGCTGGAACGGGTGTTCGCGGACCGGGTACGCGGGTACGGCGGGGACGCGGCCACGGTGCTGCTGCTCGCCGCCGCCGAGGGCCGGGCGGCCCCGGTGCGGCGGGCGGCCGGCCTGCTCGGCGCCGACCCGGCGATGCTGGACTCCGGCGCGCTCGACGCGGTGGCGGCGGTGGGCGGGGACGGGACGGCGGTGGAGTTCCGCCACCCGCTGATCCGGTCGGCGGCGTACCAGGCGGCGAGCCCGGCCGCCCGCCAGGAGGCGCACGCCGCGCTGGCGGAGGCGCTCGCCGGCGACCCGGACCAGGCGGACCGGCGGGCCTGGCACCTGGCGAAGGCGGCCGGTGGGCCGGGGAGCGCGCGGGCGGCGGAGGCCGCCGGGGCGCTGGAACGCTCGGCCGGGCGGGCGGCCCGCCGGGCCGGGCACCTGGCCGCCGCCGCGGCCCTGGAACGGGCGGCCGAACTGGACCCGGCCGGCGCCGCCCGGCGGTACCTGGCCGCCGCCGAGGCGGCCTGGCGGGGCGGCGACACCGGCTGGACCCGCGCGCTGCTCGACCGGGCGGACGCGACGGCGGCCGCCGGCTCGGCGGAGCGGTTCGGCGTCCAGCAGCTGCGCGGCGCGCTGGAACTGCGGGCCGGGGTACCGGCCGACGCGCTCGCGCTGCTGCTGCCGGCCGCCACCGCGGCGGCCGCGGCCGGCGCCGAACCCCGCCGGGTGCTGTGGATGCTGGTGATGGCCAGGGAGGCCGCGTTCAACGCCGGCCAGCCGGCCGCGCAGGCCCGGATCGGCGCGCTGGTCCGCCGGCTGGCGCTGCCGGCCGGCTCGCCGGACGCGGTGATCGCCCGCGCGCTCGGCTGGTACAGCGACCCCGAACCGCGCGCCCCGGCGCCGGAGCCGGCGGGCGACGGCGGGTTCGCCGAGCGCGCCGGCACCTTCTACGCCGGCCCGCTCCGCCGCCCCGACGAGGCCGACGGTGTCGCGGCCGGCCTGGAGGGCCTGCTGGACGCGGGCCGGGACGCGGCCGGGGCGCGGGACGACATCGACACGTTGATCGTGGCCGGCGGGATGGCCTGGGGCATCGGCCGGTACCCGCTCGCGCGGCGGTTGCGGGCCGAGGCGGTGGCCAGGGCGCGGGCGGCCGGGGCGGCGGGCACGCTCGCCTACGCGCTGGAGTTCGTGCTGCCGGAGGAGCTGGCGCGGGGCGACTACGCCACCGCGCGGGCGCACGCCGAGGAGGGCCACCGGCTCGCCACCGAGACCGGCCGGGTCAACAGCGCGTGCGTGCACCTGGCGTACCTGGCGGCGCTGGCCGGGCTGCGCGGCGACGAGGACGAGGCACGGGAGCAGGCCGCGCGGGTGCTGGCCGGGGCGGTGCCGCGCCGGCACGTGCACGCGGCCGGCATCGCCCAGCACGCGCTCGGGCTGCTGGCGCTGGCCGCCGGCCGGGCCGGCGAGGCGCTCGCCGCCTTCGACGCGCTGGCCGGCGGGCAGCCGCTGCCCGGCCACCCCTCGCTGGCGCTGGCCTTCGCCCCGGACGCGGTCGAGGCGGCG
>JBJMIH010000301.1:0-8751 GCA_045806985.1 Mycobacteriales bacterium | reverse complement strand
CCGGCCAGGGTGCCGGCCGGCGGCAGCTCCACGACGGCGGTGACCCCCAGGTCGCGCAGGGTGCCCTGGCACAGGTCCCAGCGGACCGGCGAGGTGATCTGGCGTACCAGCCGGTTGATCACCTCGCGGCCGGTGACGACCGCGGTGCCGTCGTAGTTGGACAGCAGGATCGGGTGCGGGTTGGCGACCGGCACGCCGGCCGCGAACGCGCCGATGGACTCCTCGGCCGGCGCCATGTACGGGGTGTGGAACGCGCCGGCGACCTTGAGCCTGACGACCTTCGCCCGGGCCGGCGGGTTGTCGGTGAGCTTGACCAGGCCCTCCAGCGGGCCGGCGGCCACCACCTGGCCGGCGCCGTTGCGGTTGGCCGCCACCAGGCCGCAGTCCTCGATCCGCGCCATCACCTCGTCGGCGTCGCCGCCGAGCACCGCCGACATCCCGGTCTCGACCAGCGCGCAGGCCGCGGCCATCTCCCGGCCGCGGGCCCCGGCGAGCGCCACCGCCGACTCCGGGCTGAGCGCGCCGGCCAGCGTCGCCGCGGTCAGCTCGCCGACGCTGTGACCTGCCACCACCGCGGCGTCCACGGCCAGCTCGGGAAGCTGCTCGGCGGCGAGCAGGCCGGCGGCCACGATCAGCGGCTGGGTGACCGCGGTGTCCTTGATGGCCGCCTCGTCGGCCTCGGTGCCGAGCATGACCAGGTCCTGCCGCGACACCTCCGAGAACCAGCGGAGGCGGGCGAGCGCGCCGGGGAGGTCGAGCCACGGCCGGAGGAACCCCGGCGTCTGGGCGCCCTGACTGGGCGCGAGGAGTGCGAGCACGTAAACCAATCTCCCGGTTAACTAAGCGTTCGTTCGATGTCGCAGATCACCAAGCGGGTGGCGGGTATTTGTAGCAGTCCTACAAATGGGCCCTATCCCAGCTCGCCGTTACCGAAGTCCTCGAGCAACCCGAGCGCGAGCGCGAGCCGGAGGACGTACGCGTCGCGAGGGAGGCTCGGGGACCGGCCACACACCTCAGCGATCCTGCGTAGGCGGTATCGGACGGTATTCGGGTGAACGAACAGTAACCGCGCCGTTCCTTCCAACGTACCTCCGGTTTCCACGTAGGCCACCAGCGTTTCAAGCAGTCCCGAACCCGCCTCGACCAGCGGGGTGTAGATGTCCTCCACCAGGATGCGACGTGCCTCGGCGTCTCCGACGAGAATCCGCTCAGGAAGCAGCTCGTCCGCCGGGACGGGTTGCGGCGCCGTCGGCCAGGCCGGCGCGGCCCGGTGCCCGGCGATGGCCGCCCGGGCCGAGCTCACCGCCGCCGCCAGGTCAGCTACGGCCGGCCCCACCACCACCGGGCCGGGGCCGAACTCGGACAGCAGCGGCCGGGTCGCCGCCACCGGGTCGGCGGCGCCGCCCAGCACCACGATCATCCGGTTGCCGTGCACGCCGCCGAGCACGTCCAGGCCGGCGTGCCGGGCGGCCCGCTCGACCGCCTCCAGCACCTTCTCGGCCGGCTCGTCCACCGACGTGTCCGGGGCCGAGCCCACCACCACCGACACCGGCGTCTTGTCGCCCCAGCCCAGCGCGGCGGCGCGGCCGGCCAGGGTGTCCGGGGCGTCCCCGCGGACCAGGGCATCCACCAGCAGCGCCTGCAACCGGGCGTCCCAGGCGCCGCGCGACTCGGCCACCCCGGCGTAGATCCGCGCGGCCGCGAACGCCACCTCGCGGGAGTACTTCAGCACCGCCTCCCGCAGCGCCGCCTCCTCGCCCGGCGCGGCCAGCTCGCCGACCTGAGCCTCCATCACCTCGATGACGACCCTGGTCAGCGCCACCGCCTGCTGGAGCGACACCGAGCGGGCCATCTCCCGCGGCGCCGCGCCGAACACGTCCACGGTCGGCTCCGGCGCGGTGTGCGGCCCCTCCCGCAGCCACTGCACGAACGCCGCGATGCCGGCCTGGGCGACGAGCATGACCCAGGAACGCTGGTCCGGCGGCATCGTCTTGAACCACGGCAGCGTCTCGTCCATGCGGGCCACCGCCTGGGTGGCGATCGTGCCGGACGCGCGCTCCACCCGGCGGATGGTGGCGGCGAGTGGCGCCTTGGAGCTGGACGGACGTGGTGGCACGGTCAGGAGACTGCCACGACAGGCGGCCCGCTGTCGCGCCCAGGGTGTTTCGCGGACATCAAATCTCGTACCGGTCGCGCGCGGGTCATGTCTCCTTCTCGCCGCGATCGGCGCTTTCCCGGCGGGCCAGCCGGCGCTCCCGGGTCGCGCTGGCCCGCTCCTTGAGCCGGCAGAACGCGCACACCTCGGAGACGGTCGGCGAGCCGCAGCGGGCGCACGGGTGTACCGCGCCGCGCTCCTCCTCGGCCAGGTCGTCCAGCAGCGGCAGCAGGTTGTCCTGGAACGTCGTGAAGAACTGCGCCTTGGTGCCCGGCGCCCGGTCCTCCATCGTGTTCAGCACGTCCTTGTACGCGAGGTGCTTGTTGCCCGCCGCCATCGGGCACTCCTCGATGAGGTAGTCGACGCGGCGGATCACGCAGTACGCGGCCGTCTCCCGTTCGGTGAGCTTGACCAGCGGCTTCACCCGGCGCGCGAAGCCCTCCCGCTCCGGCAGCACCGGGTACTGGCGGGCCAGGTACGGCAGGTCGAACCGCATCGTGTTGCCGAACAGCACCGCCACCTCGTCGTCCAGGTTGTGGCCGGTGACCAGCACGTTGTACCCGTGCTCCAGGGCGTTGGTGTTGAGTAGGTGGCGCTTGGACAGGCCGCACGCCGAGCACGGCGAGCGGCCGGTCGCGGCGGTGTCCGGGATGCCGAAGCCCACGTCGGCGGCCAGGTCCACCTCGAGCAGCTTGAGCCCGCGGCCGGCGGCGAACTCGCGGGCCGCCTCGCCGGAGCGGTCCGAGTACTGGCCGATGCCCAGCCCCAGGTACACGCCGTCGACCTGGTGGCCGAGCTCGGTGAGGATGTCCCAGAGGGCGAGCGAGTCCTTGCCGCCGGAGACGGCGATCAGCGGCCGGTCGGCGCGGCGGATCATCCGGTACTTGCTGATCGTGCGGCGCACCTGCTCCCGGCAGTGGTGCAGGAAGCAGTCCGCGCAGAACGCGGCGTGCTGCGCGCGCAGGTCGATCACGGCGGGCCCACGACAGCGCCGGCACTTCACGGAAGCATGCCCCCCTCAACCGCCCGAGATGACCGGGCGGACCTCGATCGAGTCGGTGTCGGCGAGTACCGCGTCGCCGGTGACCAGCTCGTCGGCGCGGATGATGAGCACCGACTCGCGGTTCAGGCCGAGCTGCTCGCACAGGTCCCTGGCCTTCAGCGGGCCGGGTACCGACACCGTGCGCTTCGGGTTGTGCAGTCGGACGTCCACGCGGGTGCTCCTCGCCGGGGTACGGGCTGAGCAGTCCGGCGGCGCACGCGCCTCAGGCGGCCCGGTACTGCTCCGGCTTCGACGTTACCTCGTCGGCCGGGGCGTCCTGGGACGGCACCGGTTTCCGCTCCGGTGCGGTGTCGTCCTCGACCGGCTGCTCGGTCGGGTGTTCGGCCGCCTGCTCGGCCGACCGGTGGGACGCGGTGGCTGCCGGCGCGGCGGCCGGCTCGCGTCCGTGCTGGTCGTGCGCTGGTTCGCGCTGCTGCGGCAGGGCCGGCCGGGACTCGACGACCTTGACGTTGGGCTCGTCCAGCTGCCGCTGCGTGGTGACTTCCATCTCGTCGACCGGTTCGTCACCGAGCCGTTCCAGCGTGTGCAGGGCGCGTTCCCACTTGTCGATCTCGATGATCTTCTCGCGGTTGGCCGCGACGGCGATCCCGACCAGCACGACTACCACCCATAACGTGGCGATTACCGCGAGCATCGGCTCCACCCCGATCCGCCGAGAAGACGCCTGCGTGCCCATCAGTGTATGGGGTGGATACGTCGGCGCATACGGTGATTCGGGTAGTGGATCAGTGAAGTTCACCCATCTTGACCAGCACTGACGGGTGAACTGCGGGCCGTGTTGACCTTGCGTGTCCGGTTCGCGGACGCGACGGCCGGGGGTGATGCTGGTCACCGTGTTGGTACGGGCTGTAACCGGCTCGAAACGCCCCGAGATGGACACGCTGCGTAATCTGTGCCGTCGGTCGCGTTCGGACGGCAGGATGGGGTCATGTCGTCACCAGACAGCCCGGAGGGCCCGGAGGGCCGGGACGGCCGGGACCCCGTCGCCGACCTCCGGCAGATCGCGTTCCTGCTCGAGCGGTCCGGCGAGCCGAGCTACCGGGTACGCGCCTTCCGGAAGGCCGCCGCCACCGTCGCCGCGCTGGACGCGACCGAGCTGGCCGACCGGGCCGCCAACGGCACCCTGCGGGAACTCGCCGGGATCGGCGAGGTGACCGCCCGCACCGTCGCGGAGTCGGTGTCCGGCGAGGTCCCGGTGTACCTGCGGCGGCTGCTGGCCACCGGCGGCGAGCCGGTCGCGGCCGGCGGGGAGCGGATCAGGGCCGCGCTGCGCGGCGACTGCCACACCCACTCCGACTGGTCGGACGGTGGCAGCCCGATCCGGGAGATGGCCGAGGCCGCCCGCGCGCTCGGTCACGAGTACATGGTGCTCACCGACCACTCGCCGCGGCTCACGGTGGCGCGCGGGTTGACCGCCGAGCGGCTGCGCAGGCAACTGGCCGTGGTGGCGGAGCTGAACGAGGAGCTGGCGCCGTTCCGCATCCTCACCGGCATCGAGGTGGACATCCTCGCCGACGGCGGGCTCGACCAGGAGGAGGAACTGCTCGCCCAGCTCGACGTGGTGGTCGCCAGCGTGCACAGCGAGCTGCGGATGCCCGGTCCGGAGATGACCGAGCGGATGGTACGGGCCATCGCCAACCCGCACACCGACATCCTCGGCCACTGCACCGGCCGGCAGATCGGCAAGCTCGGCCGCTCCGGCAAACCCCGCCCGGAGTCCGAGTTCGACGCCGAACTCGTCTTCGCCGCCTGCGCCCGGTTCGGCGTCGCCGTCGAGATCAACTGCCGCCCCGACCGCCTCGACCCCCCGAAACGCCTCCTCCGCCTCGCCGTGGAAGCCAACTGCCGCGTCTCCATCGACACCGACGCCCACGCCCCCGGCCAGCTCGATTGGCTCCCGTACGGCTGCGCCAGGGCCGCCGCCTGCGGCGTCCCCCTCGAATCCATCCTCAACACCAACCCCGCCGACAAGCTCCTGGAACTGGTCCGCCGCTAGCCGAGCGACGCTGTCCGCTTGCTGGCCTGGCCAAGGCCGTGGCCGGCTCATGGTCGACGGCGGGGTCAGCCGGTGAGGCCGTTGAGGAGGCGGCGGACGTGGGCGTCCGTCTGCGCGGGGTCAAGTGGTGCGTGGCCGACCAGCAGGCGGTACCAGAAGGGCCCGAAGACCAGGTCGACGGCGTGGTCGAGGTCGAGGTCGGGAGCCAGTTCACCGCGTTCGATGCCGCGGTTGAGGATGCCCGCGACCACGGCGCGGCGGCTTTGGATCCACTGCCGGAACTGGTCGGCGAAGGCGGGATCGAGCTGTGCCTCGGCCATCAGTCCCCGCAGCGCGTTGACCCTGAAGGGGTGGTCGACGACGCGGTAGAGCTCGTGGACGAAGACGGTCAGGTCCGTGGCGGTGTCACCGGTGTCGGGTTCCGGCATGCGGCTGGCGACGGCGCGGCCGTAGGCGTCCAGGACGAGTGCGGCCCGGGTCTTCCACCACCGGTAGATGGTGCTCTTGGCGACGTTCGCCCTGGCGGCGATCCCTTCGATGGTCAGCGTGCCGAAGCCCTGTTCTTCGACGAGTTCGGCGGCGGCGGCCAGGACCGCGTCGTGGGCGTCCTGGCTGCGGATGCGACCCCCGGTGCGGGTGGGCCGGGAAGGCCCTGTCGGGCTGGGCATGGCGGCCACGGTAGCAGCGTGCTAGGTTAATCGAAACGCGACGTGCCGATTCGATTAAAGGAACGAGGTTCGCCTTGGCCACCATCGTGGTTTCGCACATGCTTGCCACCTCCAGCACGGGGATCTGGTACCCGGCCCTACGCGAGGAGTTCACCGCCGAGGGCCACCGGGTCCGCATCCCCGACCTGCCCGACCCGCAGGCCCCCGAGCCGCAGGCCTGGCTGAAGGCACTGACGCACGCCGCCGAGCAGGACAACCCGGCGGACACCGTGCTGGTCGGCCACAGCCTGGGCGGCGTCAACGTACTGCGACTGCTCCACCGGCACGACACCGAACGCTTCGGCCCGTATGCGGGCGTACTGCTGGTGGCGAGCATGGCCAAGGAGGTTGGCTACGACGCCCTGGCCGGCTTCTTCGACCCCGAATTCGACTGGCACCGTATCCGCCGTGCGACCCGCGCGGCCAGGGCGCTGCACGCCGTGGACGACCCGGTGACCGGGACCGCGACCGCCGAGCACATCATGACCTTCGCCCGGGACCTGGGCGCCGAAGTCACCCTGCTCCCAGCCGGCGGACACCTGCCCACCACCGGCGAGGAACTGACCGAACTCCCACCGGCCACCCGCCTCCTCCGCCAGCTCCTGTCCACCGGGAACTGACCACCGCAACCTGGCCCGGCCGCCCACGCTGGTGCGGTGACCGCCAACGTTGCCGGGCCTCGCCGACCCGCCCGACCTGCCCCATTCGCCCCATCCTGCGCCACGATCAAGGAGTTGTGGGCGCGTTGTCGCATGAAAACGCGGGCACAACTCCTTGATCGTGACGTCCGGGAGTCCAGCCCCGCACGCGTCAGCCGTCCGGCAACCCGGGGAACGTTGGTGGTCACCGCACTAGCGGGCGTGGCCGACCAGGGAGGCGAGGGTGAAGATGATGGCGTTGTAGCTCATGTGGGCGACCACGCAGGGCCAGAGCCGGCCGGTCATCACGCGGAAGGCGGCCAGCATCGTGCCCACCGCGAAGATCGAGGTGACGGTGACCAGTGCCAGCCGGTCGAAGGCGTCGGCGTGCAGGATCGCGAAGATGAAGGCGCTGGTCGCGATCGCCACGCCGGTGCGGGCGCGGCGGCGCAGGGCGCCGAGCAGCGCGCCGCGGAAGAAGAACTCCTCGACCACCGGCGCGCCCAGTACGCCGAGGCCCACCAGCAACACGCCGGCGATGCCCTTGGTGTCGACGACGTAGTCGGTGAACGTGTCCCGCAGCTTGGGATGCAGCAGCACGGCGGCCACCGTGGCCACGGCCTGCGCCGCCACCAGCATCGCGCCCGCCCAGGCCAGCCCGAGCAGCACGTCCTTGCCGCGCAGCGGGCCGACGCCGAGGGCCGCCGCCGGCGGCTCCTCGCGCTGCCGGCGGGCCCACCACCACGTCGCGCCGCCGAACACCGCCCACTGGGCGAACAGCCCGGCGAGCGTCGCGCCCGGCGCGGTCTTGTCGGTGACACCCTTGCCGAGGGCGGTCTGCACGGCGAGCGCGGCCACGCTGCCGACCACCACTCCCAGCACCAGCAGGCCGAGCAGGCTGAACACCGGCCACAGCGGCCCGCGCGGCACCGGCGGCCGGCCTGGTGACGCCGGCGGCGGGGGATAGGGCGGGTACGGCGGCGGCCCGTACTGGGACGGCGGCGGGCCCGGCGGGGCGTACGGCGGATGCCACTGGGGCCCGGTCGCCGGGGTCGCCCCCGGACCGGGCCCCAGTGGGCTGTCCATCAGTTCTCGCCGCCGGTTTCCCCGGCGCCGGCCGCCGCCACGTCGTTCAGCTGGTACTTGTCGATGGCGGTGCTGAGCACGCCCTTGTCCAGCTCCCCGCGCCGGACCAGCGCGGTCAGCACGGCCAGTACCGCGGACTCGGCGTCGACGTGGAAGAACCGCCTGGTCGCGCCGCGCGTGTCGGACCGGCCGAAGCCGTCGGTGCCGAGCGCGAACCAGTCGCCGGGCACCCAGCGGGAGATCTGGTCCGGCACCGCCTTCATCCAGTCGCTGACCGCCACGAACGGCCCGCGCTCGTCGGACAGCACCTGGGTGACGTACGGCACCCGCGGTTCGGCGTCCGGATGCAGCAGCGCCTGCTCCTCCGCGTCGAGGGCGTCCCGGCGCAGCTCGGTCCAGGACGTCGCCGACCACACGTCGCAGGACACGCCCCAGTCGTCGGCGAGCAGTTGCTGCGCCCGCAGTGCCCACGGCAGCGCCACGCCGGACGCCAGCAGGTGCGCCTTGGGGGCGCGCTCCAGGTCCGGCCCCTCCTGGTACTTGTACAGGCCCTTGAGGATGCTCTCCTCGGTGACGTGCTCCGGCATCGGCGGCTGCGCGACCGGCTCGTTGTACACGGTGAGGTAGTAGCTGATCTCCTCGCCGTGCGGGTGCTCGTCGCTGGTGCCGTACATCCGCCGCAGCGCGTCCTTGACGATCACCGAGATCTCGTACGCCCAGCCGGGGTCGTAGGACACGAAGCCCGGGTTGGTGGACGCGATCAGGTGGCTGTGCCCGTCGTTGTGCTGGAGGCCCTCACCCATCAGGGTGGTGCGGCCGGCGGTGGCGCCGAGCAGGAAACCGCGGGTCATCTGGTCGGCGGCGGCCCACATCTGGTCGCCGGTCCGCTGCCAGCCGAACATCGAGTAGAAGATGTAGATCGGGATCATCGGCTCGCCGTGGGTGGCGTAGCTGGAGCCGGCGGCGATGAACGAGCCCATCGCGCCGGACTCGCTGATCCCCTCGTGCAGGATCTGGCCCTTCTCGTGCTCCCGATAGGAGAGCAGCAGGTCGCGGTCGACCGGGTCGTACTTCTGCCCGTGCGGCGAGTAGATCTTCGCGGTCGG
>JBJMIH010000300.1:0-72655 GCA_045806985.1 Mycobacteriales bacterium | reverse complement strand
GTCCCGTCGGGACGGGCACGACGGGGGTGGCCTGACCGGCCTGCGCCGGCGCGCTGGTCACGGCGTCCACGGGCGGGTCAGCCCTTCCAGGCCTTGTCCAGCGCCGTCTGCGCCTCGGTCTGCGCCTGGGCGAGCGCCGCGGCCGGTGACTGCTGGCCGGACAGCACCCTGTTCACCGCGCTCTGCCAGGCGTCCACGATCTCCTTGCCCGCCGGTACCGCCGGGGTGGAGAACGCGTGCTCCTGCACGGTTTGCAGGGTCTTCACCGCGTCGTCGAACGCCTTGTTGCCGCTCGGCTTGTACACCTGGGAGAAGATCTCCTCGTCGGCGACCTTGTTGGCGGTGTACGTGCCGGTGTAGATGCCGTGCTTGGCCTGGATCGCCTTCACCCTGGCCTTGGCGGCGGTGAGCCAGGTCTTCGGGTCGGTCATCACCTTGATGAACCGGCACGCCTTGTCGAAGTGCTTGGCGCCCTTGGGGATCGCCCACGCGTTGCCGGTCGCCCAGGTCATCGGCTGGTTGTTCCGGTCGGTGAACGGCGTGACCGTGATGCCGGCCGACGGCGACAGGCTGGAGAGCGTGTTGACGTAGAAGTTCTCCATCGGGAACGAGCCGAGCTGGTCGGCCACGAACTCGTTCTTGCCGCCGAAGAAGTCCCACGAGTCGCGGAACGCCTTGAACGACGCCCAGCCGCCCTGCTTGTTGATGAGGTCGACGGTGAATTGGAGCGCTTCAACGACCCTGGGGTCGGTGAGGTGGACCTTCTTCCCGTCCTTGGAGATGAGGTCGACGCCGTTGGCGTGCGCCCACATCGGCAGGAACTCGGGGATCTTGGGGTCGAACCCGATCCGGCTGAGCTTGCCGCCGGACTGCCTGGCCATCGCGGTGGCGGCCTGAGTTAGCGCGCTCCAATCGCTGGTGCGCACGCCGTCGAGGTGGGCGTCGGAGACGGCGGTGTTGTTGGTGATCAGGACCCGGACGTTGTTGAACTCGGGCACGCCGTACGTCTTGCCCTTGAGCTTGACCTGGTCGACGGCCGGCTGCCGGAACTGGTCCATCTTGATGCCCTGCTTGGAGATGCAGGAGTCGAGCGGTTGGATCGCGCCGCGGCTGGCGTAGGTGCCGAGGTACTCGCGATCGATGTAGACGAGGTCGGTCGGGCTCCCGGCCGCCACCGAGGACAGGAACTGCTGCTGGTCGAACGCGCCCTCGTTGACCTTGATGTCGCCGACGGCCTTCCTGGCCTCGGCGATCCGCACCTTGGCGATCTCGTCCGGCAGGCTGAAGCCCTGGGTGGTGATCGGGCCGCCCTTCTTGGAGCTCTTGTCGCCGCCGACGCCCCCGCAGGCCGTCACGAGCGACACGCCCGCGGTGAGCACCGCGGCAATCTGGAACCACCTTCGCGCCATGACATCCCTCCGGGGGGCAGACCGTGAGTGTCATCGTTACCACCGTGGAACGTACAGACACTGTGTCAAAGCGGTCAATAGGGAGTTACCGGAAGGTGAAGGCGCAGCTCAGGTGGCTTCAGGAGAATGGGAACGTTATTCGTACCCGCGCCGGCACGCGCTCCAGCTCTCCCGCAACGCGGCGTAGTCCGCCGGCAGCAGCGGCTCGCCGGTCAGGTCGAGATGGTCGGCGTAGTACAGCGCCGGCACGCCCAGCGCGGTCTTGACCCGGACGTACTCGCGCCAGCTGGCCCGGTCCGGCGCGCACCAGTCGTCGGTGTCGATCGGGACGCCGGGCAGCGTCGCCGCGACCACGGCGGCCCGGTACCGCATCTGCTCGACCACGGCGGGGCCGGCGGCCAGTTCGGGGTCATCGAGGCGGAGCATGTCGTTGAGCCGGATCATGTCGGTGACGCCGGCGAACGCCGGGTGCGGCGTGTGGGTGACGACCAGCGCGTCCGGCTTGGCCGCCTTGGCCGCCGCGTACACCACCGCCAACAGCTCGTGCAGCAGCGCGATGCCCCAGGACCGGCCGTGGTGGGTGAGCGCGGCGCCGGTCGGGGTGTCGGCGGTGAAGTCGATCTTGAGGCCGTCCGCGTCGTGCCCGTCCGGGCTCAGCATCCGCCGGATCGTGGCGGCGAGCGCGCGACGGGCCTCCGGGTGCTCGGGGTCGAGCGCCACCGCCCGGCCGGCCGGGTCGCGCACGCACCACTCCGCCGGCAGGCCCTCCGGATCCCACGCCTTCCACCACAGCAGCACCCGCTGGCCGCGCCGGTGCCGTGCGGCGATCCAGCCGGGCAGGTCGGGCCAGCTGTCCGGGTCAGGGTCGGGGTGGCCGTAGGAGCGCTGCCACTTGTCGTCCAGCACCACCGTGCCGGGCACCACGCCGCGTTCCTCGAGGTGGGCGAGGAAGCCGTCGTACTCGTCCGCACCGCTGTACTCCGCCGCCCGGCCACCGCGGGTACGTGCCAGGTGACACTGCGCACCCCAGCCGCAGAACATCGGCGCGTACCACCACGCCGGGCGGTCATCACCGGTCGGGGCCGGGGCCGCGTACCGGCGCAGGCTCTCGTACGGGTCTGTCGCGCCGAACCCGATCACCACCGGCGGGGTGCGGAACTCGCCGTCCACCGCCGTGTGCCCCTCGTAGTCCAGCCGGAACCCGAACCCGCCGTCGGCGGCCTCGTAGTGCCAGCCGGTGAACGTCAGCTCCTCGACGGGCGCGACCAGCGCGAACGTCAGCCAGCGGGCCGCCGGGTCACCGGCGGCGCTGACCGCGTAACACAGCGGGGCCGGGGTGAAGAACCAGTGCCCGCGCCCGGGCTGGCCGTCGCCGGTCACGCCGATCACCGCGCTCTCCGTGGCCGACCGGGTGATCCGGCGCGGGTCGGCCGGGTTGGGCGAGAACAGCGTGTCGAAGTGGGCGGCGCTCGGCAGCTCGCCGTGCGGCAGGGCCGCCCCCGCCGCCCGGCCGGCCAGCACCCTGGCGTGCAGCGGCCGGCCGCGCCCGCGCACTGCCGCCCGCACCTCGATCCGGTCGTCGTGGCAGGCCAGCACGGTCGCCGCCGACTCCCAGCAGGTGCTGGTCCTGGCCACGGTGACCAGTGCCGCCGCGCCGTCGGTCGCCACCTCCGGCGTGGCCACGTCGACCGTCTCGTCCCAGCCGCCGCCGAGCGGGTCGAGCGCGGCGAGCAGCCGCAGCCCGGCCCAGATCCGGCCGCCGGCGTGCAGCCGGGCGACGGTGCCGCCGGCGGCCGGCAGGTCCAGCGCGTACGCGGCCGCCCGCACCGACACGGTGCCGTCCGCCGCCCGCTCGACCGCGGTCACTCCACGGTCACCAGCGCTTCCGCCTGCTGGCCGAGCCGCAGCACCGCCGGTTCGCCGGCGGCCGGGTCGGCCTCCGCGGTCAGGTCCACGGCGATCCGGGCCCGGCGGACCGGGGTCGCCGGCGGGTACACGCCGAAGCTCACGGTCGCCTCCGCACCCGGGCCGAGCCGCAGTTCGCGCAGCACCGGGTCGGCCTTCCAGCCCTCCGGCGTCACCAGCCGCAGCCGCAGCCGGGCCCGCACCGGCAGCGGGTTGCGCACCCACGCCGAGAACCGGGCCGGCTCGCCGCCCCTCACCACCGACCGGTAGGGCTCGAGGCGGGCCGCGAACCCCTCGGCTCCCAGGTCGACGGTGTCCAGCGGCAGCAGCTCCCGGTGCAGCTCGGCGAGCCGCTGCCCGCGCTCCAGCAGCATGGCGAGGTAGGCGTCGGTGACGGCGCGCGGCTCCCAGTGGCCGCTCACCATCAGATCCGGTCGCAGCCGCACGTACAGTTCGGCGCTGCGGACGAAGTCGTCCACCCGGAAACGGTTCCGGTACTGGTAGTTGAGGTTCTCCGGGCGCGGGCTCCGCATCCACTCGCCGCTCTGCTGGTCACCGGTGACGACCACCCGCCGGCCGTCCACCTCCAGCGCGTACGCCGCCGCGTACAGCGTGTGACCGGGCAGCTCGTAGGTCGTGATCTCGTACTCGTGCCAGCGCACGGTCCCGCCCAGCGGCAGGTCGCGGTCCACCGGGATCGGGTCGTACCACAGGCAGGGCAGGTCGTAGCCGGTCGGCGCGGTCAGCACCGGCGTCACGTTGGCCGGCGACCACACCTGCGTGCCGTGCACCTCGCGGAGCAGGTTCATGCCGGCGACGTGGTCGTCGTGGTAGTGGGTGGGCATCGCCACCTCGACCGCTGTCACGCCGTGTTGGCGGCGCAGCACGTCGATCGAGTTCAGCAGCGGCCGGCGGGAGGCCCGGTCGCCGCCCGCGGCCAAGCCGGTGGTCAGGTCGTAGCCGAAGTCGAACAGCAGCGCCGCACCGGACTCGGACAGCAGCGCGTAGGTGATCGCGTTGCTGGCCACGTTGCGCAGCAGGTGCGGGAGGACCTCGGCCCACGGGGCGCGGAGCGCCCGCTCCAGGTCGTACAGGTCGTCGCCGTTGCGCCACTCCAGCAGCGCCCGCAGCTTGCGGCGCAGCTCGCGCAGGGTGGTGGCCGGGTCGGTGACCGGCTCGCCGTGCGCGGGCAGCAGCAGGTCCGGGGCCTCGTCGAGAAGGTGCAGGCAGGAGTACCCGGTGGCGGCCACGCCCTCGGCGCCGGAGTGCGGCCAGGGGCCGGAGTACGTCCACTGGGTGGCCGCGAGCGACCACAGCCTGCCGGCAGGGTCGCCGTGCAGCAGGTCGCCGGTGAAGGCCAGCTTCCGGCCGCCGACCTGGACCAGGTAACTCACTGAACCCACGGTGTGACCCGGCGTGGGCAGCGTGGTGACGTCCATCCCGCCGTACCGGACCGTCCGGTACTCCGCCGCCACCCCGGTCACCGGCACCGGCTCCAGCAGCGAGAACCGGTCGTCGCGGGTGTTGTAGTCGTTGTCCAGCTGGCGGGCCTGCCAGTGCTCGTCCACCCGGTCGAACAGGTCGCGCTCCACCGGCGGCACCCAGATCCGGATGCCGGCCGCGGCGGCCCTGGCCAGGCCCTGCACCTGATCGCGGTGGTGGTGGGTGACCAGCACGTCGGTGACCCTGTCCACGCCGTAGTCGGCGAGGTGGTCGAGTACGTCGCCGTCGCCGAAGTCGATCAGCACCGCGTCGCGGCCGGTACGCAGGAGGTAGACGTTGCAGGTGTCCCGGAACCGGAACACCCCGGACGGTAAGGGCGGATCTACGGGCATGCGCCTTCCTCGGGACGGGAACGCTAGGTCGGGGGTCTGATCTCGCCGGAGCCGCGGACCACCAGCCGGGTCGGCAGCAGCACCTCCCGGCGCGGCGAGTCGTCCCCCGCGATCCGGCTGAACAGGAGCTGCGCGGCCGTCTCGCCCATCGCCTGCGGATCCTGGGCGACCACCGTCACCGCCGGGGTCAGCTCGTCGGCGAGCACGAAGTCGTCCAGTCCCACCAGCGCCACCGGCCGGCCGTGCCGCCTCAGGGCCCGCAACGCGCCCAGCGTGATCACGTCGTTCGCGGTGAACAGCGCGGTGACCGGGTCGGCCTGGCTGAGCAGCGCCATTGCCGCCGCCTCAGCAGCGTACATGCTGCGCAAACCCTGCGAGACCAGCGCCGGGTCGGCCGGCAGCCCGGCCGCGGCCAGCGCGTCGGTGTACCCGGCCAGCCGTTCGGAGGCGGTCCAGATGGTCGCGGTGTCGCCGAGGTACCCGATCCGCCGGTGCCCGTGCGCCAGCAGGTGCCCCGCGGCCTGGCGGGCGGCGGCCCGGCCGTCGATCAACACTGCGTCCACGTCCAGGCCGTGCGCGGGCCGATCCACGAACACGATCGGGGTACCGGCCGCCCTGATCGACACCCACCGGGTGGTGTCCTCCGCCGCCGGCACCGCGACCAGGCCGTCGATCCGCCGCGAGCAGAACGCCCCCAGCAACTCCCGCTCCCGCCCCGGGTCCTCCTTCGAGCTGCCGAACAGCACGATGAACCCGCGCCGCCGGGCCTCGTCCTCCACCGCCCCGGCCAGCGTCGCGTAGAACGGGTTCGCGATGTCGTCCACCAGCAGCCCGACCGTGGCCGTGCTCTGCGTCCCCCGCCGCAGCTGGCTGGCCAGGTCGTTACGCCGGTACCCGAGCGTCCGGATCGCCTCGTTGACCCGCGCCGCCGTCCCGCTCCGCACCCGTGGATCCCCGTTGATGACGCGGGACACGGTCATCACGCCGACCCCCGCCGCCCTGGCGACATCCCGCATCGTCGGCCGACCCGCAACCACCATGTTGGTAACGTTACCAGCCAATAGGGACCACCCCGGGTCCCTACGGGGCCACCTGGGAGCGTCTCGGTTTCCTGGCCGGTCGGGGCGGGGCGTCCTGGCCGTCGCCGTCCGGGGTGGCCGGCGGCTCGGCCGCGAACGGGACGAACGGCATCGTCAGCGGGAGGGCCGCGAGGCGCATCAGGAGCAGGACGTTGTCGTCGCCCGCGATCTTGTTGAGCCGGAGCCGGCCGCAGTTGGTACACCGGTGGACGAGGACCCAGCGGCCCTCGCCGCGGACGGTGACGGCGATCGGCTCCATGCCGCCGGAACAGTCCGCCTTCCGGTCACCCGGGACGTTGCGATCGAGGTGCCTGGACCACAGGCAGCTGGGACAGTGGTTGCGGTGCGACGTGCCGGGCGCGTCGAGGGAGACCTCTACGCCGCAGTGTCCACACTGGAACGTTCGCGAGAATGCCAAACCCTGGGACCTTTCGGAGCGAAGTTGCGGGACGCGAGGAACATGGCTCCGCCTCCTTCCGATCCGAAAAATCCAGCTGGCGACAACCGCCCCAGCAGATCAGCCCCGCCCCGACCCGGTCAACCGAATATCGGCCGTTCGGTGTTCACCGCGGTTTGCGGTAGACGGAGATGTGGTCGGGGCTGGTGGGGGTGAAGGGTGCTTTCTGCCAGGTGGCGTAGCGGGCCTCCAGGTGGAGGCCGGCGGCGGCGGCGAGTTCGTCGATCTGCTCGGGCCAGCGGTAGTGCATGCCGAAGGGCCTGAGCTGGACGCCGCCCTCGGTGAAGGTGATCGTCTGGCGGACGAAGGTCTGGGCCGCCCGGTCGTACTGGTGTACCCGGACCGTCACCGCGTCCTCGGTCACCGACCGCACCTGGACCTGCCGCTCGTCGCGGTCGAAGTCGGCCGGGTCGGGGACGAACGCCTCGATCACGAACGCGCCGCCAGGGGCCAGCACGCGGGCGACGTTGCCGAAGCAGTCCTCCTGCCGGCCCTCCCCGGTCAGGTTGAACAGCGTGTTGAAGACCAGGTAGACCAGCGGGTACGGGCCGCCGGTCACGTCCACGTCGGCCATGTCGCCGATGACCACCGGGATGTCCTCGCCACCCGGCTTGGCGCGCAGCAGATCCACCATCTCCGGGGAGGCCTCGATGCCCTCCACCCGGATGCCGCGCCCGGCCAGCGGGAGCGCCACCCGGCCGCTGCCGATGGCCAACTCCAGTGCCGGGCCGCCGGCCGCAGGGCCTTCGAGGAGGCCGGCCAGGAACTCCACCGCGGGCCCCGGATCGGGGTTGCCGGGGCCGTCGTACGTGGCCGCCCACTGCCGCCCGAACAGCCCCGGATCGTCGAGCTTCGCCATGCCCCAAGCCCAACAGAGCCGTCAGCCCGCCGGCAACGCATTTTCGAGCTGGCGCACTCCGGACCGGGGCGAGGTCAGGACCGGGATGTCGTACGGGTCGGTGGCGGGGAGGGCGCGGGCCATCGAGGCCTGGGCGAGGACGAGCACGTCGGCGGTGGCCGCGAGGCGGCGGGCCTCGGTGGCGACCAGGTTGTCGTGTTCGGCGAGGTCGCCGGCCCGCTGCGCGTCGAAGGCGCCCGGGCAGAGGGAGGTGGTGATCCTGGTGTCACGGCCCCGGCGTCCGGCCTCGCGGGCGAGCAGGCGCCGGGTGGGGCCGAGCGTCGACTCGAGCGTGGCGAGCACGGCGATCCGGTCGCCGGTGGTGACCGCCTCGACGGCCATCGGGGTGTCGATCCGGTACACCGGGACACCTGCGAACGGCCGTACCAGCTCGGCCACCTCGCCCAGCGAGGAGCAGGTGACCAGGACCGCCTCGGCGCCGGCGTCCTCGGCCGCCGCCACGTGCGCGGCCAGCCGGCGGCGGGTGGCGGGCACCATGCCGTGCGCGATCGTGTCGGCGAGTAGCGATTCGTCGACGACGTGGGCGGGCTCGGTGTCCGGCACCTGCTCGGCGAGCAGCCGGTCGAACACGGCTGGCAGGGTGGCGACGGTGTGGATGAGGCAGGCCTTCATCGCTGCTCCAGCAGGGCGAGGGTGGCGGGTACCGGCCGGGTCGGGTGGCACTCGAGGCCGACCCCGCCCCGGTACCCGATGCCGGTGAGCGCGGCGAACAGGGCCACGAAGTCGATCGCGCCGGTACCGGGCTCGTGCCGGCCCGGGTGGTCGCCGAGCTGGACGTGACCGAGGCGCGGGCCGAGCGCCCGTACCGCGGTCGCCGGGTCCTCACCCATCACGGCCGCGTGGTACGTGTCGAGCTGGACGCCCACCTCGGGCAGGGCGGCGGCCACGTCGGCGGTACGGGGGTACAGGTAGCCGGGCGAGTCCACGTCGTTGACCGCCTCGACCACCAGCCGGACACCGGCGTCCCTGGCGCGCGGGCCGGCCCAGGCGAGGTTGTCCAGCAGGGTCTCGCGCTGGGCGGCGGCGGGCACGCCGGGCAGGGCGCGGCCGGCGAGCACGTTGAGGGTCGGGCAACCGGTGCGCTCGGCGAACCGCAGCGCCCGGTCGAGGGCCTGCCGCCAGGCCGGCCGGCGCGCCGGGTCGTGGGCGTAGCCGCGGTCGCCGGCGGCCAGGTCACCGGCGTCCACATTGCACAGTACGACGGCCACGCCGGCTCGCCCCACGGCGGCGGCCAGCGCGTCCGGATCCGGCGGCCACGGGAACTCGACGGCCGCCAGCCCGGCCGCGCGGGCCGCGGCCGGCCGGTCCGGCCACGGCAGGTCGGGGAAGAGGAAGGCCAGGTTGCCGGCGACCCTCATCCGCCGGCCTCCCGCCACGGGCGGGCGTACCGGTCGACGATCGCGGTCAGCGCCCGCAGCCGGGGTATCGAGCGCGCGCGGAGGTCCGGCACCGGGTCGGCGGCGGCGAGCGTGTCGCTCCACACCGCCCGGCCGGCCAGGAAGCCGGACGCGCCCGCCCGCGCCGCCACCTCGACCGCGCGGTTGAAGCGCTCCAACGGCACGCCCTGCGACAGCACCACCCACGGAACCGGCACCACCTTGGTGATCTCCGCGCAGACCTGGCTCGCGGCGGCGTCGTCATGCTCGCCGAGGCCGGGTACCTGCGCCTTGTAGAGGGACGGTTGGAGCGCTCCAAGTTCGGCGGCGGCGGCGACGATCGCCGCGTCGGTGGCGGGCCTGGCCACCCCCTCCAGCACCGACAGCAGCCCGGCCCGCCGGCAGGTCTCCACGAACCGGGCCGCCAGGTCGAGCCGGGCAGCGCGGCGCTCGTCGTCCCGCCAGATCAGCAGCAGCTTGAGCGCGACCGCACCGGCCGCGCGGGCGGCCGCCGGGTCGACGGCCGGGTCCAGGTCGGTCTCCTCGACCGGGCCGCCGGGTCGCTGTTGGAGCGCGTCAACGGCGAGGATCAGCCCGCAGGACTCCGGCAGCAACCGCACGCCGGCCACCCGCGCGAAGCCGTACTCCCGGTCGATCAGGAACCCGGACGCGAGCGGCCCCAGCTCGCGCGCCACCGCCAGCTTGAACTCCACCAGCGCCCCGTCATCGCTGGCCCGCCCCGGATGGGCGGCGAGCATGTCCCGCAGGCTGCCCCGCTGGTCCATCGCCACCATGGCGAACCCGCCGGCCGGCCGGGCGAGCGCATCGAGCGTGAGGGTCATTCAGCCACCTACCTTGTCGAGAAATTCGCGGTACACGCGCTCGTACGCGGCACCGTCCGCCGCCGGGACGCGGGTCGCCGGTAGCGGCGACGGGACGAGGCCGACGACCTCGCCGGCGCGCAGCGCCGCGCCGGCGCACGTCGCATCGGCGGGGCCCACCACCCGGACCGGGCACGGCATGACGGCGGCCTTGGTCGCCATCCAGGCGGCGCTGCGGGTCGGACCGCCCAGCACCGCCAGGTCCCGGATCGGCTGGGTGGCCTGGGTCTCGGCCATCCACCGGGCGTGGTAGCAGGCGCCCTCCAGCACGGCGAGGGCCAGGTCGGCACGGGTGTGGGCGGCGGTGACACCGTGCAGGGCGAGGCGGCGGTCGGGGTCGGGCGCTGGCGCGGCGCGGCCGTGCGGGTACGGCTCCACGACGATGCCGGTGGGCCGGGTACGGGCGGTGGCCACCAGGTCGGCGAGCGCGGCGTAGTCGCCCGGCCGGTCGAGCAGTGCCGCGCAGCACCAGTCGAGCAGCCGGCCGGCCGCCGGCAGGCCGGATACCAGGCAGTACGCGGCGCCGTCGGTGGAGCGGTTCCAGGACAGTCCGGTGTGGACGGCATCGGCGGGCGGCGGCGAGGCGGCGACGGTGACCACGGCCTCGGCGGTGCCGAGCGAGTCGGCGACCTGGCCGGGTTCGCGGACGCCGGCCGCGTACGCGGCCACCAGGTGGTCGTGGCCCGCGACCAGGACCGGCGTCCCGGCGGCGAGGCCGGTGGCCCGGGCGGCGGGCGCGGTGACCGTGCCGGCCGGTTCGCCGGCGGCCGCCACCCTGGGGAGCTGGTCGGGGCGCAGGCCGGCGGCGGCCAGCAGGTCGGGGTCGTAGCCGGCGCCGTCCTGCCGGTAGCCGCCGGTCCGGCCGGCCAGCGTCGGGTCGGTGACCAGCTCGCCGGTGAGCGCGGCGACCACCAGGTCGGCGGCGTTCGCCCACACCCGGGTGCGGCGGAGCAGGTCGGGCGAGGTGCGGCACAGCCAGCGCCAGCGGGCGAGCGGCGTCTTCGCGGCCAGGCTGACCCCGGTGGTGGCGAACACCTCGGCCCGGCCCAGCTGGCCGGCCAGGGCCTCGGCGTCGGCGGCAGCCCGCGGGTCGTCCCAGCGCAGCAGCGGGTGCAGCGGCCGGAACGCCGCGTCGAGCGCTACGCCGGTCTCGGCCATGCTCGCCACGCCGACCGCGACCGGCGCCCTACCGCCGGTACCGGCCACCACCTCGGCCAGCGCCGCCAGTACCGCCGCGACCAACCTCTCCGCATCGTCCACTGTGGAGAAGCGTTGGAGCGCGACAACCGCGCCGTCGGCGGTCCACAGCCCCACCTTGGTGTGGGTGGTGCCGACGTCCACCCCGGCGAGCAGCGGCGCCGCCGTCATCGCACCATCGCGAGCAGGTCCGCGAGCGTCCGGTCGTCCCCGACGTTGCCGGGGACGACGACGTACGGCCGGCTGCCGCACAGGTGCCACAGCGCGACACCGGGCGCGGGCTGGCCCACCACCTCGGCCCACGCCGCGCCGAGGCCGTCCCTGGCGACCCGCGCCGAGGTGATGCCGCCCTTGGCGATCACGGCGTCCACCTGCCCGGCCACCGCGGCGACGGTCGCGACGAGGGTGTCCATCAGCGCGGTGCCGTCGTCTGCCGACGCCGCCCAGGCCCGGGCGGTACACAGCAGCGCCCTGCCCCCGTTCAACCGGCCGCCGAGCTGGTCGGCGAGGGTACGGACCAGGGTCGGGTAGGGCCGGGCGCCGGCCGGCACCTCCACCCGCCGGTCCCACAGCTGGCCGAGCGCGGTGACCTGGGCGGTGCTGGCGGCGGTGAACGACCCGCAGACGACCAGCACCCGGCCGGGCGCCGGCACGTCGATCCGGTCGAGCGGCCGGCAGGCCAGCCCGGCGCGGGCGGCGGCGAGCGAGGCCGCGCAGCGGACCGTCACCGCGACACCGCCCGCCTCGGCCGCGGCGAGCCCGGCGACGATCGCGTCGATGTCGGCCGGGACGGTCGCGTCGGGCAGCACCACGTCGCCGGGTCCGGCGGCGCGCAGCGCGGCGGCCACCGCCTCGGCCGTGACCGGGCCGGGTACCGGGATGCCGCGCCGGCCGCCGGTCTCGACCACCCAGTCCGCCAGCCGACTGGACCGGTACCCGAAGCGCGGGTCGCGGGCGAACTCGGTCTCGGCCACCGGCGTGCGGACGCCGTCCCGTACCAGGTAGTGGACGCCGCCGGCGGTGATCCGGCCACCGTCCAGGAAGGCCGGCACGAACAGCACGGGCGCGTCCGGCTCGACCGCGTCGGTCTCGGCGAACACGTGGCCGCGGAGAGTGGAGTCGCCGCGCAGCAGCACGGCCACCCGCTCGCCGGCGGCGGCCGCCGCGGCCCGCGCGTCGGCGGCGATCCGGCCCACCAGCGCGGCGGCGTCGGCGGCCGGCAGGGCGCGGCTGTTCGACAGCACGTACAGGGCCCGATCGGGTCCGGCGAAGAACGCGTCGAGGCCGGCGCGGTCCGGCGCGAGCAGCACCCGTACCCCGGAGACCGCCTGCGTACCGGTGGGATCGTCGTCGATCACCACCACCCGGCGCGGGTCCGCCTGCATGGCCGCCACTGTGCGCGGCGATTTGCGAGGTTGTCAACTTTCGAACAAAATCTGTGCGGATGACTGCCAACCTGCGCTACACCGCCGCGCCGAGCCGGCGGGAGGAGATCCTGCGCCGGGTCCGCGACACCGGGTACGTGTCGTCCGGCGCGCTGGCCGCCGAACTGGCCGTCTCCGAGATGACGGTCCGCCGTGACCTGCACAAACTGGCCGAGGCCGGGGTGGTCAGGCTGGTCCACGGCGGGGCGAGCCTGCCGGACGGGGCCGGGCCGGGCAGCCCGTTCCCGGACCGCGAGCGGCACGGCCGGCCAGCCAAGGCGGCGATCGGCGCGGCGGCAGCCGAGCGGCTGGCGGCCGGTACGACGATCGCCATCGACTCCGGAACCACCACGCTGGAGCTGGCCCGGCGGCTGCCGGCCGGCCTGCCGCTCACGGTCGTCACCCACTCGCTGGCCGCGCTGGCAATGCTGATCAACCGGGCCGACCTGACCGTGATCGGGCTCGGCGGGCTGTACCACGAGTCCACCCGCTCGTTCGGCGGCCCGGAGACCTGGGCCGCGGCCGGCCGGCTCCGGATCGACACCCTGTACCTGTCCGCGAGCGCGCTCGACCGGCGCGGCGTCTACTGCGCGACACCGTTCGAGGCCGAGACCAAGCGGGCGCTGATCGCGGTGGCCGACCGCGTCGTCCTCCTCGCCGATGCCAGCAAGCCGCACGCCTCCGCCCCGATCCTGACCTGCCCCTACACCGACATCGACGCCCTCATCACCGACACGACCATCGACCCGGCCGCCCTCCAGCACCTCGGCGCCGCGATCCCCGACATCACCCTGGCGCGCTGAGCCAGGCGTCGATGGCGGCGAGGAGGGCGGCGCGGCGGTCCGGCGGGGCCGCCGACGCGGTCAGCGAGTGGCGGGCGAGGGTGGCGAGTTCGGGGTCGGTGAGGCCGAGGTGGTGGCGGGCGATGGCGTACTGGTCGGTGAGGCTGGCGCCGAAGAGGAGGGGGTCGTCGGTGCCGAGGGCGACGGGGACACCGGCCGCGAGCAGGCGGCGCAGCGGGAGGGTGGACAGCTCGGCGACGCCGAACGGCGGGTAGGAGGTCGGGCACACCTCGAGGGCCACGCCGCGGGCGGCCAGCAGGTCGACGGTGACGGGGTCGGCCGCCGCGGTCAGCCCGTGGCCGATCCGGGCCGCGCCGAGCCGCTCGACACAGGCCCGCACGTGCCAGGCGGCCTCGTAGAACCCGGCGTGCGGCACGGCGAGCAGGCCGGCCTCGGCCGCCACCCGGAAGGCCGGCACGAAGTCGGCCACCCGCCCGCGCCGCTCGTCGTTCGACAGCCCGAAGCCCACCACGCCCCGCCCCGCGTACCGGGCCGCCAGCCGCGCCACCCGCAGCGCCACCTCCGGCGGCCGCGCCCAGCTCGCCGCCAGTACCACCCCGGCCCGGTCCCCGGCCGCCGCCAGCACGGTCTCCACCACCGGCTCCAGGCCGCCCAGCCGTTCCGCGTACGAGGTCGGATCGACCTGGATCTCCACCCAGCCGGCACCGTCGGCGACGTCGTCCTCGATCGCCTCACCGACCACCCGCGCCACGTCCTCCGCCGTGCGGAGCACCTCCCGCGCCGCGTCGTACCGCGACTGGAACGCCTCCCACCCGTGCGCCGTCCCACCCGGCAGCGCGACCGGCACCGGCAACCCGGCCCGCTCAGCCAGCTCCACCAACGTCGCCGGCCGCATCGCCCCGGTCAGGTGCAGGTGCAGATTCGCCTTGGGCAGTAGCGACAGATCACGCACGCCCGAACGCTACCCCTATGGCAAATCAAACTCGCACGCCTTCACCCCGGCGACGAATGCCCGCCACTCCTCGGGCGAGAAAGACAACACCGCTCCGCTTCGCCGCCTGGAGTGCCGGACGAGAACACCCGTATCGGCAAGGGCGACTTCCACGCAAGCCGTGTCGTCGAAGCTCCTGGTGCTCTTGCGCCACCTGGGCCGCGCAATGCTCGAGTCAGCCATCTCGACCTCCCGTGTGACCAACAGGCGGGAATCACCAATAGTATGCCTCCAGCTGAGGACGGATACCGGGGTCCGAAGAGACGCAATTCTTACATTGACAAGCGGGTGGAGGCTGTACGCGCTCTCTGGTGCAGTCGATACCACTGGGAAGATCGACAGCACGCTGTCAATCCAGCTTTTGGATGAGCTTCTCGATCAACCTGCGTGAGCCCTCCGGGCCCAACGAGAGCGTGCGCATCTGTGCATAGCTGATGTCGTGCTCCCGAAGCTCCCGCTCGTCGTCCCGGTACAGCATGTCACCAGCGGGTCCTTCCACGTACAATACGGTGCTCTGAGCTTGTGCGCCGAACTTGAGGATGGTGGAGGGGCCCTTCATACCGGGGTACGCGCCTATCTCGAACGGGACAACCTCAATGGCGATGTTCGGCTCCCCGAGAAGCTTGACCAGGTGCTCGAGCTGACGCTGCATGACTGCCTGGCCGCCGACCGGGCGGCGCAATGCGGCCTCGTCGAGGACGAAGGTCAGTCGCGGCCGGTCGGGACGTTCCATGAGCTGCTGCTGGCGGGTGAGTCGGATCGCCACCAGCTTCTCCACCCGTTCCTCCGGAGACTCACCCACTCTGAACCTGCGGATGATGGCGCGAATGTAGTCCTCGGTTTGGAGCAGCCCCGGCAACACCAACGGGGCACAGTGGTTGATCTCGACGGCTTCGGCCTCCAGGGCGATGAACCGCAGATGGCTCGGCGTGAGGACGTCCTTGTACGCGTTCCACCACTTACGGGGTCGACCCGATCCGGTCAGGCTGAGCATCGCCTGGACCTGCGTGGGCTCCTCGACTCCGTAGACTCGGAGCACCGCCTCCACGTCGTCCGCCACGATGCCGACCGCGCCGGATTCGATGCGGGCGAGCTTCGAGAGAGACCAGCCCAACTTCTCCACCACGCTCTCCCGCGACAGGCCCGCCTCTTCCCGGAGCCGGCGCAGTTCAGTCCTCAGCCGCAGTCGCCTGACCGCAGGTCCCTCACTCTCCGTCATATTTCGGCTCCTCCACCGATAGGGACTCATTGGTATAGGCCAGTATTATCATGCCAATAGGCAACTTGACAGACCTGTCTTGATCTTCGCTGCCCTTCGATGCATGATGAGGCACACTTCATGCGAGAGAAGGTCTCGGATTTTTCCGGGGGAGACCCATGAAACTGACTACGACTCACAGTAGTCAGGCCTGGATCGCCTCCCGAGAGGCTTCGGGTCCGTTCCGGAGGCCTGCCTCCGGCGATACGGGATGAGCAGGAGCTATCACGTTTCGTAAGAGGACGATCACAGGGGTCGACATCGGGCTTGTCGATTTTTTCCGCCACATGACGGCACGAAAGTTGCACCTGAGCCGTGAACCGCTAGAGTCCACCGCGAGGGTTCAGCTGGGCACTGGAACAGGTGGAGAGAGAACGAGTGTGGGCATCGACGCTGTGGCCGCACGGCAACCCGCCATGTCCTCGGCCGCCGTAAACCGGATGGCGTCGGCATCGCCTCTTGCATGGTCCAGGCCGCGGAGTCTCGGCATTACTACAGTCGGTGACGAACGGTGTCCTACCATTCGGGTCGAGCAGGCCCTCCCCGGTGGACGCCTCGTGGACCTCGCCGCCCACCCGGAGGTTGACCTCTCAGGATAGCCACACCATGGGATCCACCATGTGGATCAGGTAACACCACCGAGCCTCCGAACCAGCTTCCAGCACCCCGCTGGGAGGAGTTCGCGCTTGGCGCGGCTCGATATTTGTGGGAGGGCCTCGGTGGGAAAGCACCGAAGGCACCCACGGGACCGTTGGGAACGCGTCTGCGACGTGCTGATTCTCGTCAGCCCCGTCCTGACCGCGATCTCCATCGTCGTGACGCTCATGGCTCTTGTCTGAGCGAAGCGAGGACCAGGACGGGTTCGGCCCCGCACCACTTTGACATGAACCGCGGAGCCGAACCCGCCTGATGGCCCCGGAGGGCGCATCTGGGGGACCCTTCGCCTGATGATTCGACTCCTCGGGCGAAGGGACCTCATTCCCCTTTTCAGGGGTCGGCGGTCACCCGCCGATGACTACGGTACCTGAAGGTAACTTATACATACCCACCGGTACGTGGTTGGTGACAACGTTGGTCCCCTGGGATTACATATAGCCAACATCTGTCACGGTGTTACTTCTTCCCATCGAGATCGCGGCAAGACTTGGGACGTTCGTCACACTCGCGGTAGGACCCTACCGACTACCCAGGTCGCCTGCACGGTGAACAGGGTGCTACGCACCGCTCATCGCCTTCGCGATGCCGTGACGGGCACATCTCCTCCGCACTGGGCGCTCTGCGGACAGCGTCGCCGTCCGGCCGTGCCCGCCGCCGGCCGGCGGCCGGCGGCCGTCGGGGCGGGGTGGTTTAGGGGTAACGCGGTATGCGCGAAATTCGCGTTTGGGGTGTAATTTCCGGATTGTCCCATCCTCGGACCACCCCTTCTGGAGGCATCATGCGCGTGATCTCGCGCACGACCGCCGCGGCAGCCACCCTGCTGACCGCGGCTGCCCTGGCCACCGTCGGCTACAGCGCAAAGGCGGCCCCCGCGAGCCCGGACCCGGCGCCCGCGATCAGCAAGGTTTGTGCGGTGGCGAAGGCCGGCACGGCGAGCTGCCTGTCCTACGTCCGTTCCGGCGCCCGCACCGGCAGCGGGGTACGGCCGAACGCGGCCAGCCCGCAGGGACTCAACCCGGCCGACCTGCGGTCGGCGTACAAGCTGACCTCGAACGGCTCGGCCAGCCAGACCGTCGCGATCGTGGACGCGTTCAACGACCCGACCGCCGAGGCCGACCTCGGCACGTACCGCAGCCAGTTCGGGCTGCCGGCCTGCACCACCGCCAACGGCTGCTTCAGGAAGGTCAACCAGACCGGCGGCAGCAGCCTGCCGCCCACCGACGCGGGCTGGGCGCTGGAGATCTCCCTCGACGTGGACATGGTCTCGGCGATCTGCCCCGGCTGCCACATCCTGCTGGTGGAGGCGACGAGCAACTCGTTCGCCAACCTCGGCGCGGCGGAGAACTACGCGGCCACGCACGCCAACGCGGTGAGCAACAGCTGGGGCGGCGGCGACGCCTCCGACGCGGCCAACGGCGCCCCGTTCAACCACCCCGGCGTGGCGATCACCGCCAGCTCCGGTGACAGCGGCTTCGGCGTCTCCTTCCCGGCGTCCTCGCGCTTCGTCACCGCAGTCGGCGGCACCACGCTGACCAGGGCCTCCGGCACCCGCGGCTGGACGGAGTCGGCCTGGAACGGAGCGGGCAGCGGCTGCTCGCGGCTCAACACCCAGCTGGCCGGCCAGGCCGGCGCCAACACCGGGTGCAGCCGGCGGGCCGTGGCGGACGTGTCTGCGGTCGCCGACCCGAACACCGGCGTCTCGGTGTTCGACAGCACTCCCCTCCAGGGCAGCTCCGGCTGGTTCGTGGTCGGCGGCACCAGCGCCTCCGCGCCGATCATCGCCGCCGTCTACGCCCTCGCCGGCAACGAGGCCAGCATCAACAACAGCTTCCCGTACAGCCACACGTCCGGCCTGTTCGACGTGACCACGGGCAGCAACGGTAGCTGCTCGCCCAGCCAGCTCTGCCGCGCCAGGGCGGGTTGGGACGGCCCGACCGGCCTGGGCACACCGAACGGCACCAGCGCCTTCTGACCGGGGCACGAAAAGAGGGCGGCGGCCGGGCATCCCGGCCGCCGCCCCCTCCCCTGCCGTGGGGTCAACCGACGTCGAGCGCGTCCAGGTTGGGCGCGCCTCCCGCCGAGGTCGCGGTCACCTGCACGGTGTTGCTGCCGGCGGTCAGGGGAACGGTCAGCGACACGGTCGCCCAGGTGTCCCAGTTGGCGGTGGTCGGGAACGACCGGCCCGCCGACACGACGGTCCCGTTCACCGCGATGTCCAGCGGCCGGTCCGCGCCGGTGTTGTTGGAGTACCGGAACACCAGCCGGGTGCTGCCACCGGATGCGGAGTCCACCGTCCAGCGCACCGACACGCCGCTGGCGTTCGGCGTGTTGACGAAGCCGGCACCGGTGAAGCCCAGGTGGTTGGTGTCCACCGTGGACCCGGATGCCGAGACCGCGTCCTCGGCCTGGTACCGCACCACCGCGCCGGCGGCCGGCACCACCCGGATCAGCCGCGCCTCGCCCGGCCGCAGGCTGGCCGAGTAGGAGTTGGCGACCGTGCCGGTGTGCGAGCCGGACCACAGGTCGGTGACGTCGCCGCTGCCGGAGAAGCCGACCTGCGACCAGTTCACGCTCACCGTCGAGCTGCCGGACGTGCCGGTGTTGAACAGCGCCACCACGTACGCCCCGCTGTCCTCATGCTTGGCGAAGACCTGATTGGAGCCGCTGTTGACGATCCGGGACGCCGCGTACCCGTCCTGGTCGACGCCGAGCACCCGGTCGTTGCTCAGCATCGCCACGTCGGTCGCGTTGAGGTGGGTCAGGTCGGTGCCGAGCAGCAGTGGCGCGCCCGCCATCGACCACAGCGTGAGCTGCGAGCGGCGCTGGTCGGCGGTGAGGCCGGCCTGGTCACCGTTGCCGACCTCGATCGAGTCCAGGTCGTTCCAGTTGCCCGGGCCGGCGTACTGCTGCCACGACGCGGCCGTCCCGAACCGCGACGACACGTGCGACCAGTCGGTCAGCGGGTACCCGCTGCCGTTCGGGCCGGGCCCGCAGTAGCACTCGACGTCACCCTGGGTACGCCAGCTGTTGGCGAGCTGCCGCCAGGTGTTGGCGTTGGCGATCGGCAGGTTGTTGGACAGCGCGAAGTTGATCGGCCGGCCGGTCGCCTTGAGGGCGGTCGCCCACGCCTGCACGTCCGCGATGTCGGACGCGCCCACCCCGTCGATCTTCAGGTAGTCCACGCCCCAGTCGGCGAACTCCTGCGCCCACGAGTTGACGAACGGCTGCGCGCCGGGCTTGGAGTAGTCGAGGTAGTACATGTTCTTGCAGTTGTAGTTCTTTTCGGTCTTCGAGGTGTCCGCGATGTCCTTGGCGTGGTAGCTGGTGCCGAGGATCGGGGTGTTCTTCGTGACCGCGTTCTTGGCGATGCCCGGTGTCACGTAGAAGCCGAACTTCAGGCCCTTGGCGTGGACGTAGTCGGCGACCGCCTTGATCCCGTCCGGGAACTTGGCGGTGTCGGCGACCCAGCGGCCGTTGCCGTCCACCACGAACCCGTTCGAGTCGCACTTCTGCCAGAAGTCGTCCAGGTTGATGTACACGAAGCCGTGGTCGCTGAGCCCGCTGCTGGCCATCGCGTCCGCCTGCGCCTTGATCACCGCCTCGGTCGGGTTGCGCCGGACGAAGCTCCAGCTGCTCCACCCCATGGCGGGCTTGAGGGACAGGCCGTTGGTGGCGGCCGCGGCCGGCGGGGCGGTGGGCACGGCGAGCCCGAGCGCGCCCAGCGCGGCGGCGGCCAGCCCGGTCAGAACTCTGCGTCGCATGTCAGCTCACATCCAGGTAGTCGAGATGGGGAGCGCCGCCGGCCGCCGGCCGCCGGGGACGACGTCGCGGTGGCGACGGTCGCGCCGGTGACGGCGATGTCCATCGTCCGGTTGGTGCAGGACGGCGTCCTCGGCCTGGTACGTGGTGCTCGCGGCGGGCGCGCGCAGGGCGGGGCGGCACATCAGGGTTCTCCTGACCCGGCGGGAAGGTGGGCTAAGAGATCTGACCTATTGTGTGGTCTATACCGCTAGTGCGGTAGCCCACTTTCAGGTCAAACCTGCCCAAGCTCACCTTGCGACCGTTCCTGGACGCGACTCAACATCTGATCACTCCAGGCTGAGCACCAGCGAGCCCTCACCGTTGTCGTAGTCCTCCATCTGGCCCCTCTCGGCGTCGTCCCTGGTGTCGTCGATCCTGCAGGTCTCGACCATCAGGACCCTCGCCGTACCGGGCTCGCGGAAGAAGTCGCCCAGCCCGCACGTCGCGTAACCAGCGGGCTGCCGCTTGTCCAGGTAGGTCGGTGGGAACCGGGTCCACCAGCCGGACGGCGCCGGCGGGACCGGCACGGTGGTGACGGTGCCCGTACGGGTGCGGTGCACGAACACCGGCCCGTCCGCGGAGCGTGTCTCGACCCCGTGGCGATCCAGGGCGCTGCTGCCGCCGGCCGCCACCCACACCCCGCCGGCACCGTCCGCCAGCACGGACGGGTTCTCCTTCCGGGCCGAGTACGGGACCTGCCGCCACCGCGTCCCGTCCCAGTGCATCAGCAGGTCGCCCATTGTGCCGACGGCTCGGCGCGTGACGAAGCCGCCGAACCAGACGTCGTCCGCGCCGGCCGCCGACAGGCTCCCGTCCTCGACCAGGGACTCGGCAGGAAGCGGGACCGGGTGCCGGCTCCACGCGTGGCCGTCCCAGTGCAGGAGCTGGGCGGTCGGCTGGCCGGACGGGAGCGGGGCCAGGCCGAGGTTCCAGGCGGCGAGGACCCAGGCGGTCCCGTTCCCTGGCGCGGCCACGGCCGTCAACTGGTACCCGTCGGCGGCCGGTACCTCCATCGCCTGCCAGCGCCGGCCGTCGTAGTGGTCGACCAGGCCCTTCGCATGGATCTCGCCGCCTTGGTCGTTCAGGTACGACCCCACCGACCAGACGTCGGTGGCACCGGCCGCCGCCATCGCCTGGACGTCCGCCTCCGCGCCGCCGGGCACCCAGGACGCGGCCGGCTTGGCGGCCGTCCGGCCGGAACTGCCGTCCCAGTGCAGGTAGTGCGTCCTGTCGGGGACGGTCCACAGCTCACACGAGGAGAGCATGACCTGCGGCTTGTCGGGGTGCACGCCCTTGATGCCCGGTTCGACGTGCTGCCGGGGCGGGGTGACGACCCGCAGGTGCTCGCCGGTCAGCGCCCCGGCGTCGCCGGTGGACGGGGACGCCGAAGCCGACGGGCATCCCGCAGCGGCGGTGGAGTCGTGACGGGGGTCGCAGGCGGCCAGCCCGCACACCAACGAGACCGCCATCAGAAATACGGGCCAACGTGTCATGACGAAAAGGGTCGCGGCGCCGCCCACCGCTCCCCACGGGGGATTCCCCCCTCGGCGGTCAGCCGGTGAAGGTGGCGACGATCGTGGCGGCGGTCGGGGTGAGCCTGAGTTCGGGCGGCGCGGAGGCGGGGGTGGTCGAGCCAGTGCAGGCGGGGGTGTCGGCTACGCCGTCGAGGGTGGGCGGCCAGCCGGTCATCGGGGTGAAGTCGTCGATGACGAGCAGGCCGCCGGGGCGCAGCCATTCCTCGGGCCGCAGCGGCGGTTCGTCGCCCTTGCCCTGGCCGCCGCCGTCGAGTACCAGCAGGTCGAAGGGGCCGTCGGCGCGCAGTTCGGACCAGTCGCCGGTGCGGACCGTGACCCGCGGGTCGGCCCCGAACAGGCCGGCCGCGATCCGCGCCCTGCCGGCGTCCCGCTCCACGCTGACCAGCCGCGCCTCCGGGCGCGCGCCACAGGCCAGCCAGGCCAGCCCGACACCGCAGCCGGTACCGGTCTCACCGATCGCGCCGGGGCCGACCCCGGCCGCCAGCAACCGCAGCAGTTCGCCCTGCTCGGGCAGGCACGAGTACCCGAAGCCGGCGCCGGTGGCCGCCGCCACCGCCTCGGCCACCCGCGGCGGCAGGTCGGCCCGACCGTGGTACGCGGCCGTGCCGGCGACGGTCATCGGGCCGGGTCGGGCAGCCGGGCGGTGAGCTGGGCCAGCTCGTCGCGGTCGAGGGGGACGCGGAACAGGCCGGTGAGCAGGTCGGCGAGTTCGGCGTCGTCGACGGCGCGCTCCTCGGCCGGCCTGCCGGGCCGGGTCACCGCGTACACCCGATCGGTCAGCCGGTGCAGCGCGTCGGCGTCCTTGCGCGCCACCACCAGCCGGTTGACGAAGGGCGACCGCGGGAACGTCGAGGTGAAGTGGTTGGACAGCATCACGTCGGCCGGGTGCTGGCGGACCCGGTCCAGCCCGTAGTGGGTCGCCCACTCCCCGCCCACCAGCTCGCGCAGCTCCCACGCGTCCGTACCGGTCGGGCCGGCGGCGGCGGTGCGCACCAGCTCGAACGTCCACGGCCCCTGTGCCCGCGGGCCGGCCACGTCGAACGCCAGCGGTTCGAGCAGCCCGGAGCCGAAGCCGGTGTCAGCCAGCCAGACCCGGTCGCCGGCGGTGACCCGCAGGTTCATGTGCGTGCGCGGCATGGGACGCGGCTGGTGGCCGCCGATCCGGGCCAGCGTCCGCTCCACCGGGTACCCGAGCCGCTCCAGCACGGCCGCGAACAGCGTGCCGTGCTCGTAGCAGTACCCGCCGCGCCGCCGCTCCACCAGCTTGGCCTGGACGCTGTCCAGGTCCACCGCCACGCCCCTGCCGATCAGCACGTCGACGTTCTCGAACGGGATCGCCGCCAGGTGCGCCCGGTGCAGCCCGACCAGCGTCTCCACCGTCGGCTCCGTGCCGCCCTCCCAGCCGACCCGGCGCAGGTACGCCGCCAGGTCCAGATGGTCGACGTCCCACTCCCCGTCCCGCTCCTCGGCCACCGGTGCTCCCTCCGTCCGCCGCATCCCGGGAGGTGTAACCGACCACCATGATCGGGACTTCCCGCGCCTCCTATCCGGTGAGGGAGCCGACCTCGGAGGCGGGGATCCAGGCCTGGCGGTGGTTGAAGTCGATCGCGTACCAGAGCGTGCTGGCGCCGTCCTCGGTGACGGTCCAGGTGGTGACGTAGGCGGAGCCGCCCGGGGTGGTGCCGATGACGTAGGAGTTGCTGGTGGTCGGGCGGCCGTAGACGTTGCGCTTCTTGGTGGCGGCGCCGGCGAGGGTGAGGATCCGGCCCTGGCCGGCGACGGCGGCGGACGGCGGCACGGCCAGCCAGGCGAGCGTGCCGGTGGCCGTCTGGCTGCTGGAGGTGGCCTGCTCGCCGTACCAGACGTGGTACATCTCGAGGCCGCTGCCGGCGCTGTCCGGTTGGTGGCCGAGCGCGTAGAAGCTCAGCGCCGGCTCGACGTTGGTGGTCTCGCCGGTGACGTCGCCGGCCGCGTCCTTGCCGGGGATCTTCGCCGAGGTCGTGCTCGGTCCGGTGTAGAGGGTGAAGAAGTTGAAGTTGGCCTGGGTCTCGGTGCCGTTCGCGCCGAACGGGGAAATGTCGGTGCTCGGCCGTAGCGTGTACACGCCGGCCGGTCCGGTGCCCGCCGGGTAGGGCACGCCCTGCTGGTGGATCAGGTCGAGGTAGTAGTCCCAGAGCCAGTACGGGCCAGGGTCGACGTGGTTGGGGGTGGTGCCGAGGGTGGGCGACGGCGTGGTGCCGTGCGACATGACGTGCGCGTGGTCGAGCGGGATGCCGTACCTGGTGAGCAGGTGGGCGGTCAGCCTGGCCGACGACAGGTACTCGGTGGCGTTGTACCACTGGTAACCGGTGGCGTCGACGCCGGCGTGCTCGATGCCGACGCCGTGCTGGTTGTACCAGAAGTTGCCGGCCTGGTAGGCGATCTCCCGCTCGTGCAGCACCTGGTACACGGTGCCGTCGCTGTCGACGATGTAGTGGATGCTGACGCCGCTGGTCGGGTCGAAGAACACGTTCAGCGCGTCCTGCGCGGTGCCCTCGATGTCGTGGATCGTGACGAGCCGGATCGCGAGGTCGTTCGGGCGGTTGGCGCTCTGGTACGTGCACGGCGAGGTGACGTCGCAGTCGTAGGTGGCCGGGTCGAGGATGCAGTCGATCGCCCCGGCGTACTCGACGGCGCCGTCGTCGCGGCAGCCGGCGGGCAGGGTGGCGGCGGTGGTGACGGCCGCGGCGGTCGCCCGGTCGGGGGTGACGTGGCGGGGCGCCAGCCGTACGGTCTCGCCGGTCGGCGCCGTGGCGGTGAAGCCGGTCGCGAGCAGCCGGTACACCGCGTCGGCGTACATCGTCGCGACCCCGCGGGCAGTGGCGTGGCTGTAGGCGGCGACCGCCCCGTACCAGCCGGCCAGGGCGGCCGGCGGCCGGTGCGCGGGCGAGAGCCGGACGGCCTCGGCGCGCAGCACGGCCGCGCCGCCGCGGATGTTGGCCGCCGGGTCGGTGCGGACGGTCGCGGCCGGCAGGTGCAGCAGCCGGGCGGCCTGGTCGAGCGTGTCGGCGCGGGTGTTGCGGACCAGGTGCATGCACCCGTACCCGCCGTCGACGCTCGGCGCGCCGCCGTGGTCGGACAGCCGGCCCTCCAGGTAGCAGAGGGCGGTGAGCAGTGGGGCCGGCACGCCGGTGGCGGCGGCCGCCCGGTTGATCGCGGTGCTGAGCGTGGTCGGGGTGGACGTGGCGGTGGCGCCGGCCGGGTTCGCGGTCGCGGCGAGGCTGGCGGTGGCCGCCAGGAACGCCGCGAAGGCCGCGAGCAGGCCGGTGCCACGGGTCGGTGTGCGCATCGGTCCCCCTTGGAGGTATTTGCCCAAATATGTGCAGTACAGGGGGCTTCGTCAAGAGATGACGGCCTACGGAGTTCGGCGGTAATTTCTTTACCAGCCCGTACCTTGCCGGCAGGCGGCAAACTGGGGCCATGGACGAGCTCGCGGAGGTGGCGGCGGCCGCCGCCGACGACGCCGGCGGCGTGGACCCGGCGCTGCTCGGCGACTTCCTCGCCGCGGCCGGCGCGGCCGCCGGGCGCGGGCGCCGGCTCACCGCCGGCCAGCTGCGGCACTTCCGCGACCACGGCCGGTCAGCGGCCCAGCAGGGGGTGGCGCTGCGGGCCCTGGTCGACCTGTACCTGTCGGCGGCCTGGCGGCTGTGGCGGCACCTGCCCGCGGTCGCGAACGCCGCCACCGACCCGGATGGCCTGGTCAGGGCCGGCGAGAGCGTGCTGCGGGTGGCCGACGACGCGGTGGCCGCGGTCATCGAGGGCTACCAGCTCGCCCGCCGCGACCTGGTCAGGGAGCAGGAGTCGGCGCGCCGCGAGTTCGTCGACGACCTGCTCGCCGGCCGCGGCGAGGTCTCCGACCTGCTGCACCGCGCCCTCGCCTTCGGCCTCGACCTGTCCGCCCCGCACGCCGTCGCCGTGGTCGGCGGGACCCGGCCGTACGGGGAGGGGACGCCGCTGGCGGCGGCGGTGGAGCGAGCCGTGCTGGGGGCCAAGGGGGACGCCGACGCGCTGGTGACCAGCAAGGGCGGGCAGCTGGTGGTGGTCTTCGCCGCGCCGGACCGGGCCGCGGTGGAGCACGTGGCGGGGCGGGTGCGCGACACGCTCGGGCCCGGGCCGTGGCGGATCGCGCTGGGGCGGCCGCGGACCGGGCCGCTCGGGGTGCGGGCCAGCTACGACGAGGCACGCGACACGCTCGACCTGGCCGGCCGGCTCGGCCTGGCCGACGGCGTGGTGGACGCCTCCGGGCTGCTCGCGTACCAGCTCCTGCTGCGCGACCGCGGTACGGTCGCCGACCTGGTCGGCAGCGTGCTCGGGCCGCTGGCGACGGCCAGGGGCGGGGCCGGCCCGCTGCTCGCCACGCTGGCCGGCTACCTCGACACCGGCGGGAACGCCGCCGAGACCGCCCGCGGCCTGCACCTGTCGGTACGGGCGGTGACCTACCGGCTGGCCAGGATCCGCGACCTCACCGGCCACGACCCGACCGACCCCGGCCAGCGGTTCAGCCTCCAGGCCGCCGTGCTCGGCGCGCGCCTGCTGGACTGGCCCGCCCGCCCCCTGACCTGACAGTGACTTTGCCGGGGGTCGGCAAGGTGGCGGGGTGGAAGTCGGCCGGGAGGGGGTACTGCGGGGTCGGGTGGTGGTGACGGACCGTGAAGTGGACAGCAACCGACTTCCGGGAGCCACCGATGACCGTCCCGTTCTGGGCATGGGCCGCGTTCGCCACCGTCGTGGTGGTGATGCTGGCCGTCGACCTGCTCGCCCACCGCCGCGCGCACGTGATCGGGTTCCGCGAGGCCGCGATCTGGAGCGCGGTGTGGGTGGGCCTGGCGCTGATCTTCGCGGGCATCGTCGCCGTCACGCTCGGCAGCGGGCCGGCGGTCGACTTCAGCACCGCCTGGCTGCTGGAGAAGAGCCTGTCGGTGGACAACCTGTTCGTGTTCGCGCTGATCTTCGCGTACTTCCGCACGCCGGCCGCGCACCAGCACAAGGTGCTGTTCTTCGGCGTGATCGGCGCCCTGGTGTTCCGCGGGATCTTCCTCGGCGCCGGCGTCGCGATCGTCTCGACGTTCACCGCCGTGCTGTTCGTGTTCGCCGCGATCCTGGTGTACAGCGCGTACAAGCTGCTCAAGGACGACGACGCGAGCGTCGACCCTGGCCGCAGCCTGGCCGTCCGGCTGCTGCGCCGGGTGATCCCGGTCACCGACGACTACCACGGCGGCCGGTTCCTGATCCGCCGCGCCGGCCGCCTGGTGGCCACGCCGCTGCTCGCGGTGGTCGTCGCGATCGAGGCCGCCGACCTGGTGTTCGCCGTGGACAGCGTGCCGGCGGTGCTGGCCGTCAGCGACGACGCGTTCATCGTCTACACCAGCAACGCGTTCGCGATACTGGGCCTGCGGGCGCTGTACTTCCTGCTGGCCGGGATGCTCGACCGCTTCCACCTGCTCGGCAAGGCGCTCGCGCTGGTACTGGCCTTCATCGGGCTGAAGCTGACCCTCACCGCGGCGCACGAGACGATCAGCACCTCGGTGCCGGAGATCCCGTCGCTGGTCAGCCTGGGCGTGATCGTGCTGGCGCTGACCACGGCGATCGTCCTCAGCCTCCGCACCAGTCCCGCCGAGCCGGCGGCGGAGCCGCTACCCGACCGGGTCGGCGAGCAGCCCGAGCAGGGCGCGCTTGTCGGGCTTGCCGCTCGCCGCGACGGGAACCGAGTCGATGGCGGTGACGGTCCGCGGCACTGACGACTCCCCCAGCTCGGCCCGGACCCGCGCGACCAGCGCGGCCGGGTCGGGCGTGCGGCCTGGCGGGGTCACCACGAAGGCGTGGATGGCCTCGCCGGTCCGCTCGTCGGGCGCGCCCACCACGTACGCCTCGGCCACGTCGGGATGGTCGGCCAGCACCCGCTCGATCGGGCCGGCGTAGCAGACCACCGCGTTCACGATCACGATGTCCCTGCTCCGGCCGGCCAGGTGCAGGTACCCGTCGCCGTCCAGGTGGCCGAGGTCGCGGGTGCGCAGCCAGCCGTCCCGCAGCACCGCGGCCGTCTCGGCGGGGTCGTTCCAGTACCCGGTCATCTGGTTCGGGCCGCGCACCCAGATCTCGCCGTCCCGGACCGCCACCTCGACCAGCGGCCGGCCGACCGAGTCCAGGCCCCGGCCGGCGTGGATGTCGTCGGCGCTGAGCAGCGAGATCAGGCCGGCCTCGGTCTGCCCGTACCCCTGGTACACCACCGGCCCGAGCCGGTCGGCGGCCTCGGCCAGCCGGGCCGGGCTGACCGGCGAGCCGGCCACCATCATCATCCGCAGGCTGCTCACGTCGGCCGCGCCGTCGCGCAGCGCGTCGAGCAGTTGGGACATCCGGGGCGGGGTCATGATCGTGCCGGTGACGCGGTAGCGCTCGATCGCCCACGGGAACAGCGGTTGGCGCAGCTCGTCCGGGATGACCGCGGTACCGCCGCCCAGCAGGCACAGCCCCAGCCAGTCCAGCACCACCGGGCTGGCGAACGTGCCGAACAGCAGGTACCGGTCGAGCCGGCCGGCCAGGTCGGCCACGTCCGGCGTCCACCGCGCCGGCCGCCACGCCCAGTGGTCGGTGAGCGCGGCGTAGCTCTGCGCGCAGCTCTTGGGCATGCCGGTGCTGCCGCTGGTGGAGGTCAGCCGGGCGATGTCGGCGGGTCGGGCGGTCGCGACCAGCGGCGTGCCGTCGTCGGGGGCGGCCAGCAGGTCGGGCGGGGGCGGGCCGCCGGGCGCGGCCGGGCACGGACCGAGCGCGAGCAGCGGCACCCGGCCGGCCGCCAGCCGCAGGTCCCTGGACAGCATCGAGGCGTCCACGATCACCGCGTCCACGCCGGCGCCGAGCAGCACGGCGAGCTGCCTGGGCGGGTACCCGGGCCGCACCCCCACCACCCTGCACCCCAGCGCGTGCGCCGCCAGCTGCACCGCGAACGCCTCCGGGGTGACGCCGGTGGCGAGGGCGACCGCGCCACCGGCGAGCCCGGCGGCTCGCAGCCCGCACGCCAGCCGCCGGGCGGTCTCCAGCACCTCGCCGCGGGTGACGGTGCGGCTGCCGTGCTCGAAGGCGACGGTGTCCGGCGCCCCGCGCAGCGCGTCGAGCACCCCCTGCGGGAAGACGTCGGTCATGGCGGGTGAGCGTACGTACGGATCTTCAGAAGTTGCTCAGACTCCGTAGATCCGGGCCCAGTCGACCTTCATCGTGCTGGTCGTGGTGGTGCCGGCACCCGGCGTCCAGTACAGCTCGATGTTCAGGCCCATCGTGCCGCCGTCCTGGATCGGGGTCTGCGCGGTGACCTCCCACCACTGCGTGCCGTCGACGTAGAAGGCCAGGTGCTGGGGGGTCCATTCGAGCGCGTAGCTGTGCCAGCCGGTGCCGTCCATCGTCCGGGTGTTGCCGATCTGGGTGTCGTTGGGTCCGTAGTGGACGATGGCGTTGACGTGCTGGCGGCTGGCCTCCCAGACCTCGGCGAAGTCGTACTCGGCGTTGATGGTGCCGGTGGGCCACAGGTACATGCCGGGGTTGTAGGTGGCGGCGCCGGCCGGCAGCTGCGCGCAGACCTCCCACCGCCCGAACCGCCGCGCGTGCGCGGGCGTGACGTTGACGTGACCGGTGGTGCCCTTGGTGTCGCCGGTGATCGTCATGACGCCGCCGGAGTACGACAGCGCGCTCGGCGCCCACCTGCCATGGCCGTTGAAGCCGGGCCCGCTCGCGACCTCCCAGTCGGCGCTGTTCAGCGAGCCGGTGAAGTCCTCGGCGAAGGACGGCGCCGGCCAGTTCAGCGTGCCGGCCGCGGTGCTGCCGCAGTTGCCGTCGGCCGCGCGGGCCGGCCCGGCCCCCGCGCCCAGAGTCGCCAGCATTGTCGAGGCCAGCACCGCCGTGGCGAGCGCGGCCGATCGCATCGTCATCCGCATGTGTCCAGCGTGGAGGGAGCGGTCCCGAGGCTGTCCCGGGACGGTCACAAGCGGCTGAGCTGGGCGCGTACCTCGGCGGCTCGCGGGTCGCGGAGCTCGTCGAGAATCGCCAGCGCCTCCTGCCAGCAGTCCGCCGCCCCGGCCGGGTCGCCGAGGTCGGCCAGCGTGTGGCCGAGCCGGGTGAGCACCGAGGCGATCCCCCACCGGTCGCCGAGCTCCCGCGCGATCGCCAGGCCCTGCCGGTAGTACCGGGCCGCCTCGGCGTGCCGGCCCAGGTCCTGGTGGAAGTCGCCGAGCCGGTACAGGGTGAAGCGCAGGCCGTACTCGTCGCCGGTCTGCTGCTGGAGCGCGAGCGCCTCCGGCAGCCAGCGCGCGGTGTCCTCGGGCCGGTCCAGGATCCGGCAGGTGTCGGCCAGATTGGACAGCGCGATGCCCTCGCCGCGCCGGTCCCCGACCGCCCGGAACAGCGTGACCGCCTGCTCGAAGCAGTCCAGCGCCTCGGCGTACCGGTCCTCGTCGCTGTGCGTGACTCCGAGGTTGTTGAGCGTCCAGGCCTCGCCGCGCCGGTCGCCGACCTCGCGGCGGATCGCCAGCGCCTGCCGGTGGTACACCACCGACTCGGTCAGCCAGCCCAGGTCGCTGTGGGCGACGCCGAGCGCGTCCAGGATGCCGGCCTCGGCGCGGCGGTCGCCCAGCCGGCGGGCGGCCGCCAGCCCGGTGCGGTCCACCCCGAGCCAGTCGTCCCAGTGGCTGCGCAGGTAGAAGAAGGCCAGCAGGGTGCGGGCGAGCTGCCAGGAGATCTCGTCCAGCCCGGCGGCCGCGGCGGCGTGCACGGCCGCGACCAGCGCCGGCCGTTCCCGCTCCAGCCAGCGGAGGGCCTCGTCGTGGCCGCCCAGCGCCGGCAGGTGGTCGGGCGCCGGGACGGCGTCCGGGACGACGTGCCAGCGCTGCGGGTCGAGCGCGGTGTCGGCGGCGTGCGCGGCGTGCAGGTACCAGCCCAGCACCCGCTCGCGGGCCGCGTCCCGGTCGGCGGCGGACTCCTCGGCCTCGACGCGCTCCCCCGCGTACAGCCGGATCAGGTTGTGCAGCCGGTACCGGTCCGGCTCGGTCTGCTGGAGCAGGTAGTTGTCCAGCAGCGCCTCCAGCAGCTCCTCGGCGTGTGCCGGGGTGACGGCGGCCAGCGCGGCGGCGGACTCGGCGGTGGCGTCGTCGCCGGGGTGCAGGGCGAGCAGCCGGAACATCCGCCGCTGGTCCGGGGCGAGCGCCCGGTACGACAGGTCGAAGGCGGTCCGCACCGCCCTGGTGTCCGCGGCCAGCCGGGAGAGCCGCTGGTCGGCGGCCTCCAGCCGGGCGGCGAGGTCGGCCGGGGTCCAGGCCGGCCGGGCCTGCAACCGGCGGGCGGCGAGGGCGACCGCGAGCGGCAGCCGGCCGCACAGCTCCACGATCCGGTTGGCGGCGCGCGGCTGCGCCCGTACCCGGTCCGGGCCGGCGATCCGGCCGAGCAGCGCGACCGCCTCGTCCGCGCCGAACCCGCCCAGCGCCAGGTGGTGCGCGCCGTCCAACCCGGCGAGCGTGTTCCTGCTGGTCACCAGCACCAGCGCCGGGCCTCCGCCGGGCAGCAGCGGGCGTACCTGGTCCTCGTCGGCCGCGTTGTCCAGCACCACCAGCGCCCGCCGGCCGTGCAGCCGGTCCCGGTACAGCGTGGCGCGCTCCGCCAGCCCGGCCGGGATCTGTTCGCCGGGCACGCCGAGCAGGCGCAGGAACCGCTCCAGCGCGCCGGCCGGGGGCTCCTTCGCCGTGCCGGCGGCGAAGGCGTCCAGGTCGGCGTACAGCTGCACCTCGTCGAACCGCCCGGTGCGGATGATCTCGTACGCGGCCCGCACGGCCAGCCGCGTCTTGCCCACCCCGGCCATGCCCTGGATCGTCACCACCGTGACACCGGTGTCGGCGGCGGCCAGCGCGTGCAGCTCCCGCAGCTCGGCCACCCGCCCGGTGAACTCCTCGATGTCCATCGGCAGCTGGCGGTCGGCGCGCACGGTCACCGGCGGCTCCGCGTCCCCGGCCGCGGCCGGGTCCTCGCCGGCCAGCAGCGCGGCCTGCACCCGGCGCAGCTCGCCGCCCGGCTCCACGCCCAGCTCGTCCACCAGCGCCCTGCGCACCTCCTGGTAGGCGTCCAGCGCCTCGGCCGGCCGGCCCGCCCTGGCCAGCGCCAGCATCAGCCGTACCCACAGGTCCTCGCGCAGCGGGTGCCAGGTCACCAGGTCGCGCAGTGTCGCGACGGCGCCGCCGTGGTCGCCGAGCGCGGCCCGGACCCTGGCGTACTGGTCGGCGACTGCCAGCCGCCGCTCGGCCAGCCGGTTCAGCTCGTTCTGCAACGCCGGGCCGAGCGGGAGCTCGGCCAGCGGCTGGCCGGACCACAGGGCCAGCGCCTGCTCGAAGTACCGGGCCGCCTCGGCCAGGTCGCCCCGGCCGGCCGCGTCGGCGCCGCGGCCGGCGAGGTCGTCGAACACGGCCACGTCGCACTCGCCGGGACCGACGGCGAGGACGTACCCGGCCGGGTGCGCGGTGAGCGGCTCGGCGCCGCCGTCGGGGGAGGCCAGCAGCCGGCGGAGCCGGGCGACGTAGGTGCGGAGGTTGGAGCCTGCCGAGGCGGGCGGCTTCTCCCACACCGCGTCGACCAGCCAGTCCACCGTGACGGGTTCGTTGGCGCGCAGGGCGAGCGCGGCCAGCACCGTGCGCTGGCGCACCCCGCCGAGCGCCAGCGCGACCCCGTTCCTGCGCGCCTCCAGCGCCCCGAGCAGCCGGTACTCCATCAGGCCCTCCCCTGACAGAGCCGGACACTACCGTGCCACCGTTGGAGTGGGTAAGAGAAGACCGGCCCCGGCCCGGGGCGCTGGCGCGCGGACTACCTCGGTCAGACCGTGCCGGACTGCCACCACCAGGCCTGATCGCCGTACGGGTACTCGATCCGCAGGTCGACGTGCTGGTGGTCCTCGGTGTAGGCCTCCAGTCCGGAGAACCCTGAGGTCTCCGCCTTCTGGTAGATGGTCTTGTTGGACACCCCGCTCACCACCAGGTCGGCGGCGACGCCGTACAGGTGCATGCTGTTGGTGGCGGCGCCGGGGATCGTCGCGTTGTGCGCGACGCTGCGGAAGCCGGAGGTCACCGTCATCGGCTTGTTGCCGATCTTGACCCGGATGGCCTCCAGCCGGTACATCAGCCGGCGCACGCCCTCCTTCACGGTGGCGGCGTCGACCTTGCCGCCCTCGAAGTTGCCGCTGACGTGGTCGACGAACTCGCTCCAGTCGAAGTGCAGGGTGGAGCCGTCAGTGGACTCGAGCGCGTTCAGCTTGGTCTGCGTGCCCGCGTCGACGACGCCGGTGGCGGACAGGCCGTACGCGGTCTGGAACCGCTTGACGGCCGCCGCCGTGGCCGGGCCGAAGTCGCCGTCCACCGTCACGTACGTCTTGGTGGCGCTGTCGGCGGCCCAGCCACCGACCCTGATCTGGAGTTCGGTCACGTCCGGGCCGGTGGAGCCCTGCTGCAGCGTGCCGGTCCACGGGTAGGCCTGCGCGGCGGTGCCGGTGAGCAGCGGCGCGATCGCCAGCCCAGCCACCGCGGCGGCGCCGCCGACCACGGCGGTACGCAGGAACGCCCGCCGGTCGAACCCGCTCGGGATGTCGGGAGTCTGTCGGGACATGGGTGGTTCTCCTCCGGTGCTCAGGCGACGAGGTACTTCCAGGTGGTGGCGTCGGCGACACCGGTCGCCGCCAGCCCCACGCCGGTCTGGTACGTCTTGAGGTTGGTGTTGGTGTTGGGGCCGAAGTCGCCGTCCACGGCGGTGGTGATGCCGTGCGCGGTGAGCTGGCTCTGGAGTGCCTTGACGGCCGAGCCGGTCGAGCCCTGCTGCACGGTCACCACCAGCGCGGCCCAGGTGTCCGCGCCGACGACGCCGTCGGCGGGCAGGCCGTGCGCGGTCTGGAACGTCTTGACGGCGGCGAGGGTGCCGGAGCCGAAGTCGCCGTCCACCGACAGGCCCGCGTTCTGCTGCTGGTTGAGCAGGTACTGGATGGTCTTGACCCGCTCGCCGGTGGCGCCCTGGCTCACCGTCGGCCAGGTCGGCGGCGGCGGGGGCTGGCTGCCGGTGCCGGCGACCTGCACGTCCAGGTAGTCGCCGTCGATGTTGAGGGTGTAGCCGCCGTGGCTCTCGTTCACGTCGCCGCTGTACTGGTGGACGCGCTGGTGGTTGACCCAGTGGCCGCTGGAGATGGAGCTGGTGTTGGTGTCCTTGACGTGGTTGTAGCTGGCGAACCAGATCACGTCCGGCGAGGACGCGCCGTAGTTGGCGTTCAGGTCGTGGATGCCGCTGGCCAGGCTGCTGTACACACCGGACTTGTAGCCCTTGACGTGCAGCTCGGCGGTCCAGGCGTTGAGGTAGTTGAGGACGTTGGTGGTGTAGGTGGTGCTGTAGGCCTCCATGTCGTTGTACAGCACGCCGCCGGCCGGGATGCCGAGCGCGACCGCCGCGTTGACCGCGTCGTCGGCCTCGTTGCGGCCCTTGGTGGCGGCGGTGGAGCCGAGGCCGGAGGCCTGCGTGCCGACGTAGATCGGCAGGAAGTGCCAGCCCCGGCCGGCCTGCGTGGTGAGCCAGCTGGCGGTCAGGTTCGGCTGCGCCGAGCAGGCCCGGTGCGAGCCGGCGAAGTACACGCCGATGGCCCGGTACGCGGTCGCCGAGGTCCACGCGGCCATCACGGTGGAGGACGGGGTGTCGCAGGTGTCGAACCCGTCGCCGGTGAAGTTGGTGTCCTCGGCGGCGATCGCCGGCGTGACCGCGCTGGCGCGGGCGGCGGCGGGCATCGCGACGGCCGTGGCGGAGCCGTCCAGGGTGGCGGTGGCGAGTACGGCGTTCAGCGTGTCGAGCGAGTCGCCGTACGCGGCGGTGACGAGCACGCCGGCGGCCGGGACGGCGATCCGGTACTGGTGTCCGGTGTCGGGGGCGAGCCGGCCGGGTGCGGCCTGGTTCGGGCCCAGCACCTGGACCGGGTCGGGGCCGGCGAGCGCGGCGCCGTCCAGCGGCTGCACCAGGACCGCCTCGGTGCGGCCGACGGCGTGCGCCGGGCAGTGCTCCTCGGGCGAGGGCCGGCCGAGGTAGACGGCGTGCTGGTCGAAGCGGACGCAGGCGCCGGGGTCGGCGGCCAGGTCGACGACCCGCCAGCCGGCCGGTACGGCCAGGTGGTACCCGTGGTAGGCGACGTCCTGGGTGGGCGGGGCCGGGTCGGTGGCAGGGGCGGCCTGCGCGGCGGCCGCCGCTCCGGCCACCACGGCCGCGGCGCAGCCCAGGGTCAGCGCTCGTCTCAGCGCCCTGGGGGTGACGTTCATCGGGGCGGGGCTCCTGTCACAAAGGGGATGAATCACACAGCCTGTACACCCCTGTCCTCGGTCCGTCCCGAACCGGTCCCACCTGGAACCGCAACAGCCGCATGTGCGAAGTGTGTGCGGGATGCCTGCTGTAATTCGTTTCCGTCGAGATGCCACATTTGGTGGGTTTCCGACGAACACTTCGCCAACGCCCGATCCACGGGACAGGGGTTTCGCCCATGGTCGAGTTCAGGATTCTCGGGCCGCTGGAGGCACGCGGGCCGGCCGGCACGATCGCCCTCGGCGGGCCGCGCCAGCGGGCGGTGCTGGCGGTACTGCTGCTCGCGCCCGACCGGGTGGTGTCGCTGGACGCGGTCGTCGACGCGATCTGGGGTCCCAACCCGCCGCGCACCGCCCGCCGCCAGGTGCAGAACCAGGTGTCGGCGCTGCGGCTGGCGTTCGCCTCCCGCGGCGCGGAACTGCCGGTGAGCACCCGGCCCGCCGGGTACCTGCTGCGGCTGGAGCCCGGCGAGCTGGACGCCGCCGCGTTCGCTGCCGAGGCCGAGGACGCGCGGCGGCACTGGCACGGCGGGCAGCCGGCCGAGACCGCCGAGGCGGCCACCGCGGCGCTGCGGCGGTGGCGCGGCCCGGCCCTCGCCGGCGTCGCCGGCCCCGGACCGGCCGGCGAGGCCGCCCGGCTGGAGGAGCAGCGGCTCGACCTGCTGGCGCTGCGCCTCGACGCCGACCTCGCGCTGGGCCGGCACGCCGACATCATCGGCGAGCTGACCGCGCTGGTCAGCTCACACCCGCTGCGGGAACGGCTGCGCGGCCAGCTGATGACCGCGCTCTACCGCGCCGGCCGCAAGGTCGAGGCGCTGAGCTGCTACGACACCGGCCGGCACCTGGTCAGCGAGCAGTTCGGCCTGGACCCGGGGCCGGAGCTGACCCGGCTGCGCCAGGCCATCCTCACCGACTGCCCCAGCCTCGGCGGCGAGCCGCCCGCGACCGCCACCGTGACCGGCACCGTGACCGCCGCCTCGCCGGAACCCGAGGTCCGGCCCGAGCACGGCGCGGCACCCGCGCCGGCGGCGGCGCCGGTCCAGCTCCCGCCCCCGCTCGCCGGCTTCGTCGGCCGCACCGCCGAACTCACCGGGCTCCGGGCCGCGCTCGACCCCGGAACCCGGGCCGACGCCGGCCCGGTGGTCCTGGTCGGCAAGCCCGGCGCCGGTACCACCACGCTGGCCGTGCGGGCGGCGTGGGAGGCCGCGCCGCACTACCCGGACGGGCAGCTGTCGATCGTGCTGCGCGACCCCGCCGGCGCGCCGGTCGACCCGGCCGCCGCGCTCGCCGACGTGCTGTGCTGCCTCGGCGTGCCGGCCGGCGAGCTGCCCGCCGGGCTGGAGGCGCGCGCCGGGCGGTACCGCGGCCTGCTGGCCGGCCGGCGGATGCTGGTGCTGATCGACGGGGCGGCAGGTCCCGACCAGGTACGGCCGCTGTTGCCGGCCGCCGCGGGCTGCGCGGCCGTCGTGACCGGGGCCCCCACGCTCGCGGCGCTGGAAGGCGCACGGCGGTGGCGGGTCGGGCCGCTGCCCGACGCCGACGGCGTCGCGCTGCTGCGCGGCGTCGCCGGCACCGCGGCGGGGGGCCCTTCGGCGGAGGCCGCCGCGCGCCGGGTGGTGCGCGCCTGCGAGGGCCTGCCCGGGGCGATCCACGCGGCTGGCGCCTGGCTGGCCCGCTTCCCGGACACCGGGATGGCGCTGCTCGCCGCGCTGCTGGAGGACGACGGCCGGCGGCTCGGGATGCTGGCGCTGGCCGATCCCCGGGTACGGCGGCGGCTGCGCTGCCGGTACGAAACCCTGGGCGCGCAGGCGCGGGCCGTGCTCGGCTGGCTCGGCGCGCGTGACGTGCACACCGCCGACCCCGACCTGATCGGCCCGCTGCTCGGGCTGGACCGGACCACCGTGGAGCGGCTGCTCGGCGAGCTCGCCGACGCCGAACTCGCCGAGGTGGTCACCGACGGCTCCGGCGGCATCCGGTACCGCCTGGAGAGCCTCGCCCGCTGCCTCGCCGCCGAACTCCCGGCCCGGCCCCCCGACCAGCCGCGCCGTCCCATCCGCCAGGTCTCCTGACCCGGCACTGTTCACGGTCGGGACAACCGCTGGTCACGTCCGCGGGGTGGTTCGGCCGCTCCCGCCGCATTGACTCATGCCACCCGGGGCCGGTTTACGCCCACAACTGGAGGTGGCGATGGGTACGAGGAAACGGTGGGTCGCGGTGGCGGCCCCGGCGGTCGCGGCCGGGGTCGCGCTCGCGCTCGCGCTCGCCGGCGGGCGGGCGGACGCCCACCCGCACGGCCTGGACTGGGACGGGGTGCCGGCGAACCCCAAGAGCCCCGGCGTGACCAGCCCCAACGCGTTGTCCGCGCAGCTCGCCGAGCACGCGGTCGCGCAGGGCTCGGTGCGGCTGGAGAACGGCACCGCCGACGTCCCGTACTACGGGTACGACAGCAACGGCCCGCTGCTGCCCGCCCCCGGTGACGTGCCCGCGCAGGGCCACCTGGTCGAGGCGCAGAAGACCGAGCCGGACAAGAACACCTACCTGCGGTTGCACGGCCTGCACGGCGCCGACCCGGCCTACGACTACGGCACGCGGTTCCTGTTCCAGGGCCACGAGGCCGGCACCGGCTTCCTCACCAGGGTCAACCTGGACGCCGACACGGCGCACCGGGTCACGCTGCTGGCCAGCGAGGATGTCGACGGCAACCCGCTGCCCGACATCGACGGCTCCACCTGGGACCCGTGGGCGCGGCGGCTGCTGTTCACCAGCGAAGGCAACGCCAGGACCGGCGGCGTCTGGCAGTCCACTCCGGACGTCAACGCGCGGGTCCAGGACATCTCCGCGGTACTCGGCCGCGGCGGGTACGAGGGCATCCAGAACGACTCGGCCGGCAATCTGTGGATCGTCGAGGACTCCGGCGGCGCCACCCCGGCCGGCTCCGCCGCGAAGAACCCGAACAGCTTCGTGTACCGGTTCATCCCGGTGGACCGCACCGACCTGACCAAGGGCGGCCGGCTCCAGGCGCTCCAGGTGCTGTCGCGGCGCAGCCACCAGCCGATCACCTTCCAGGCGATCGACGCGGCACACCCGACCGGCGGGATCTTCACCGACGACCGGAAGGACCTGTCCAGCTACGGGCCCGGCTTCGAGACCCGCTGGGTGACCGTGCACGACACCGCCACCGATCACAGCGGCGTCGCCTTCGACACCAACGCGCTGGCGAAGGCGGCCGGCGCGACGCCGTTCAAGCGGCCGGAGAACGGCCAGTTCCGGCCGGGTACCGGCTTCGGCGAGTTCTACTTCGACGCGACCGGCGACACCAACGCCACCAGCCCGGCCAACGCCGGGTACGGCGGGTGGGGCAGCGTGTACCGGCTCAGCCAGTCCGGCCCGACCGCCGACCGCGGCACGCTGACCGTCTTCTACGCGGGCGACCAGGCCCACAGCGGACTGGACAACGTCGCGTTCGTGGACCGCGACCACGTCGCGTTCGTCGAGGACGCCGGCGACACGCTGCACACCCAGCGCAACGCGCTGGACTCGGCGTACCTGTTCGACGTCCGGCACGACTACGGCAGGGGCGGCCAGCCGGTACGGTTCCTCGCCGAGGGCCGCGACCCGTCGGCGACGCTGGACTCCGCGCTCGGCGCCTTCCCCGGCTTCACCAACGACGGCGACAACGAGATCACCGGCATCCACGTCTCCGACGGCGACCCCAGCACCGCCGGCATCCTCGGCGCCCGCGACCCCCACCCCTTCACCGCCGGCTGGCGCCTCTTCTGGACCCAGCAACACGGCGACAACACCACCTGGGAAATCACCCCGAACGACTGACCGCGGTACTGGGGAGGGCGGCCCGTCGGGTCGCCCTCCCCGGCCGTGGTGAGCCCGTGAGCCCTCGCCGCGGCCCGGCTCCGTCATGAGAGTGAACGGAGGAGTCGCGGATGCGGATGGAACGGGACGCGGCGCTCGCCGAGTACCTCGGCGGGCGGCTGGCGACGCTGCGGCGCAGCGCCTACCGGCTGTGCGGGGACTGGCACGAGGCCGAGGACCTGGTGCAGGTGGTGGCCGTGAAGCTGTACCGGCACTGGCGCAGGGCCAGCGCGGTCGACAACCTCGACGGCTACGTGTACCGGATGCTGGTCCGGACGTGGCTGGACGAGCGGCGGCGGCCGTGGCGGCGGGCCCGGTCGGTTCCGGACGTGCCCGAGGAGCTCGCGCCGGTCGAGGCCGGCGAACCCGAGACCCGGCTGGTGCTGGCGCGCGCCCTGGCGGCGCTGCCGGCCCGGCAGCGGGCCGCGCTGGTGCTGCGCTTCTGGGAGGACCTCGGCGTCGCCGAGACGGCCGCCGCCATCGGGTGCTCGCCGGCCTCGGTGAAGCGCTACACCGCACTCGGCACCGCCGCCCTCCGCGAACTGCTGCCTGAACTGCGGGAGAGGAGTTCGTGATGAGCGAGCAGGAGATGCGCGAGCTGTTCGCACACGCCGACGAGGCATCGGAGCCTGCGCTCGGCCTGACCCCGGCCGGGCTGGTCGCGGCGGGGCGGCGCGTCCACCGCCGCCGGATCGCCGTGGCGCCGGCCGTCGCCGGCATCGTGGTGGTGGGCGTGACTGTGGCCGCCGCCGCGGCCACCGGCGGGTCCGCCGCCCACCACCGCCGGGGATCGCCGGCGGTGACCGCGAGCCCGGCGCCGGCGTGGTTCGACCCGCTGGTCCGGCGCATCGACCTCGGGTACCTGCCCGACGGGCTGGGCGCCGGCCGGGTGTACGACCTGAGCACGACGGTCCAGCAGATCAGGGCGGGCGATCCCGGCCCGGCCACCCCCGGCCGGCAGGTCGCGGTGACGGTGGGCGCCCCCGGCGTGACATTGCCCGACCAGCGGGACGCGGCGGTCGAGCCCGCCACGCCGATCGACGGCCACGCGGCCGTCTGGGTGGTCTCGCGCCAGGTCACGGGTCAGGAGATCAGGCCGGGTGAGCGCAGCCCGTCGCCGCGGCAGCGCACCATCCCGGTCACCGTCCCGGAGCTGCGCTGGCAGTACGCTGCCAATGCCTGGGCGGAGGTGAAGGTCTCCGGGTACGGCGACGCCCGCGACCAGGCGGCCCGCACGCTGGCGACCGAGGTGGCCGGGACAGTCCGGTTCGACCTGCGCGAGCCGGTGCGGCTGCCGTACCAGGTCACCGGCATCCCCGGGTTGCATCCCGCGTCCACCACGGTGGCCCTGGAGGGCTCGACGTGGGACACCTGGCTGTCCTTCAGCGACACCCCCGACGCGATGGACCCGGACACCGGCCAGGCGCGCGAGCTGCGGCTGCACGTCGGCTCGGTCGCCTCGCGGCAGCCCAGGGCGACGCCGCCGAACACCGTCGTGGACGGACACCAAGCCGCTCTGGAGAACCAGAAGGGCGACAGCTCGCTGGCGGTGTACGACGTCCAGGGGGTCGATGTCGGCATCGACGCGCTGCGGCCGCCGATCGTGCAGGCGCTCGGGCCCGGCGGCGTTGTCGCGCTCTACCACCGGATCACGCTGGTCACCGACCCGGGTGACACCGCCACCTGGACCGCCCAGCCGGTCAGGTGAGCACCCGCACCGTCCACACCAGACCACCATTGCGGGTCGAAGCGGGGGCCGCCGCCGGCGGGCGGCGGCTCCCGCCCCGGTACGCGGCCGGCACGGCGGCCGTGGTGTTCACCGGGATCGCGATCCGGTGCCGGCAGTGGTGGCACGCACGTTCGCTGTGGCTGGACGAGCTGTTCGTCGCCGACAACCTCCGCCGCCGGTCGCCGGCCGGGCTCGCCAGGCCGCTCGAACACCACCAGAGCCCGCCCCTCGGCTGGCTGTGGATGGAGAAGGCCGCCATGGCCGCCGCCGGGTCGGGAGAGCGGGCGCTCCGGCTGCCGGCACTGGTCAGCGGCTGCGGACTCCTCGTTCTGCTGGCGGTCGTGGCGTACCGGCTGCTACCGGGGTTCGCCGCGCCGGTGACGGTCGGGCTGGCCGCGGTGAACCCGTCGCTGGTCTACTACTCCAACGAGGTCAAGCCGTACTCCTTCGAAGCGCTCGCGGCGCTGGCGCTGCTCGCCGCCGTGCCAGCCACGGCAGGGCCAGGATCGTCGCGCCGGTGGCTGCGCTGGTGGGCGCTGGCGGCGGTGGCCGCCTGGTTCGCCACCAGCAGCGCCGTCGTCACCGCGGCACTGGCGGGGGTCTCGGCGGTCCCGCCGCTGCTCGCGCGGCGCGGGCCCGAGCTGGCGCGGCTGCTGGCCGGCGCGCCGGCCTGGCTGGCCAGCCTGGCCGTGCTGTACCCGCTCCAGCTCGCCCCGGCCCGCCACGACCGGGTGCTGGTCCGGTACTGGGCGTACGCCTTCCCGCCGCCGACCCCGCACGCCTGGATCGGGCCGCACTGGTGGGCCTCGCGCGCCGACTGGGTGGGCGTCACCGCGCAGTCGCTCGCCCGCGACCCGGTCGGCTCCTGGGTGGCGTGGCCGGCCATCGCGCTCGCGGCGACCGGGCTGGTCCGCGTGGCGCACCGGTACGGCACCCCGCTCGCCTGGCTGTTGGCCGCGACGCCGGCGGTGGCGATGCTGGCCGACCTGGCCGGCGCGTACCCGCTCACCGGCCGGCTCGCCGTCTACCTGCTGCCGGCGGTCATGCTGCTGTTCGGCGCCGCCGTCCACCGACCGCGCGGCCGGACCGCGGTCACCACCTGGCTGCTGCTCGCGGCGGTCGGCGCGCCGCAGCTACGGTCCGCCGTCCAGCAGGCGGCCCGACCGCCGAGCCCGCACGCCTACCGCCAGGCCGTCGCCTACGTCGCCGCCCACCGGGATCCCCGCGACGCCGTCACCTACACCGCCGCCGCCGCGATGACCGCCGCCTGGTACGGCCGCGAACTCCGCGTGCCGACCCTCCCCTGCCACCCCCACCTCTGGCTGATCGACACCGGCCCGCCCTACGATCCCGCCGCCCTCACCGCCACCCGCGCCCGACTCCGCCGGCTCGGCCCCGAGACTCGCCCCTTCACCGCCGCCAGCGCCACCGTCTACCGCTACACCCTCCGCCCCGCCTGCCCGCCCTGACCGAGCAGGCGGTAGGCGGGGGTCTCGACGCAGGCGTGCAGGAGGGCGGCCAGGAGCAGGGACAGGGCGAAGGCGGCGGTGAAGGCGGCCAGGGCGGCGGTGCCGTGCAGGGCGCCGTGGCCGGACCGGGCGAGCAGCCGGTGACCGCCGGCGATCACCGGGTACTGCACCAGGTAGAGGGCGAAGGAGCGGTCGCCGAGCCAGACGAACAGGCGGTTACCGATCACCGTGCGGCGGCCGCGCAGGTCGGCGAGCACGGCCGCCGGTACCAGCAGGGCGAAGCCGGCCACCGTGCCGGCCACGATGGACAGTGGCCACGGCAGGTGCCGGGTCGCGATCTGGTAGCTGGCGACCGTGACGGCCGCGGCGACCGGGAAGGGTACCGGCGGGAACCGGCCGGCCCGTACGGCGAGGGCGAGAACGATGCCCAGCAGGAATTCGGCGCAGCGGGTGAGCGGCAGGTAGTAGATGATCCACCAGGTGGTCGGCGTCTGGGCCGGCGCGACCTGCCACACCACGGCCGGTACCGCCCACACCGCACCGACCAGCAGTACCGCCGCCGGCAGCAGCGCTCGCCCCGGCAGCCGCCGGAGCAGCCCGTGCCAGCACGGGAACATCAGGTAGAAGAAGGCCTCGCAGGACAGCGACCAGCTCGGGCTGTTCAGCGAGAAGTACCAGCGCTGGTCCGGCTTCCAGCACTGCACCAGGGCGAGGTTGGCCAGCGTGGGGCCGTGCTCGAGCGGCGGCAGGAACCGCAGCTTCAGCCCGACCACCACCACGACGGCCGCCATGACCAGGTGGTTCGGCCAGATGCGGGCGGCCCGTCGCCGCCAGAAGGCCCGAGCCGGCTCCTCGGGCCTGGCCGACCAGGCCAGAACGAATCCACTCAGGACGAAGAAGAACCCGACTCCGGTCAGGCCGAGCCCAAAGACCGTCTCGACCCACTGCCGGAGCCGCGGGTGCAGGATCGCGTTCTCGTTGCGCAGGTGGAATCCGAACACCATGACCGCGGCGACGAACCGCAGGCCCGTGAGTGACGGAAGGCGCGCAGCCGCCACCGCCTCGACCTCCTCCAGCGCGGGAAGAAGTACTCGGCAGGGACGCGCAAACGCGCCGTCCGCTTCTCCGGCGCGCTACCGCGCCGGGTGGGCGTCGTTGATCGTCCGCTGGTACGAGTGCGGGCGGGGCCTCTTACCCCGGCCCGCGATGCGGCGACTGTACCGGACCCGGCTGGCTTACCGGAGGTGGTACGCGGTGGTGATCGTCTGCTGGACGGCGTTGCCGGCCGGGTCCGATGCCTCGACGCGCAGCGAGACGGCGGTACCGGGGGTGGGCGGGTTGAGGACGATGGCGCGGTAGCTGTGGTCGGGTTGGGGGACGACCAGGGCGGGCTGCCAGTGGGTGCCGTCGGTGGAGGTCCAGAGCCGCAGGCTGGCCAGCCGGGCGGCCGAGGCGGGGGCGCCGACGTGGGGGGTGATGGTGAAGGTGACGGGGTGGCCGGCCGGGAGGGTGTCGGCCGTGTCCAGGCCGAGCGCGTAGGACAGGGTGACCAGCGGTACCCAGGCGCAGGGGTCGGTGTCGCCGGTCAGTTCGGTGTCCAGGCAGTGGTACGGGTCGGCGACCGAGGTGCCGGTGGGCCGGGCCGAGTGGAACGTCCAGGTGCTGGTCACCGCCGTACCGGTGTGCGGGCCGGTGAAGCCGTCGGTGAACGTGTCGGTGAAGCGGTACGTCGCCGAGCCCGCCGGCAGCGTGTAGTACGACAGCCCGAGGCCGTCCGACTGGGCCGCTATCTCGGTGTCGCCGCGGTAGAGGTGCAGGTCCTCCTGGCCGGACTCGGCCTGGTACAGGTGGCTGGGGTCGGCGGCGTCGGTGAACATGCCGAGTCCGAGCGCGCTCAGCGTGCGGAGCCGCAGCGTGTCGCCCTGCCGGCAGGCGTCGCACGGGATGTTCGGCAGCAGCGCGGCGGGCACCGCCGGCCCGACCGCGCCGGGGCTGGGCAGCATCGTGGAGTCCCAGTCCTCGCGGCCCTTCGCCGCCACCGCGAACGCCCGGATCGAGGTGGCGTACCGGGACCCGCCCGAGTTGGTGTCCCAGAAGTTGTAGTCGCGGTCCCACCGCACGTCCGGCCCGGTGGTCGAGTAGTACTCCACCCGCCGTGCCGGGCCGGTGAAGGAGTGCGCGGCCTTGATGCTGACGACCTGGCCGGGCCCGAAGGTGTGGTCGACCTCGTCCATGTCCGGGCCGGGACCGTAGGTGCCGGCCGGCGCCGCGTACTGGGCGTGGTACACCGTGTCGAGCGCGCTGAGGTCACGCTCGGCCGGGCTGAACTCCAGCCGCGCCGGGATCCGGTCGTGCACGTAGAACACCAGCTTGTACTCGTACGGGCTGGTCACCTGCGCGTCCACGGCCGCGCCCGGCCGGGCCCCGCCGGCCAGCGCGGACCGGAGCTGGGCGGCCTGGTCGCCGTCGATCCACAGCAGCGGGATCGTGGTGTGCTGGCGGTAGTACGGGTCGTACAGCACCCACGAGAGCCTCGACTCGGTGATGATGCCGGCCGCGCCGCCGGCCTTCGCCTGGTCGAGGTCGGCCAGCAGCGCGTCCAGCGTCGCCGGTTCCACGAACACCAGCCGCCCGCGCACGTCCGACCCGGCCCGCAGGTCGGCCTCGGTGGCGGTGCCGGTCCGGGTGTCGGTGGTGAACTTCGGCAGCCGGTCGTTCCACTCCCACACGTACCGCGGGTGCAGGGTGAGCCCGTGCCGGCCGGACAGCGTGACGGTGGCCTGCGGCGCGCCCGCCACCTCGTCGAACCAGGCCTGGAACGTCCCGACCGTCGGCTTGTCGGTGGGCAGCATCCAGAACCCGCCGTGCGCCACCGACGGGTAGCTGAACACCGACGCCCCGGTGTACAGGACCCCGCCGGCGGTGCTGCGCGCGGTCGCCATGTTGAAGGTGTCCGCTTCGGACGGTCGAGGCGTCCGGATCCGGATGCGGGCCAGCTTCGCCAGGTCGAGGGTGACGGTGGTGTCCCCGTCCAGCTTGACCTCCGGCCGGTCCAGGTACGCGACCTGCATGGTGCCGTCCACCGGGTCGAGCCAGTACAGCGCGGTGTCCAGCGAGTACACGCCGCCCTCGGCCAGCCGAAGGCTGACCTGGTACGTGTTCGGCGTGTCGACCTGCCGCCAGCCGCCCTCCCAGGTCGCGGTCGGCTCACTGGCCAGCGCCGGGATCGTGTCGCTGACCCGGATCGCGGTGGCCGGCAGCATGAAGCGGAGGTCGCGGTCGCCGCCGACCACCCGCACGGTCAGCGTGTCCTGCTTGGCGCCCTTGTAGAAGCCGATCGGCACGCTGACCCGGTCACCGGCCGGGTCGGTGGCCACGAACAGGCCGGAGTACAGGCCGGTGGTGCCGACCGTGGGGTCGAGGGTGAGGTCGGTGCTCGCGGTGCCGCCGGCCGGCACGGTCAGCGACGAGGGGGACGCCGTGGCCATGCCGGCCGGCGCGGCGGCGCCGGCCACGGTGGCGAGGGACGCCGAGAGCGCCAGCGTGACCGGGGTGTCGCCGGTGTTGCGGTAGGTGACCTTGGTGGTGCTGGCCTGACCGGTGTACGGGTAGGTGAAGACGGTGGACACCGAGGCGGTGTCGGCGAACACGTGCTGGGTGACCGCGCGGGCCACGTCGATCCGGCCGGCGCCCTGGTCGTACACGGTGCCGCCGGTGTCGTGGGCCGTGCCGATCAGCGCGGTCTTGACCTGCGCGGCCGTCCAGTCCGGGTGCTGCTGGAGCAGGATGGCGGCGGCGCCGGCCACGTGCGGGGTGGCCATCGAGGTGCCGGAGGCGGCCGTGTAGTACTGGTCGACCGGCCCGTCGCCGGGGATGCTGCTGCCGGCGCCGAGCGAGGTGCCGGCGGCCCGGGCCGCGACGATGTTCACGCCAGGCGCGGTGACCTCGGGCTTCACGCCGTACCCGCCGCCGACCCGCGGCCCGCGGCTGGAGAACGACGCCATGTGGTCGGTCCGGTCGACCGCGCCGACGGTGAGGGCGGCGGTGGCGGCGCCGGGCGCGGCGACCGTGTAGTGGCCGGGGCCGGAGTTGCCGGCGGCGATCACGAACAGCGTGCCGTACTGGGCGGTCAGGTCGTCCACGGCCTGGCTGAGCGGGTCGGTGCCGTCGGTCGGCTCGCCGCCGAGGCTCATGCTGACGATGCGCGCGTGCTGGGTGGCGGCCTGCCACTGCATGGCGGCGAGGATGGCCGAGTTGTACCCGGCGCCGCCGTCGTCCAGCGCCTTGGCGATGTACAGCTTGGCCTGCGGCACCACGCCCTGGTACCGGCCGGCCGACGCCGCGCCGGTGCCGGCGATGATCGAGGCGACGTGGGTGCCGTGGCCGAACCGGTCGGTCACATCGGCGGGGTCGCCGCCGCCCGGCGAGCCGGCCGGGACGAAGTTCTGCGCCGCGACGACCTTGCCGGCCAGGTCGGGATGGTTCGTGTCGATGCCGGTGTCGATGATGCCGACGTCCACGCCGGCGCCCTGGTAGCCGGCTGCCCACGCGGTCGGCGCGCCGATCTGGGTGTCGCTGTCGGTGTCCAGGGCGGCGACCTTGCCGTCCAGCCAGACCTTGCGCAGGCCGGCGCCGAGCTGGGTGGGCTGCTGGTCGGGTCCGACCGCACGCGGGGCCACGGCGTGCGGATCGGCGGCGGTACCCCGGACCGCGGTCCAGAAGCCGCCGGCCTGCTTCTTGTCCACCCGTACCGCCGCGCCGTCGATGGCGGGCAGCGCGGTGGTCGCGGTGGCGGCCGGGAGCGCGGCGGCGGCCCGCAGGCCGGGCTGGTACTGCACGATCAGCGGGAGCTGGCCGGCGGCGCCGTCGGCGTACCCGTGGGTGGCGAGGTAGGCGACGTCGAACAGCTCGCGGTCCAGCAGGCCGGCGGTGACGTACGGCTGCGCGTCGGCCGGCACCACGTAGTAGTGGTCGCCGTCGCCGCGCGCCTGGAACGTCATGTCCTCGCGGCCGGCGGCCGGCGCGGTGGCGATGCTGACGCGGCCCTTGCCGTCCCGGCCGTAAGTGACCACGTCGCCGGTGAGCAGCGTCAGCCGGGTGGGCGCGACCGACACCGGGGCCGCCTTGGCCTTCGCGGGCGCGCCGGCCGAGCCGGTGGGCCGGTCGGCACTGGCCGGGGCGGCCAGCAGCGCCGCCAGGAGTACCGGTGCGGCGGCCGCAGCACCGCACGTCGAGATCCGCCGCCACAGAGATCCGCGCACCGCACACTCCTCCGCACGTCAGGGGTGTGGTGATCTAACCTGGCAGTGGACAATCGGCGCAACAACGCCATCTGACGAATACATGCCGTATGGCGTGTTTCCGCCACAGGGAGGACCGGGTGCTGGAGGCGATCGGGCTCTCCGCCGAGGAGAGCAGGCTCTACACCGCGCTCATCGACCACCCCCACTCGACGGCCGGCGAGATCGCCGAGCACTGCGGCCTCGCGCCCCGGCTGGCGGCCCGGACGCTCGCCCAGTTCGTGCGGCGGGGGTTGGCCAGCCGGCTGCCCGGCACGCGGGTCCGGTACGTGGCCGTCGCGCCGGACGTGTCGATCCAGCCGCTGCTGGCCCGGCGCGAGGAGGAGCTGTACCACGTCCGCACCGCGCTGCACGAGCTGACCGCCGCGTTCCACCGCGCCGCCCGGTACACCCACCCCGCCGAGCTGGTCGAGGTGGTGACCGGCGCGGAGAACGTGGCCAGCCGCGCCTTCCAGCTCCAGGACGGCGCGAAGACGATGATGCGCGCGTTCAACAAGCCGCCGTACGTGATGCCGACGCACGGCAACGCCGGCAGGGAGGCGCGGCGGCTGCGCGAGGGCATCGAGTACCGCGCCGTCTACGACCGCGAGTCGCTCGCCCTGCCCGGCGCGCTGGACGACATCCGGTTCTCCACCGAGCGCGGCGAGAAGGCGCGGGTACGCGCGGAACTGCCGGTCAAGCTGTGGATCGCCGACGACGAGGCGGCGATCATCCCGATGCGCGGCGCCACCTACGGGCTGGACGCGGCGTTCGTGGTGCACGCCTCGTCGCTGCTGGACGCGCTGATCGCGCTGTTCGAGACCGAGTGGCGGCGGGCGACGCCGATCCGGCCGCACCAGTACCGGTCGGTCGAGGACGGCGGTGACGGGCCGGACGAGACCACGCGGGCGGTGCTGGCGCTGCTGGCCGGCGGGGTCACCGACGAGAGCATCGCCCGCGCGCTGAACCTGAGCCTACGGACAGTACAGCGCCGCATCCACGGCGTGATGGATCAGCTCGACGCGACCACGCGGTTCCAGGCCGGCATGGCCGCGAAGGAGCGCGGCTGGGTGTGACTCTTTTCGCGCCGGCTGGCGCCCCGCGCGGGGACTTTGGCACGGTGGGAAGGGTGAGTGCCAACGTGACGCTGGAGAAGGACGAGCCCGTCACCGGCGACGGCCCGCGGGCCGACGGCCAGGTGGACGGTCGAGTCGACGGTCACGGCGACGGTACGTCCGCGCTGGTGGCCAAGCTCCGCCTGCCCAGGCTCTCACTGCGCACGCTGGTGGCGGGATTGCTGGCGGTGGTGGCCGCCTCGGTCGCCGGCCAGCTCGGCGGGCTGGACGCGGACCGGCTGCTGACCAAGCTGATCGCGGTCGCCGCGACACTGGCGTTCCTGCTGTTCGCGGGCGCCTTCCTGGTCGGGATCGCCGGCTGGGTGCGGGCCGCGGTACGGCCGCGCATCGGCGAGGCGCACGCCGCCGTGGTACGGCTCACCACCGTGATCGTCGGCGGGATCGTCGTGCTGATGGTGGTGCTCGGCCTGCTGTCGGTGCCGCTCGGCCAGCTCGTCCTCGGCGGCGCGTTCACCGGCGTGATCATCGGCATCGCCGGCCAGCAGTCGCTCGCCAACCTGTTCGCCGGCATCGTGCTGCTGTTCGCCCGGCCGTTCATGGTCGGCGACGACATCACGCTGCGGTCGGGCGCGCTCGGCGGCGTGCTGGAGGGCCGGGTGGTCGAGATCGGCCTCACCTACGTCCGCCTCCGCTGCGCCGACGGCCCGCTGTCGCTGCCGAACAGCCAGGTCCTCGCCGCCGCCGTCGGCCCCCGCCGGCACTGACCGGGGCGGCCTCAGCCGGCCCCCCTGCCCTTCTTCTCCTTGGCCTTGTCGCCGGCCTTGTCGCCCTTGTCCTTGCCGTGGTCGCCGGCCGGCGGCGGTTTGGCGTGGGTGGCGGGCCCGGGCCGGACGGTGACGGCGGTCCGGTTGGTACCGGCGGCGGGCCGGTTGGTACCGGCGGTGCCGCCGACGCCGTTCTGCGCCGGGGCGTCCACGCCGGTACGCGGGCTGGCCGGCGGGGCGTGCCGGTCGGCGGCGGTGGTCAGCAGGCTGAGCGTGCCCGCCACGACGAGCGCGGCGGCGGTGGCCAGGGCGCGGCCGGCGCGGGCGCGCGGCTGGGGCGGGAGGGCGATGGCCTCGGTGGCCGGTCCCGGGTCGGCGGCGGAGGCACCGGCGCCGGCGCCGACCGCGGCGGCCGCCTCGGCCGGCTCGGCCGGCCGGTCGCCGAGGCGGGCGGCGACGTCGGCGGCCGTGCACCGGTCGGCGGGGTCGTCGGCGAGCATCCCGGTCAGCACGCTCCGTAGCGGTTCCGGGGTACCGGGCGGCACCCGGGGCGGCCGGGTGAGCCGCGCCAGCGCGGCCTCAGCCGCCGTGCCCTCGTACTCCGGGTGACCGGTCAGGCACTCGAGCAGCACCAGGCCGAGCGCGTACACGTCGCACGCGTCCCCCGCCGGCTCGCCACGCAGCAGCTCGGGGGCCAGGTACGGCGCCGAGCCGACGACCTCGCCGGCGGCGGCCGCCGTGGTGGCGTCGCCGTCCTGGCAGATCCCGAAGTCCACCAGCCTCGGCCTGCCGTCACCGTCTCCCACCAGCACGTTCGCCGGTTTCACGTCGCGGTGCACGACGCCGTGAGCGTGCACGTACGCGAGCGTGCCGGCGAGCTGGCGGCCCAGCTCGGCGACGGCCGCCGGCGCCATCGGCCCGCCGTCGTGCAGCCGCTCGCCGAGCGTCCGGCCGGGCACCATCTGGAGCACCAGGTACGGAGGGTCACCGTCGCCCGCGTCGTGCACGCCGACCAGGCCGGGATGGTCCAGTCCGGCGAGCACCCGCGCCTCGGTGTCCCACCGGGGGACCCCGGCGCGCATCAGCTTGACCGCGACCGGACGGTCCAGCAACAGGTCGGACGCCTCGTACACGTCGGCCATCCCACCCCGCCCGGCGAGGCGCTCGAGGCGGTAGCGGCCGGCGATGAGGGTCCCGACGTCGTGGGCGGTCACCCTTCCTGGGTATCCCAGGATTCCCACCGTCACCACCGCCGAGCTGCCCGGACGGGCAGACTTCTCGGCCCGTGCGGGCGGTGGTGGAGAGCCTTGCCGGCCCTTGCGCGGGGGCCGATGGTCGGGGTGTGGACGCGTACGCCAGGGGTCGGCACGCGCCGTGAACCGCCACTCCGGTGCCGGCTGCCTTTCCAGGCAGCGAGCGTTACCTGATCGGCTGCCTCGCCTCCGGCTGCCCCGGCGACCGGGAAGAGGGAGTGTTGCACCGAAGCCGCACGTGCGTACCGCGGCCTGACCTCCTCAGCCCCATGGGGGATACGTGGGACGACGCAAGGACATGAAATTCAGGTGGGCCAGGGTCGGCACCGTGGCGGTACTCGCCGGCGTGCCGATCCTCGCCGTACTCACCAATCAGACGCCGGCGTCGGCGGCACCTCCGGCAGGTTTCGGCCGGATCGCCTACGTCGGCCAAACCCACCAGGAAATCGCCTACACGGTCGACGGCGAGGTGTTCTCCTTCTTCGGCACCGAAGCCGCCACCACCGACGCCACCTACGACGCCTCCGGGGGCCTCACCCAGGGCCTGACCTGGGTCAGCGCGGCGCAGGAACGGCACGGCGAGATCTTCGTACAGACCGGTGACGACACGGGTGTCACGCGGGTCACCAACGACACCGCGACGGACCGGCACCCGGCCCTGTCACCGGACGGCACCAAGATCGCCTTCGACTCCGACCGCGGCGGCCAGACCGCGATCTGGGTGGTCAACGTCGACGGATCCGGCCTGCACAGGGTCAGCACCCCGCCGGCGCTGCCGCCCGGCAGCCCGCCGGGCTCGGTACCCGCCGCGGACTCCGCGCCGACCTGGTCACCGGACGGCAGCCGGCTGGCGTTCAGCAGCACCCGCGACAACACGCACGGCGAGGTGTACACGATCGCGGCGGCGGCGACCACGCCGTCGAACGACGCCGCGGTACGCGTCTCCGTGTTCGGCAGCGGCACCGCCGCCACGGTCGGCGCGACCGACCCGGCGTGGGACCCGGACGCGTCGCTCAACCGGATCGCGTTCACGGTCACCAACTTCGCGGCGACCCCGGCGCCGACCCAGCACGTGCTGGCGGCGGTCGCGTCCGCCAGCGGGGCGCTCACCACGCTGGTGCCGACCACCCTCGACTCCAGCCAGCCGTCGTGGGACCAGTCCGGCGACACGATCGCGTTCGTCAGCCGGACCCGCAACCCGGACGGCGGCGTGTACACGCTGACCGTCGACAACCCGGCCGCGACACCGCAACTGGTACGGGACGACAACCGCAACGCGGAGTCGCACCCGACCTGGTACACCAACGGCGAGACCGGGACCAGCGTGCTGTTCACGCACCTGGCCGTGGACGAGCCCGGTGAGGTGCTCGACGTCAACTCGACCGACGGCAGCGGCGTGCGCGACCTGAGCTTCCGGCCCGGTGCGACCGAGGGCTCGCCCGCGTACACCTCCGACGGCAAGAAGGTCGCGTGGACCCGGACGTTCAGCGACCACACCGACATCGTGGTGGCGAACGCCAACGGCACCAGCCCGGTCAAGCTGACCAGGACGGTCGCCGGCGTGCGCAACACCGACCCGGTGTTCTCGCCGGACGGCTCGAAGATCGCCTACACCAGCGCCGGCCGGATCGTCGTCGCCAACGCGGTCAACGGCACGGTGCTGTTCCAGATCGCCGCGCCGCCGGGCAACGACGGCAACGGCAACTTCATCGACGGCGAGGCCAACTGGTCACCGGACGGCGCCACGATCGTCTTCTCCCGGTACCTGATCCCGCCGACCGGCTCCTCGCCCGGTCTCAAGGCCAAGGCCCTGACCCCGAACGCGCTGGACGGCCTGAACACCGACATCTGGACCGCGCGCGCCAGCGACGGCCAGGGCCAGGTCGACCTGACCGCGGCCGACGACACCACCAGCGTGTCGTTCGACCGGAACCCGGCGTTCGACCCGGTCGACAGGAACACGATCGCGTTCGTCCGCAACGGACTGCTGCGGCGGATCGTGCTCGGCACCACCACCAACGTCGAGTCGGCCCTGCCGATCCCGACGATCGGCACGGACACCGTGTTCGGCGTGCAGACCCCGGCGTGGTCGCCGGACGGCACGCAGATCGCGTTCTCCGGCGTGCACGGGCCGGTGCCCGACCGCGACATCGGCATCCTCACCATCGGTGTGCCGCCGGCGGCGAACACGCTCCGCTGGCTCACCAACAACCCCGGCGACGAGACCCACCCGGCCTGGCAGCCCACGGCTGACCTCCAGGTGAGCCTGGCGCCCGCGCCCACCACCACGGTGGTCGTCAACACCACCACCAACCTGACCGCCACGATCGTCAACGGCGGCCCGGCCGGAGCGCGCAACGTGCACCTCGCGCTGACGCTACCGCCGGCCGGCGCCACCCGGCACATCCAGGTGCAGACGATCTCGATCACGAGTCCGTCACCACCGACGGGCGCGACCTGCTCGGTCGGCACGCTGACCTGCGACATCCCGTCGCTGGCCTCCGGCGGCACGGTCGCCGTCACGATCTCCGTGCTCGGCACCTCCGTCACGGGTACCCCTGGTGACCTGGTCACGGCCACGGTCAGCGGCACGGTACTCGACGTCGCGCCGGTCAACGACTCGGCGAGCACGTCGGTCATCGTGCAGAGTCCACCAACAGGTTTTCGGAACGTGGGGGTCGCCGCTTCGGCGACCCCCTCGCCGTCTTTCGCCGGTGGCGACGACGTGGTGGTCACCTTCACCGTCACCAACAACGGCGCCGTCGCGCTCAACGGCGTCACCCTGACCAGCCAGTTCCCGGAGACCACGACGCCGAAGCCGGCCATCCCGAGCAAGGGCACGTGCGCGACACCGCTGAGCTGCGTGATCGGCACGCTCGCGGTCGGCGCGACAGCGACCGTCAAGGTCCCACTGTCCCCGCTGCGGGAGGCCCCGTCCGAGGTCGCCAGCACCACCGTCACCAACGCGACCGGTGACGACGACGCCACCGACAACTCGGCCAAGGCCACCTTCCGGGTGTTGCAGCCGACGTTCACGCTGAACCCGCCGCTCGGCGCGCCGGGCTTCGTGACGATCGCCACCGGCGTGAACTTCCCGCCGGGCACCACGGTCAACTTCCACTGGGACCTCGGGATCGACGCGTCCGGCTCCGGCGTGGTCGTCCAGCCGAACGGCACGTTCACCACGCAGGTCCTCATCCTGCGCAAGGACCTGCTCGGCAACCGGATCCTGACCGCCTCCGGCCCGCACTTCGGCGCCGTGCCCACGGTCACGTACCTGGTCGTCCCGCGCTCGCAGCAGCCGCCCCGCTTCGTCGGCCGCAACTAGCGCTCTGACCTCGGACTTCACACATACTTTGCGGCCTCCTCGCACGCTGGGTGCTCACCCGGATGCGAGGAGGTCATTTCATGCGAGGAATCACACCGCGGTGGGGGGCGCCGGTAGCGGCGCTGCTGGGATCGGCCCTGCTGTTCGCGGCGTCCGCGCCGGCGGGGGCGGCGACCAGCTGGCGGCAGATCCCCGCCCCGGACGCGCCGGGCGCCAGCCTCAACGAACTCAACGCGGTCTCGGCGGTCAGCCCGTCCGAGGCGTGGGCCGTTGGCGACAGCAGGGGCTCCAGCGGGATACGGAACGCCCTGGCTGAGCACTGGACGGCGGCGCGCGGCTGGCAGCTGAGCACCACCGCCCGGCTGTCGTCCACCTCGGACGCGATCCTGAACGGCGTCGCCGGCGTCTCGGCGACCAACGCGTGGGCCGCCGGCCGGGTCTTCACCACCGTCGAGCACGGCCTGATCGAGCACTGGAACGGTACGGCCTGGACGGTCGCGGCCCGGCCGGCCAGCGAACCGCCCGGCGGCGAGCTGCACGCCATCTCGGCGTCCAGCGCCGCCGACGTGTGGGCGGTCGGGCTGGCTCAGAACCCGGACACGCTGGTCCGCGGCGCCCTGATCGAGCACTTCAACGGCACCGCGTGGTCGGTCGTGCCCAGTCCGGACCTGGGCGTGGACGCGTTCCTGTCCGGGGTCAGGGCGGTGGCGCCGAACGACGCCTGGGCGGTCGGCCGGGTCAACGAGGCCGCCCTGGTCGAGCACTGGGACGGCACGGCGTGGACGCGGGTGGCGATCGCGCCGCCCACCGGTGAGAGTGGACTGAGCGGCGTGACCGCGACGGCGGCCAACGACGTGTGGGTGGTCGGCTCCCAACGCTCCGGCACGCACACGCTGGCCGAGCACTGGAACGGCACGGCCTGGTCGGTCATCCCGACGCAGGAGCCCGCCGGGTTGAACGGCGCGCTGGTCTCGGTGGTGCCCAGGGCGGCGAACGACGTCTGGGCGGTCGGCGCCGGCTTCCAGATCAGCGTCTTCCCCTCGCCGCTGATCGAGCACTGGAACGGTACGGCCTGGACGATCGTGGCCAGCCCCAACCCGTCGTCGACGTTCAACTCGCTGGCCGGGGTGACCACCTCGGCGGGCGGCCCGCTGCTCGCGGTCGGGCAGTCCGACACCTCGGACGGTTCCGGCGTCACCCACACCTTCGCCATCGAAGCCGACTGAGTACCCCCGCCCCACCCCTCCCGGGACCGGCCTGTCGCTCCGGGCGGGGTGGGGCTAACCCGAGACCGGCCGGCCAGCTAGCCGGATTCTTCCCGCGCCCTTCCGGTGGTGATCTGTGATCGGACAGGAGAGACGAGGGAGAGAGCCCGACATGAATGCCATGACCGACCGGAAGACCGGCCCGCTGAGCCTGCTGACCGCGCCGTTCGAAAGCCGTACCTGGGCCGAGACCCTGCACCTGCTGCTGGACCTGCCGGTGGGCGTGTTCACGTTCTCGTTCTTCGCGACCATGCTGTCGACCGGCATCGGCACCGCCGTCACCGTGGTAGGCCTGCCGGTGCTGGCGGCCACCGTGCTGGCCGGCCGGGGCATCGCCGGGATGGAACGCCGTCGGGCCCGGACCCTGCTCGGCGTGGACATCGGGCCACCGCCGGCGCCGCGCTGGCGGCACGGGCAGGGCTTCGGCGCCTGGCTGCGGGCCGGGATGACCGACGCGACCGGCTGGCGGGCGGTGCTGTACGGGGTGCTGCTGCTGCCGGTGGGCGCGCTCGGGTTCAGCGTGGTGATGGCGTTCTGGTCGTCCGCGCTCGGTGGGATCACGTACCCGATCTGGTACCGCTGGCTGCCGATGGACGACGGACACCGGGGCACGCGGCTGTGGCCGCACTTCTACCCGTCCGAGCACCTGGCCGTGACCTTCGGGATGGGCGTGGTGCTGCTGTTCGTCACCCCGTGGATCGTGCGCGGCCTGGCGTACCTGCCCCGCGCCCTGACCGGGCTGCTCCAGCCGGTCGGCCACGGCACCCCGGTCGGCGGCCGGGGTGAGCTTGTCGCCGGCACGGCGACCCGGCTCTAGGTACGGGCGTCCGCCGGGATCGGCCGGCGGCCGGCGAAGCCGTGCTCGACCCGGTGGTACCAGGCGAGCTCCGGATCGCCCTCCAGCCAGCACAGCAGTACCGGCATCCCGTCCAGGTCGGCGGGGAAGTCCACCAGAAGCGGCGCGAAGCCCTTGAGCTGCGCGCCGCTCTGCTGTACCTGGGTCATCAGGTCGTCCAGCCTGGCCTGGGCGCCCTTCAGCTCGGGCAGGCCGCCCAGCGGGCTGGGCTCGGCGCCGGGCACCAGCGAGGCCGCCAGCTCGGCCGCGTCGGCCCGCACCGCCACCAGCTCATCCAGGGCCGGGCGCAGGGCGGCCAGCTCGGCCCGCGCCTCCGGCAGCGTGAACAGCCCCATGGGGCGAGCCTAACCCGCCGGTCAGGGCGCGTTCGGACCAACCTGCGCGGTGGTCAGCGGCTCGCGGTCGGCGCCGCCGGCCACGTACTGGTCGGCGCCGACGTCCTTGGCGGTGGGCCGGGCCTGGCCGTCCATGTCGAGCGTGACCTGCGGGTACGAACCGGTCGCCGCGCCGATCGCCGTGCTGCCGGAGCCGATCCGGTACAGCCCGGCCGGGTCGGTGGCCAGCTTCGGGTCGACCGACCGGTAGCCGCTGGACGGCATGATCCCGGCGCTGCCGGTGTGCAGGATGTTGCCCTGCCAGCTCAGCGAGCTGCCGCCACCGGTCACTGCGGAGCCGCTGCCGCCCTCGACGATGTTGTCGGCGAAGGTGATGTGCGACGGCGGGTACTGCTTGCCGTTGTTGAACTTCACCACCCCGCCGGTGCCGACGATCGTGTTGAACGCGACGAGGCAGTTGTCGGCCGCCTCGTGGTCGGTGCCGCTGGTGGTGTCGTCGCGGACCTCGCCGCCGCCGACCTCCAGCTCCAGCCCGCTGCTGCCCTGCACGACGTTGTTGATGATCGTGTGGTTGTTGCCGAAGAAGCGGATGCCGGACTGGCCGCCGAGTACGTAGTTGCCCTCGACCGTGGTGCCCCAGCCGTGCCGGAGCGAGATGGTGCCGCGGGTGTCGCGGAGCGTGTTGTACCGGACGATGTTGTCCGATGACTTCACCGAGATCGCCTCGGAGTCGCCGTCCGCGTGCTCGAACAGGTTGTACTCGATGATCCCGTGCGCGGACGCGTGCTGGCGGCCGGACAGGCCGAACCGGATCGACTCGCCGCCGTTGGTGCCCTTGAACTGGTGGTCGAAGAAGTAGTTGTGGTGTACCCACACCCGCTGCGCGATCCCGTTCGAGCCGGGGCCGAGAAGCTGGAAGAACACCCCGGCGGTCGTCTTGTGCTGGAACGTGTTGTGGTCGACCTCGGTGTCGTCGCCGGACACGGTGAGCCAGTTTCCGACGCTGGAGGCGAGCTGGAAGACGTTGCGGCTGATCCGGTCGTGGGTGTCGCCGACCGGCACGCTCATGCCTGAGCTGCCCTTGAACACGAATCCGGACACGGTCACGTACGACACCCCGGAGCCCCAGGTGATGCCGGTGCCGCTGATCGTGGCCTTGCCGACGTGCTCGGCCCGCACGGTGACCGGCGCACCCGACGCGCCCGACTTCGACAGCTTGACGGTGCCGCTGTACGACCCGTCCGCCAGCTGGACGGTGTCCCCTGGCGCCGCGCCCGCCGCCGCCGACTGCAACGCGGACAGCGACGACACCGTGGTGACCTTCGCCGCCGGCACCCGTGTGCCGGCCTGCCCCGGCAGGGCGGTCACGACCACCGCACCCGCCGCCGAAAGCGCTACCAGTCCCACCGTCGCATGCCACATACGCCGCCTCATGGCAGCCGATACTACGTTTACCTCCGATACCGGTCAATACAGACATCGGATGTCTATACCACCTCTCAACCCCTCCGTGCGCCCCCTGAGCCCACCCCCTGCTCACCCTCCCTTTCCATCTGCGCGCCCTATGCCCACCCCCTGCTCACCGCTGTGCCTCTCGCCGCTTTCCCGCCCCCACCCACGCACCCGGCCTTCTCGACATTTCGCGCGGCGGCGGCGCGGGACCGGCCGGGCAGCCGCTCCGGCGCGAAATGTGCCGTGCCACGCCGCGACGAGGCCCCATGGCGCTCGACCACCGATGCTCTGTAGGGGTTGTGCCCCAGGGCGTACCACTCCCGGCACAGCCGGCGGGCGCTGGTCCCCGGCGTAGGCCCTACGGCCCGAACCCCTGGGTGCCCCTTCTGCGCCGCGCTCCTTGGCAGTCCCGTCGGGCGATGCACATTCGGACGCGGCCCCGGTACCCGGCCGGTCCCGCGCCGCCGCGCGTCCGAATGTGGAGGTCGGGCGCGTGGGTGGGGGCGGGAGAGCGGCGAGAGGCACAGCGGCGAGCAGGGGGTGGGCACAAGGGCCCGGGGGTCAGGGGCAGCGGGGGAAGAGGGGGCGGGTGCCGGTGAGGTACGCGGCGGGGTCGGAGAAGGCGCAGCCGAAGGTGGGGGTGGCGACGGTGGCGGGGTTGAGGAGGTCGTCGCCGACGGGGCGGTGGCCGGTGGTGACCCAGTGGACCAGGTCGTCCCAGGCGCCGCCGGCCTCGGTCGGGGAGAACTCGCAGTGGCCGCCGCTGCGGATGGCGCGCTGGACGAGCAGGCCGGAGAGGTGGTGGTCGGCCACCTCGTGGCCGTAGATCTCCTCCATCGAGATCGGCACGAACATGTCACCGAGGCCGTGCAGGCTGAGCACCGGCGCGGTCGGGAAGCCGAAGATGCGCGGGGTGGCGACCAGCCGCGGGGTGTACCGGTCGCGCGGGTCGGCCACCGGGACGCGCTGGACCGTGCCGTTCACGTCGACCGGGGAGTTCGGGCTGTAGACCGTGCCGGCGTTGGTGGCGATCAGGCCGGGGTTCGCGGCCAGGTCGGGGCTGGTGTTGGCCACGCCGAGGGTGAACAGGAAGTCCTTCCACACCGGGAACGACGCCGCCGCGCCGGGCCGCTGCCCGCCGGTCAGGTTCACGGTGATCGCGCGCAGCTGCTTGCCCAGGTCGTTGGTGGTGTCCGGCCCGCCGGGGGTGAGGTTGGTGAGCCCGAGCGCGTTCTCGATCCGGGGCACGGCGCTGGTGAGGTAGTCGGCCGGCGGCGGGTACGCGTCCACGCCGGCCAGGTCCTGGGCCACCACGTTGTAGGACAGGAAGAAGTCGAAGAGGTGGTCGTCGCCGAGCACGCCGCACATCGGGAGCGCGCCCGAGTACGCGAACGGGTACTGCTCCAGCGACCGGCCGATCACGTGCCCGCCCATCGACACGCCGGCGATGTAGGTGCGCCGCGGCCGGTGCACGATCCGCGCGAACAACCCGGCCAGGTCGTGGGTGGCGACCACCCCCGACGCCGGGTCGTAGGTGTTGTCCGGATAGGACGACGCGGCCCAGGCGTACCCCTCCCCGATCACCTTCTGCCGCAGGTCGAAGGCTGGCGCGTCCACGGTCAGCACGGTCCCGGTGCCGCGGTACCCGTGCGCCCACATCATCAGCTGGCCGTTCCAGTGCGGCGGCACCTCGATGTCGTACGCGGAGTGCCGGTACACCCCCTGCAGCACCCGGGTCGGCTGCCCGCCGACCGTGATCGGCGGCAGCGGCGGGTTGCTGATCGTGTACGGCGGCAGCGGCTGGTTGCCGGGCACGGACGTCGCCACCGCTCTCGGTGCCGCGCCCACCATTCCACCGACCAGCGCCAGGCCGGCCACCATCACTACCGTCCGGAACGTGCGCGACAGGGACGCCATGCGGGCGAGCGTGCTCCCGCGACTACGATTCGTCAACGGGTGTGGGCCACTCGTCGCCCCAGCCGACCTCGCGGGCCCGCCGGTACCGCTCGCCCTGCCGCTTCGACACCAGCTCGCGGGCGACGCCGCCGCCTGCCGCGCACACCTCCAGCGTGACCAGCCCCTTGCGCTGGCGCGGGTGCCGCAGCACCCGGCCGGGCGCGGTGCCGTACGGCGTGCGCGCGGCCACCACGAACGAGAACTTCTCGTCCTCGTGCCCCTCGGTGGCGTCCTTGACCTGCCGGTGCAGCGCCGTCCGCGACACCCTGGCCGCGAAGTGGCACCAGTCGTCGCCGTCCGCGAGCGGGCAGGCGTCCTGGTGCGGGCAGGGCGCGAGCACGGAGAGCCCGGCGGCGAGCAGCCGGTCGCGGGCCGCGAGCACCCGCCGGTGGCCGGCCGGCGTGCCCGGCTCGACGACCGCCACCACCCGTCCGGCCGCGGCCAACGCGTCGAGCAGCACCGCCTGCCTGGCCGGTTCCAGCTCGCCGAGCAGGTAGGAGACGGTGACCAGGTCGGCGGCGGGCAGGTCGGGCCGCCGTGCCCCGAACCGCTCCTGCCGCCACCGCGCGTCCCGTACCGCCCGCCACGGCGCGGCCGCGGCGAGCCGGCGGCCCAGGTCGAGCGCTGCCCGCTCCTGGTCGAGAACGGTCGCGGCGGTGAGTGTGGGAAACGTCACCGCGGCCGCCCAGGTGGCCGCGCCGGCGCCGCCGCCGACGTCCAGCAGGGTGTCCGGGGCGAGGGCCGGCGCGACCCGGGTGGCCTGCGCGAGCGCGGTGCGGACGGCGGCGTGGGTGGCGGGCAGCCGGTACGCGGCGTAGGCGGCCACGTCCACCGCCGAGGCGAGCACCGGCCCGCCGGCGCCGACTCCGTTCCGGTACCGCCCGATCAGCCGCCGGGTGGCCGCAGCGAGTTGCGGCCGCGGGTGTCCGGCCAGCTCAGCGGCCAGGGCGTCGCGCAGCGCGGCGGGTACGTCGGCGGACGGCGCTGGCATCGCGGCGGATCGTACCCCAGCACGCTGCGTACTCCCCGGCGCGTCGCGTGCACTCGCGGTGAGTACGCGGGATCGTCGGATCATGACCGCCGACACCCCATCGCCGCGCGCCGGCTTCGCCGCCGAACTGCGGGACGCGATCAGCGTGCGGGCGTTCGCGCTGATCCTCGGCGGCCTGCTGCTCCAGCTCGCCTTCATCGCCTCCTACCTCGGCGCCTTCCACTCGCCGCGCCCGCACCGCATCCCGGTCGCGGTGGTGGCGCCGGGCCAGCTGTCCGGCCAGCTGGTGGCCAAGGTCCGCGCGCTGCCGAAGCAGCCGGTGAGGCCGCGGACCGCCCCGGACGAGGCCACCGCCCGGCGGTGGATCCTGGACCGCCAGGTGGACGCGGCGTACGTGGTCAACCCGACCGGCACCGTGGACAGGCTGCTGGTCGCCTCAGCCGGCGGTCCGGCGGTGTCGCAGACCGCCAGTCAGATCGCCCAGGCCGTGGCCGGCACCCAGCACCGGCAGGTCACGGTCAGCGACATCCGGCCGGCCTCCTCCGGCGACGGGCGCGGCCTGTCCTCCTTCTACCTGGTGGTCGGCTGGGTGGTCGGCGGGTACCTGACCGCCTCGATCCTCGGCGTGGCCGGCGGCTCGCGGCCGGCCAACATCCACCGGACGGTGATCCGGCTGGGCGCGCTGGCGCTGTACGCGGTCGTGTCCGGGCTGGCCGGCGCGCTCATCGCCGGCCCGCTGTTCGGCGCGCTGAGCGGGCACTTCCTTGCGCTGGCGGCGATCGGCGCGCTGGTCGTGGCGGCGGCCGCGGCGGCCACGGTGGCCCTGCAGATCCTGTTCGGGATCGTCGGGATCGGGCTGGCGATCCTGCTGTTCGTGGTGCTCGGCAACCCGAGCGCGGGTGGTCCGTACCCGGCGCCGCTGCTGCCGGCGTTCTGGCGGGTGATCGGCCCGCTGCTGCCGCCGGGCGCCGGTGTCACCGCGGTACGCAACACCGTGTACTTCTCCGGCCACGCGATCGGCGGCGCGCTGCTGGTCCTGGCCTGCTATGCCGCCGCCGGCGCGCTGGTCAGCGTGGTGGCTTCGGCCTGGTACGACCGGCACTGACCCCGTATCGCCGTTTCGACCGAAAGTTTCTGTCTGCCCGATTGACGCCAAGCGTCCCTTTGCGCACAATTGAGAGCGCTCTCATCAGAGGCGTGCCCGGAGGGGGTCGCTGCTGGATTTCAAGCGCCACGGTCAGCGCGGGAGCATCCCCGAAACATTTCGAACGGAGGAAGCGAACATGGGAGAGAGAGGCCGCCGCCACGGCATCCTCCTGCTCGCGGTCGGAGCGGTCGTCGCGGCCCTCAGCGCCGCCACGTCCAGCCCGGCCACCGCCGCCGGGACGCCGCTGCGGACGCTCGCCGAGGCCAAGAACCTCTACTTCGGGTCCTCGCTGTCAACGGGGCACCTCGGCAACTCGACGTACTCCAACCTGGTCGCCACCCAGTTCGACATGGCGACGCCGGAGAACGAGATGAAGTGGGACACGGTCCAGCCGTCCCAGAACACCTTCAACTTCGGTCCCGGTGACCAGATCGTCTCGTTCGCCCAGTCGCACAACGACCGGGTACGCGGGCACAACCTGGTCTGGCACCAGCAGCTGCCCGGCTGGGTGAGCAGCCTGCCGACCAACCAGGTGCAGGCGGCGATGGAGAACCACATCACCCAGGAGGTCACCCACTACAAGGGCAAGATCTACGCCTGGGACGTGGTCAACGAGCCGTTCAACGAGGACGGCAGCCTCCACTCCGACCCGTTCCTCACCGCGATGGGCACCGGCTACATCGCCGACGCGCTCCGCACGGCGCACGCCGCCGACCCCAACGCCAAGCTGTACCTCAACGACTTCAACATCGAGGGCACCGGCACCAAGAGCAACGCGATGTTCAACCTGGTGCAGTCGCTGAAGCAGCAGGGCGTGCCGATCGACGGGGTGGGCTTCGAGAGCCACTTCATCCTCGGCCAGATCCCGTCCAGCCTCCAGTCCAACATGGCGCGCTTCGCCGCTCTCGGCGTCGACGTCGCCATCACCGAGCTGGACGTCCGGATGCAGCTGCCGGCCGACAGCTCGAAGCTGGCCCAGCAGGCCAACGACTTCTCCACCGTGGTCAAGGCCTGCATGGCGGTCTCCCGCTGCCCCGGCGTCACGCAGTGGGACGTCGGCGACTCCGACTCCTGGGTGCCCGGCACGTTCTCCGGCCAGGGCGCCGCGACCATGTTCGACGACAGCTACAACCCGAAGCCGGCCTTCACCGCCGTGCAGACCGCGCTCGGCGGCGGCGGCAACAACGGCAACACGGTCACGGTGACCAACCCCGGCAACCAGACCGGGACCGTCGGCACCCCGGCCAGCCTCCAGATCCAGGCCAGCGACTCGGCGGCCGGCCAGACGCTGTCGTACTCGGCCACCGGCCTGCCGGCCGGACTGTCGATCAACGCCGGCACCGGACTGATCTCCGGCACCCCCACCGCCAACGGCACCTCATCGGTGACGGTGACCGTGCGGGACACCACCAACGCCTCCGGATCCGCCTCGTTCAGCTGGACGATCGGCCCCGGCGGTGGCGGTACCGGCACGTGCCACGTCACGTACGCCAGGTCCGACGAGTGGGCCGGTGGGTTCGTGGCCAACCTGACCGTCGCCAACACCGGCACGGCCGCGATCAGCGGCTGGACGGTGACGTTCGCCTTCCCCGGTGACCAGCACATCACCAACGCCTGGAACGCCAGCGTCAACCAGAGTGGCGCCAACGTGACGGCGACCAACGCCAGCTACAACGCGGCGATCGCCCCCGGCGGGAACGTCCAGTTCGGGTTCCAGGGGACCTGGACGAGCAACGACACCTCGCCGTCCAGTTTCTCCGTGAATGGTAGTGCTTGTACCTGATCGCGATGTAAGACTCGTGGGCGGCGGCCACCCCCCGGCCGCCGCCCACCCACGTCAGGAGGTGACCGCCGGTGTCGCGGTTGACGGTGTCGTGGACGGCCCGGTCGGTGGCGATCGCGGCGCTGGTCGCCGGTACCGCCACCGCCGCCGGCCGCACCGGCGCCGGCGCTGCCGACCCGGCCGTGCACGGCTGGGTGAGCACCTGGACGGCCAGCGCGATGGCGCCCTCGTCGCTGGTGTCGCCGGTGCTGACGCTGGACTCGCAGACCGTGCGCAACATCGTCTACACCAGTGCCGGCGGCTCCGACCTGCGGATCCGGGTTAGCAACGCGTTCGGTGAGCAGCCGGTGACGGTCGGCGCCGCCACCGTGGCCCGCCAGCTGCGCGGCGCCGAGGTCGACCCCGCCACCGCGCACGCGTTGACGTTCGGCGGATCACGGTCGGTGGTGCTGCCGCGCGGCGGGTCGGTGCTCAGCGACCCGGTGCGGATGGCCGTGCCGCCGCTCGCCACGCTCGCGGTCAGCCTGTACCTGGCCGGCCCGACCGGCCAGGTCACGTACCACCAGGACGGCCAGCAGACCAGCTACCTCGCGGCCGGCGACCACGCGGCCGACACCGCCCCCGACGCCTTCACCACCACCGTCGGCAGCTGGTTCTTCGTGGACGCGGTGCAGGTCCGCGGCCCGGCGTCCGGCGCGATCGTGGCGCTGGGCGACTCGATCACCGACGGGTACCAGAGCCAGGTCGGCGCCAACACCCGGTGGCCGAACCACCTCGCCCGCACGCTGGCCGCCCGGCACGGCCCGTCCGCGCCGGCCGTCGTCGACGCCGGCATCGGCGGCAACCGCGTGCTGAACCCCTCGCCGTGCTTCGGGGTGCGGCTGCTCGACCGGCTCGACCGCGACGTGTTCAGCCAGCCCGGCGTGCGCGCGGTCGTGCTGCTCGAAGGCGTCAACGACCTGGGCTTCAGCCAGACGCCGAACTCCGGCTGCACCGCGCCCAACACCGACGTGAGCGTCGCCGAGCTGACGGCCGCGTACCGGACGGTCATCGCCGCCGCGCACCGGCACGGGCTGCGCGTCTACGGCGGCACGCTGCTGCCGTTCGAGGGCGCCGGGTACTGGAGCCCGGCCGCCGAGCAGAAGCGGATCGCGGTCAACGCCTGGATCCGCCGCTCCGGCGCGTTCGACGGTGTCGTCGACTTCGCGTCGCTGATGGCCTACCCCGGGCATCCCGAGATGCTCGCCCCGCAGTACGACAGCGGCGACCACCTGCACCCGAACGACGGGGGCTATCAGGCGATGGCGGACGCCGTCAGCTCCGCGAGCCTCGGCACGGCCGGCGCGCACAGCTGATCGACCCAGCCGGCGACGTCGCCCGGGTACACCGGCAGGATCACCGTGTCGACGCCGAGGGCGGCGTACGGCTCCATCTCCTTCACGAAGGCGTCCGCGTCGCCGGAGCGCACCGCGTCGCTGCGGTAGGTGATGGTCTTGTGGATCTCGGCCGGGTCGCGGCCGACCTCGTCGCAGCGGCGGCGCAGCACGTCGATCTTGTGGCCGACCGTCGCGGGGTCGTCGGTGGTGAAGAAGTTGCAGGCGTCGCCGTACTTCGCCAGCAGCCGCATGGTCTTCTTCTCGCCCATCCCGCCGATCATGACCTGCGGGTGCGGGTCGCTCAGCGGCGCCGGCGAGCACAGCGTCCTGGCCAGCTGGTAGTACTTCCCGTCGAACGGCCCGTCGTTGTCGGGGTCCCACATCTGGAGGCAGATCCGCAGCGTCTCCTCCAGCCGCTCGAACCGCTCGGCCAGCGGCGGGAACGGCACGCCCAGCCCCAGGTGCTCACCCTCGTACCAGGCCGCGCCGAGGCCGAGCACGGCCCGGCCGCCGGACAGCACGTCGAGCGTGGTCACGATCTTCGCGAGCAGCCCCGGATGGCGGTACGTCACGCCGGTGACCAGCACACCGAGCTTGGCCGTGGAGGTGTGCGCGGCGAGGTAGCCGAGGGTGGTGTAGGCCTCCAGCATCGGATCGGCCGGGTCCGAGTGGTGCTCCATCTGGAAGTAGTGGTCCATCACCGAGACCCGGCTGACGCCGGCGGCCTCGACCGCCGCGCCGACCCTGGCCAGCTCGCCACCGAGGGCGGCCGGCCCGCCGGCCATCCGGAAGTCCATCACGTGGATACCCACCTGCACGGCTGTCTCCTTCCGAAGCCTGTACACCGACCCTAGGAGTTCGAGCACTCTCGAAGTCAAGAAACGACCGTACGGACCAGGCTCGGCATGATCACCGACGCCTGGGTGCGGGCACTGCTGACCTGCACCGTCACGCCCTCCGTGGCGCAGATCAAGATCTGGTTCCGGCCGGGCCGTGCCACCCGGGTGGTGGTGGTCAGGGGCGGCAGGCCGGGGTTCTTCGCCTGGACGTCGGCGCAGGTCGGCACCGTGGCGTACGTGGTACCGCCGCGCCGATCAGCAGCGGCAGCCGGCGCGAGGAGCGTCGCGGTGGCGCGTACGGAACATTCGTCATGCGGCCGGACTGTAGCCGGGTGGGTTGACGCGGCGACCGATCCAGGTAAGTGTGTGAGTCATGCATCTGGTTTCCGGAGAGTTCGAGATCGCGTCGTGGGACGAGGACACCTGCCAGGAGCTGGCCGGGGGCGGGAAGATGACCCGGGCGACCGTCACCCAGCGGTACACCGGCGGGCTGGCCGGCGACGCCGCCGCCGAGTCGGTGATGTCGTACCTGCCCGACGGGACGGCCCGGTTCCTGGGGTACCAGCGGGTCGAGGGCACGCTCGGTGACCGGACCGGCAGCCTGGTGCTCGAGTCGACCGGCGAGTTCCGGGACGGCGTGGCCGCCGGGCGGCTCGCCGTGGTGGCCGGCAGCGGCACCGGCGAGCTGGCCGGGCTGCGCGGCGAGGGCCGGTGGGAGGCGCCGAGCGGCACCAGGGGAACCTTCCGGCTCGAGTACTCCTTCGAGCCCGCCGGATGACCGACCGGCGTACCGAGAACCTGCTGGGGACGCTCAGCCTCGCGGTCGCCGACCGGATGCGCGACGGCTTGACCGGCGCCGCCGAGGCGGCCGACACCGACGCCACCGCACTGTCCGCACTGGACCAGTTCCTCGACGGGGCCACGATCGACCTGCTCCGCCAGGTGCTCGGGCTGACTTCATCGGGGACGGTGCGGCTGGTGGACCGGCTGGAGGCCGCGGGGTACGTGCGCCGGGGCCGGCTCGGCGGCGACGGCGCGGACCGGCGGGCCACCACGGTGACGCTCACCGCGGCCGGGCGGGAGGCGGCCGGGAAGGTGACCGGCGCCCGCCGGGCCGTGCTGCGCGACGCGCTCGCGGTGCTGTCGCCGGCCGAGCGGGAGCGGTTCGGCGAGCTGGCCGGCCGGATGGTGGCCGCGATGGTCCGGCCGGCCGGCGCCACCCGGTGGATGTGCCGGCTGTGCGACCTGGACGCCTGCGGCCGGCCGCGCGGCGAATGCCCGGTCGCGGTCGCCACCGGGTACCGGCCACGGGAAGATCCGGCGGACCGGCCCGGTTGACCGGTAGAGGGGACATTCCGACGGAAGGAGCGGCATGGTCCGCGCGACCTGGAACGGAACCACGCTGGCCGAGACCGACGACACCGTGGTCGTGGAGGGTAACCACTACTTCCCGCGGTCGGCGGTGCGGGCGGATTACCTGCGGCCCAGCGACACCCACACCATCTGCCCCTGGAAGGGCGAGGCCAGCTACTACACCCTCGACGTGAACGGCGAGAAGAACGAGGACGCCGCCTGGTACTACCCGGAGCCGAAGGAGGCCGCCGAGCAGATCCGCGACCGCATCGCCTTCTGGCGCGGCGTCACGGTCAGCGCCGACACGTGATCTCCCGGCACGACATCCGCCGCCTGTGGCTGGGCCACTACCGCCAACCGGAAGCGGCCCGCCACGGCGGCATGATGATCCCGTCCACCGGCTTCGCGATCCCGCACGGTGACGGGCTGGCGCTGTTCGACACCGGCTTCGGCGAGGTGCCGGACCGCGTCAACGCCGAGCTGCCGACGACCAGCCTGCCACTGGCCGGCGCGCTCGCCGCGCACGGCCTGGCCCTCGCCGACGTGCGGTACGTCATGAACTGCCACCTGCACCTCGACCACGCCGGCGGCAACCCGCAACTGCCGGATCGCCCGATCTTCGCCCAGCGCACCGAGTACGACAGTGTCAGCGAGCCCGACTACCACCTGCCCGTGCGCGACTTCCCCGACGCGCGCTACGAGCTGGTGGACGGGCGCGCCGAGGTGCTGCCCGGCGTCGAGCTGGTCCCCACCCCGGGCCACACCCCCGGCCACCAGTCGGCGGTGGTGCGCTGCCGGGAGGGCAGGGTGGTGCTGGCCGGCCAGGCGTACGGCGCGGCATCCGACTTCGCGACCGCCGCCTACAACCACACCGTCGGCGGCGCGGCGGTCCCCGGCTGGGTGCCCGACCTGCTGGAACTCGAGCCGGTCGCGGTGTACTTCGCCCACGACACGGCGGTCTGGCAGCCCGACGTCACCGGCCCCGAAGTTCCCTCCGCAGGATCTTTCCGCTGACCGTCTTGGGAAGCTCGGGCAGGATCTCCACCTGGCGGGGGCACTTGTAGGCGGCCAGCCGCTCGCGGCAGTACGCCACCAGGTCGGCCGGCTCGACGGCGACGCCGGCGCGGGTGCTGACGTAGGCCTTCACGGTCTCGCCACGGTAGCTGTCCGGCACGCCGACCACCGCCGCCTCGCGTACCGCCTCGTGCGTGTACAGGACGTCCTCGACCTCGCGGGGCCACACCTTGAAGCCGGACGCGTTGATCATGTCCTTCTTCCGGTCCACCACGTAGAACCAGCCGGCGGCGTCCATGAAGCCGACGTCGCCGGTGGACAGCCAGCCGTCGTGCAGCGCGGCGGCGGTGTCGTTGGGCCGGCCCCAGTACCCCGGCACCACCATCGGACCCTTCACCTGGATCTCGCCGGTCTCGCCGACCGGCAGCTCGGCGCCGTCGTCGCCGACGATCCTGGCCAGCGTGCCGATCACCGGCACGCCGATGGCGAGCGTGCCGGACGCCGGGTCGACCGGGGCGAGGGTGTCCGGCGGCTCGACGATGCATGGCGCGGAGGTCTCGGTGAGGCCGTACCCGTTGTGGATGTGGTGGCCGAAGCGGCTCTGGAACATCTCCACGACGGCCGGCGGCAGCGGCGCGCCGCCCGAGTACACCTGCTCCAGCGAGGCCCAGTGCTCCGGCGAGGCGTCCGGGTGGTTCATCAGCGCCAGGTACGCGGTGGTCGGGCCGACGGTGTAGTACGGCCGGTGCTCGCGGAGCGCGTCCAGCACCACACCCGGCTCGAACCGGTAGGCCAGCGCGAGCGTGCCGCCGATCCGCAGCGCCGAGGCGAGGTGGCAGACCATGCCGGTGATGTGGAACAGCGGCGCCATGCCGAAGATCACCGCACCGTCGGGGAAACGATTCCACAGCTTGGTGCCCTCGGCGTTGAACGCGATGTTGCCGTGCGTGTTGGTGGCGCCCTTGGGCACGCCGCTGGTGCCGGAGGTGTAGCTGAGCAGCGCGGCGTCGTCCGGCCGGGGGGTGAACGGCTCCAGAGTGGACGGATCGGTCTCCCGCGCCACCGCCAGCAGGTCCGGTACGCCGTCGGCGGGCTGCCGGGTGACACCCTCGAACACCCGCGGGTCGTCGCGGGTCTGGAGGTCCAGGGCGCTGGTGGTGAGCACGGTGTGCACGGCGCTGCTCGCCACCGCCTTGGCGGCGACCGCGTGCCAGGACGGCTCCAGGCAGACCAGCGCGGCGGCGCCGGAGTCGACGAGCAGGTTGGCCAGCTCGGTCTCCCGGTACATCGGGTTGACCGGCACCACGATGCCACCGGCCTTCCAGGTGGCGAGCACGGCGACCACGTACTGTGGGATGTTCTGGAGGTACACGGCCAGCCGGTCGCCGCAGGTGAAGCCGTGGCCGCGCAGGTAGGCGGCCAGCCCGGAGGACAGCCTGTCGAGGTCCGCATAGGACAGTCCGCTGTCGAAGTACGCGACGGCCCGCCGGTCGGGGGCGCTCTCGACGGCCGCGCGGAAGCTGGTGAGCAGGTCGGCGGGGGGCTCGGTGTCCGCGGGGATGCCGGGGTCGTACCGGGCGAGCCAGGGGCGGGCGGCGTACGGCGAGACGGGGGGAGTCATGGCGATCACACTCCAAGCACTTCCCAGACAGACCGACCAGTCGGTATGGAACCCGACCACGGCCCGGAAGTCATGTCAAGACGAGTTCCGCGGTCAGCGCGCGAGCAGGCCACCGAGCAGCAGGTCCGCGAAGACGGCACCGACCTCGGCCGCTGTCAGCGCGCCGTCGGGATGGAACCAGCTGCCCAGATGATGGATCCCCCCGAAGAACGAGTGGGTGACCAGGTCGGCGGACACGTCGTCGCGGAACACGCCGGACCGCTGGCCCTCCTCCACCATGCCACGGAAGCGTTCGTGATAGCGGCGCCGCTCGGCCCGCACCGCCGCCTGCTTGGCCGGTGGCAGCAGGTGCATCGACTGGAAGAACACCACCATCTCGTCCAGCCGGTCGGCGCTGGTCTCCAGCACATCGACGGCGGCGGCCCGCAGCCGCTCGGCCACCGGGCCTTCGGCCCCGGCGAAGTGCTCCAGCCGGTCCAACTGCATGGCCAGCACCCGGTGGTAGATCTCGTAGAGGAGGTCGTCCTTGGACTCGTAGTAGTGGTACAGCGCGCCCTTGGTGAAGCCGGCCGCCGCGACGATCTCCTGGACCGAGGTGTTCTCGAAGCCCTTCTCCGCGAACAGCCGGGTCGCCACCGTCACCAGGTGCTCGGGGACGGGAATGTCCCCGTGACCGGCACGGCCGCGTCCGGTGCCGGATCTCCGGGTCGCCGTCATCCTTCGTCCCCCTGTCCCCGTCCCGCCGGCAACTCTAGTACCCAATGAAGATACCGACCGGTTGGTATGTAGCCACCTCCTTGATATCTTCACCGGATGGAACCGGGGCTCGACCCGAGCGCGCTGGAGGGCTGGTTCGCGACCGCCCTGCCGGCCGAGGCCGGCTACGCCGGCGGCCCGCTCTCGGCCCGACGGCTGGCCGGCGGCCGGTCCAACCTCACCTATCTCGTGACCGGGAGCGCCGCCACCGAGGGCGGCGGGCGCGCCAGCTGGGTGCTGCGCCGACCCCCGCTCGGCCACGTCCTGGCCACCGCGCACGACATGACCCGGGAGTACCGGGTGCTGCGGGCCCTCGCCCCCACCGGCGTCCCGGTGCCGCGGGTGCTCGCGCTGTGCGAGGACGTCGAGGTCATCGGCGCGCCGTTCTACGTCATGGAGTACGTCGAGGGCGTGGTGTACCGGAGCCACGCGATGCTGGCCGAGGTGGCGGCCTCCGGCCACGCCCCGGCGCTCGCGCACCGGCTCACCGACATCCTCGCCACCCTGCACACCGTCGACCCGGCCGAGGTCGGCCTCGCCGACTTCGGCCGCCCCGCCGGGTTCCTGGACCGGCAGCTGCGCCGGTGGGCGCGCCAGCTGGAGGCGTCCCGCACCCGCGACATCCCCGGCTTCGCCGCCCTCGCCGACGCCCTCGCCGCCCGCGTGCCCACCTCGCCGCGCCCGGCCCTGGTACACGGCGACTACCGGCTCGACAACGTGCTGGTCTCGCCGCCCGACCGGATCACTGCCGTGCTCGACTGGGAGATGGCCACGCTCGGCGATCCTCTCGCCGACCTCGGCATGTTCTGCATGTACTGGGACGGCTGGGCCGACCTCACCTCGGCGCCGGTCGCGCCCAGCCCGGCCGCGCACGCCGGGTTCCCGTCCCGGGCCGAGCTGGTGGAACGGTACGCGGCCCGGTCCGGCGTCCCGGTCGGCCCGCTGGACTGGTACGTGGGCTTCGCCTTCTACAAGATCTCCGTGATCCTCGAGGGCATCTACTACCGGCACGCGCGGGGACTCACCGTCGGCGAGGGGTTCGACCACATCGGCGACCTGGTACCGACGCTGGTGGAGCGCGGCAGGGCCGCGCTCGCATCACCCTCCTAGCAAGGAGCACCGATGGACTTCGCCTACGACGCACGGACCGAGGAGCTGCGCGGGCAGCTCCTGGAGTTCCTCGACGAGCACGTGTACCCGGCCGAGCCGGTGTTCGCCGAGCAGGTCGCCGCCGCGACCGACCCCTGGGACACGCCGCCGGTGGTGGAGGACCTGAAGGCCGCCGCCCGCGCCCGCGGCCTGTGGAACCTGTTCCTGCCCGACGAGCGGTACGGGGCCGGGCTCACCAACCTCCAGTACGCGCCGCTGGCCGAGCTGACCGGCCGCAGCCCGCACCTCGCCCCGGTCGCGCTGAACTGCGCCGCCCCCGACACCGGCAACATGGAGCTGCTCGCCCTCGCCGCTACCGAAGCCCAGCGCAAGGAATGGCTGGAACCGCTGCTGGACGGGCGGATCCGGTCCGCGTTCTGCATGACCGAGCCGGACGTGGCCTCCTCCGACGCCACCAACATCGCCACCCGCATCTCCCGGGACGGCGACTCCTACGTCATCACCGGCCGCAAGTGGTGGTCGTCGGGCGCGCTCGCGCCGCGCTGCAGGCTGCTCATTGTCATGGGCGTCACCGACCCGGACGCCGAGGCACACCGCCGGCAGAGCATGGTGCTGGTCCCGAAGGACACGCCAGGGGTGGACGTGCGGCGGGGGATGACCGTGTACGGGTACACCGACGGCTCGCACGGCGGGCACGCCGAGATCGCCTTCGACGGCGCCCGGATACCAGCCGACAACCTCCTCGGCGAGCAGGGCGGCGGCTTCGCGCTGGCGCAGGCCCGGCTCGGGCCCGGCCGCATCCACCACTGCATGCGGTTGATCGGGATGGCGGAGCGGGCCGTGGACCTGATGTGCTCCCGCGCCGTGGCGCGGACCGCGTTCGGCCGGCCGCTCGCCGACCAGGGCGTGGTGCAGGAATGGATCGCCGACGCCCGGGTACGGCTGGAACAGCTCCGGCTGCTGGTACTCAAGACCGCGTGGCTGATGGACACCGCAGGCAACCGGGCCGCGCACACCGAGATCCAGGCCATCAAGATCGCCACCCCGATCGGGGTGGAGGAGATCCTCGACAACGCGGTGCAGCTGCACGGCGCGGCCGGGGTCAGCCAGGACACCCCGCTCGCCTC
>JBJMIH010000299.1:0-17874 GCA_045806985.1 Mycobacteriales bacterium | reverse complement strand
GCCCAGCACCGCGCCGCCCAGCGCGGTCGGCTCGGCCGGGGCGACCGCCGGCTGCGCCTGCCCGGTCGGTTCCTGCGTCGCGTCGGGTTGCGGCGCGGCCTCGGTGGGGGCCGACTGGGCCGCCCGGGCCGTCGCGTCCTGCTGCTGGGTGTGGTCTGTCCAGCGGAATCCGTCCCACCAGCGCTGCTGCTCCTGGCCGGAAGGGTCCGGGTACCACCCGGGAGGCTGTGTCACGAGTCTGAGCCTAACCAGTTCGAGGTCAATGAGGTCAATCGCCGGCCTTGACGGCCTTGACGTAGTCGTCGAAGAGTTTGGCGCTGGGCGCGCCGTCCACATCGTCGAAAGCGAGATAGAGATAACCGGTCTTGGCGCCGTCGTCGAAGGCGACGACCTCCCAGGTGCCGGGGCTGTCGGACAGGGTGTCGCCGCTGCGGAAGCGGTAGCGGGCCAGGTACGCCTGCTTGCCGGCGACGGTGGTCTTCTTCTCCAGGAACGGGGTCGCCGACCCGCCGCCGCTGTTGAGCCGGCTGAACTCGCCGGTCCGTACGGAGGCGGCCATCAGGTCCTCCGCGTCCTTGCGCAGGTTGGGGCTGTGCCGTTTGGCCCAGGTGCCGACCCGGATCACGCCGCGGATGCACCCGAGGTGCCCGTCCGGACAGGCGTAGGTCTCGTCGGTGGCGATCTCGCCGGTGGCCGGATGGCCCGTCCCGGAGTCCGGGACACCGGCCTGCCAGCCCACCGGCACCGGCAGGACCACGCCGTGGTCGGGATCGCCCAGCGTGCCGGTACCGGCACCGATGGTGTAGTCCCGCCGCTTGCCGGTGTCCTTCTGGTCGGCCGGGGCGTTCGGGTCGCTGGACTGGCGGGGCGCGGGCGACCGGGACAGCGCCACCGCCGGCTGGTCGCCGCCGCTGCCGCCGGTCTGGTGGTTGTTGTCCTTCTTGTCCCTACCCAGGTACAGCACCCCGCCGACGAGGCCGCCGACCAGCACCACGGCGAGCACGATCACCGACACCAGGATGCGCCGGTCCGGCCCGCCGGACCGGTCGCCGCCGGGCTGGCCGTACCCCCCGTACCCGGGCTGGGCGGGCGGCACGTACTGCTGCGGGTGCTGGAGGTGCTCGGTCCAGCGGGCACCGTCCCACCATCGCTGCGTTCCTGGCTGGCCAGCGGGGTCCGGGTACCAGCCTGCGGGTTGGGTCACGGCACGGAAGATACCCCTGCCTAGCGCGAATGAATCTGGATGTTTTTCAGTACCTGGTCGAACACGGACGGCGACAGGTCCGGGTCGTTGTCGTCGACCGCGCCGTAGAGCCAGTCGTACTCATCGCCGACCCCGCCGGTGCCCTTGACGCCGGTGTCGACGGCCAGCAGCCAGGCGGTGGCCGGCGGGGTGCCCTGCTCGGAGGACACGATCTTCCAGCGCATCTGCCAGGCCGGATGCCCTGCCACCGTGAGCGCGGCCGACAGCAGCGGGGTCTCGGTCTGCACCTTGCCGATGTAGCGCGGATGCAGGTCGTCACCCTTCTGCTGGGCGAAGGTGGCCAGGTCGGTGCCGCTCACCGGCCCGCCGGACACCAGCAGGCCGTGGTAGCAGTGCGCGTACGGTCCGCAGTCCCACGGATCGGCGGCCACCGCGGCGTTGTGCGGCCCCTGCAGCGTGTGGCCCTGCCAGCGCTTGTCGGGGAACGGGAACGACAGCCCGGTCGCGGCGTCCGCCAGCCCGCTCGGCCGCGGTCCCGGCGAGTGCGTGATGTCCTCGTTCAGGTTCGGCTTCGGGCCGGTCAGGTCGCCGCTCAGGCCGTGCAGCAGCGACTGGGTGAACGAGAAGATCGCGATCAGCACGACGACGCCGACCACCATCATGCCGAGGCAGCCCCACGACATGATCCGGAAACTCAGCGGCAGCTTGATCCGCGGGGCCTGCTGCCCCGCGATGGGGCTGGTGCTGTGGGTGTGGTCGGTCCACTTGGTCCCGTCCCAGTACCGCTGCAGCCCGGCACGCCCGGACGGGTCCGGGTGCCAGCCGGGCCCGGTCGGGCCTCCCGGCGCGGTGGTCGTCGGGGGGACGTCCCCGGGCGGCGGGGGCGGGGGCGGCGGAGGGGGCGCCGCGTCTGTGCCATCGGTCACACTAATGACGCTATCTGGTTACCCCTTGCGCACAGAAGGGTCCTTGGCGAGCTCTGTCCAGAGGTATGCCGCAGCTTCCGCTCCCTTGTACAGCATGGGCAGCACGACCCGCTCGTTCGGCGCGTGGAAGCGGTCGTCCGGCAGGCCGACGCCGAGGAACACCACCGGCGCGTCCAGGATGTCGGCCAGGTCGGCCTCCGGCCCGGAGCCGCCCTCCCTGGTGAACAGGATCTCCTGCTCGAACGCCTGCTCCATCGCCCTGGCCACGGCCCGGTTCGCCGGGTGGTCGATCGGGGTGAGGCACGGGCGTACCCCGTCGCCGGAGAAGGTCACCGAGACCTCCAGGCCGGCCGGGGTGTTCGCCTCCAGGTAGGCCCGGAACTGCGCCGCCACCTCGATCGGGTCCTGGTTCGCGACCAGCCGGAACGACACCTTGGCGTGCGCGTCGGTCGGGATGATCGTCTTGTCGCCGGCGCCGGTGTACCCGCCCCAGATGCCGTTCACCTCGGCGGTCGGGCGGGCGCCGATCCGCTCCAGGGTGGTGTAGCCGGCCTCGCCGGCGGTCGCCCGGGACTTCGCGGTGTCGCGCAGCCACGCCGCCTCGTCGAACGGCAGCTTCGCGAACTTGTCCCGCTCCTCGGCCGACAGCGGCACCACCTTGTCGTAGAACCCGGGCAGCGTCACCCGGCCCTCGCCGTCGTGCAGGCCGGCGACCAGCCGGGCCAGCACCGTCGCCGGGTTGGGCACCGCGCCGCCGAACGAGCCGGAGTGCAGGTCGATGTCGGGACCGTGCACGTCCACCTGGGTGCAGATCAGGCCGCGCATGGCCGTGCACACGCTCGGGGTGTCCCGGCCGAACATCGTGGTGTCGGAGACGACGACCGCGTCGCAGTCCAGCCGGTCGCGGTGCGTGTGCAGCAGCGCGGCGAAGTGCGGGGAGCCGGACTCCTCCTCGCCCTCCACGATCACCTTGAGGTTCACCGCCGGGGCGGTACGGCCGGTCGCCGCCAGGTGCGCGCCCAGGCCGAGCAGGTGGAACAGCAGCTGGCCCTTGTCGTCGATGGCGCCACGGCCCCACAGCTCCTCGCCCCGCCGGGTCGGCTCGAACGGCGCCGTCTCCCAGAGCTCGACCTCGTCGGCCGGCTGCACGTCGTGGTGGCCGTACAGGACGATCGTGGGCGCGTCCGGGTCGCCGGACGGCCACTCGGCGTAGACCGCTGGCAGCCACGGACCGTCGTCCCACACCTCCACCGTGGGGAACCCGGTCCGGCGCAGCGCCGACACCAGCCAGTCGGCCGAGGCCCGGACATCGTGGTGGTGGTCGGGCTGCGCGGAGACGCTCGGGATGCGGAGCCACGCGTCGAGATCCGCGTGAAGCTGGTCGAGATGTTCGGTCACGTACTGGCGCTCAGCGGTCATGCAAGGGAATGTAGCCGGCGCGATGATTCCTGCGACGACCAGTGCAAGGATGGGGCAATGACGTCCGGCTCGACCCCGCCACGCCGAACCCTCGACGGCGTGATTGACGCCTTCCTGGCCTGGGTCGCCGAGGGGTCGGTGGACGCCGACTCCGTCGACCCCGACGCCGCCGTCGTGGCCCTCGTGGCACACGCCGAGTGCACGGGCCGGAACGTGGGCCACTGGATGGCGGGCGACGTCGGGCACGCGCTGCACCACATCACCGCCGAGGGGCACCGCGAGCTGGCCACCGGCACGCTGTCCGCGCTGCTGCTGTACCTCAACACCACCGGGCTGATGGCGCCGGACAGCGACCCGCTGCCCACCCTGCTGCAGGAACTGGTCAACGTCGCCACCCGGCCGGAGAGCGACGAGCCCGTCGACCCGCCCACGCTGCTGCCGGTCCAGCTCGCCGGCGAGGCCGAGCTGGCCGCCGAGGTACGCCGCTGCGTGCTGTACCGCCGGCTGCGCGGCCTGCTGGCCTGGGTCGGGGACGGGCGCGGGCTGACCGCGTCCTCGCACCTGCCCCGCCGCAAGGACCTCCGCGAGCTGTGCACGGCGACCGGGCTGATGGACGACCCCGCCGTGGCCGAGCGGGTCGACCACACCCGCAGCGCCGCCGACATCCCGGCCGTGGACCTGATGTGGGCGCTCGGCCAGGGCTCCACGGTCGTCGCCGTCACCGGGGCGACGGCCCGGCCCGGGCCCGGCGCCGCCGCGCTGACCGGCGACGACGACGCGGCCCTGCTGGACCTGTGGGACGGGCTGTTCGACCACCTGGTGTCGGTCGGGCCGGTCGGGCCGGCGTCGGCGTGGGGGCCGGAGGTCGACGTCGAGCTGCCCGGGATGCTGTTCGGGCTGTACCAGGCGGACGGTCCGGTGCCGCTGGACGCGTTCATCGAGGCGGTCGGCCGGCGGCAGGACCTCACCGAGATGTACGAGGAGCACCCGCTGGTACGGGACATGGTCGCCGAGGCGGTCCGTACCTCGTTCGAGGAACTGGCCAGGGCCGGCGCCACCATGGTCACCGGAAGCACCGTGCAGCTCACCCCGCTGGGAGTGTGGGTGGTACGGCAGGGGCTGCTGCACAACGGCTTCACCGCGCCACTGGTCGGCGAGCTGGCCGACCGGCCGGCCGAGGACCTGCTGGAACAGCTCGCCGTGTGGCCGGAGGAGGTCGTGCGGGCCGAGTGCGCCGCCTGGGTGTCCCGGCGCCCGGCCGTCACCGCCGCCACCGAACTCCTCCAGGCCGCCATCGGCGGGCCGCCCGCCCGGCGCGGCATGTGCTTCGTGGCGCTCGACCAGATCGGGCTGGCGGCGATGCCGGCGGTGCGGGAGTGGGCGGTCGACCCGGTGCTCACCCCGTACGCCAAGGTGTGGCTGGCCACCACGGCCGGCAAGGAACCCGAGCTCACGCCCGACGAGGCCGGCATGATGACCGTCGACCTGTGGGCCGCCATGATCGACACGCACGGCCCGGAGATGCTGACCGGCCAACTCGGCGAGCTCGGCCAGGCCGACCAGCAGGCCCTCTTCGTCTCCACCCTCGGCACCGTCGAACATCCCCGCCGCGACGAAGTCCTCGAGGTCCTCGCCATCCACCACCCCGACATCGCCGTACGCCGAGCCGCCCAGGAAGTCCTCCACAACGCCTGACCGACCGGCTACCCGAGGATCTCCCCCAGCCGACGGACGTACGCGGTGGCCACACCAGCGACGAGGCCCGGCGGCACGACACCCTCCAGGTTGCGCTGAGCCATCAGCACCCCACGACCACGAGCCCGCCCGAACTGCTCCCGGAGGTACCCGAGCCCCGTCCAGACCACCGGCCCCACCTCGGCATGGCCCAGCAGCCGCCGGCAGGTCTCAGCGACCGCGTCCACGTCGCTGGTCCGCATGAGCCGCAGCACGTCGCCGGCATCCTTGTTGACGAGCCGGTCCGGCCTGCTCCCCCGAAACTTCCGGTACGAGCAGATCCACCGGGACGGCGACGGGTCCTCCATCCATCGACACCTCGCGCAACCACGTACCGGGCTGGCCGTCACCCCGATCGAGCGAGAGGGTGAAGCCCGCAGCGACCATCGCCTTCTCCAGGTGTGGGTCGGCGGCGAGCCGTGTGGGGTCGATGCCGATGTCCGCGTCCTTCGTGTACCGGCCGACAAACAGATCCGCGTCACCGCTGCGCAGGTAGACGGCCTGAGCTCCGACCAGGATCAATGCCTCGCGCTGCTCGGCGAGCGCCTCGAGCGCGTCCAGCAGCACCCGGCGCGCGACGACATAGAGCCGGCTCTCGCCCGCTTCCATCCGGCGTCCACCCCCGTGAACGTGACTGATGGACGCGCAGCCTACGCCGAAAGCCGATCGAGATCATCCAGATTGGGCACGCGCCAATCGCCGACGTGGTCGGCCATGTAGGCGAGAAGGGCCTCGCCCTCCGCGGGCATCCGGCCCGTGCCGCCCAGGCAGTCCACCGCGAGCTGGCTGAGCGCGACCTGGCGGAGACCGTCCACCTCCCGCGACCGCGCGAACACCACCGGATCGGCGGCTTCCAGCAGGATGACGTTGGCGCCCAGCTCGGCGGGGATCAGGCCGAGAGTCTGGGCAGCCGTCTGGACAGCCGCGCGGGGCACGTACAGCATCAGCTGGCCACCCACGGCCTCGGGCGCCACAGCGGCGGCTGCCCACGAGCCCGTGACAGCGATGCGACCACCGACGCGCTCGTCGATGCCGCCCGGATCGTCGCGCAGGAGGTCCGCCACCGCGCCAGCACCGCGAGGCGCCAGCATGGTCGCGTCGGTGTTGGTGCGGAGCAGCCCGTACTCGCTGGCACGAGCCCGGAGAAGCGCCGGCCAGTCGACCTCCACGGCCCTGCGACGCGACCGCCGGAGGAGATCCTCCTCTTCCAGGCTGCCGAGCTGACGCGGCACGTGAGGCTCGCTCAGGCCCGTCACGCGGGCCAGCTCGGTGAGCAAGTCAGGCTCTTGGGCAAGTGGGGAGGGCGGTTGTTGGTCAACGGTTCTTTTCGAGTTCTCGGTTGCCGCTTAGGGTGCGGTGGTTCCCGGCTTGAGGAGAGCTTGATGATTCGTACGCTGCGCCGATGGGCCGTGCCGGCGGTGGTTACCGCCCTGCTGGCCGGTTCCGCCGCCGCGCCCCACCACGCCGCCGCGTGGACGCCGCTGACCGGCGCCACCGTCACCGACGGCCGTCACCACGGCAGTACCGTCGACGTGGGGCTGCTCGCCTTCAACGACTTCCACGGCAATATCGACCCGCCGGTCGGGTCCGGTGGGCTCGTGCTCGGCACGCCGGCCGGTGGCGTGGAGTACCTCGCCACCACGGTGAAGCAGCTGCGCCGCGAGCACGCGCGGCGGCACCAGGACGTGACGACGGTGTCGGCCGGCGACTCGATCGGGGCGTCGCCGCTGGTCAGCGCCGCCTTCCACGACGAGCCGACGATCGAGGAGCTGACCGGGCTGGGGCTGGACGTCAACTCGGTCGGCAACCACGAGTTCGACGAGGGCGTCACCGAGCTGCTGCGGATGCAGAACGGCGGCTGCCACCCGGTGGACGGGTGCCAGGACGGCGACGGGTTCGCCGGCGCCGGCTTCAGGTACCTCGCCGCGAACGTCGTCTACAAGAACACCGGCCGCACCATCTTCGCGCCGTACCTGGTCAAGAAGTACCACGGCGTCAAGGTCGGGTTCATCGGCGAGACCCTGAAGGGCACCGCCGCGATCGTCAACCCGGCCGGCATCCAGGAGGTCAACTTCCTGGACGAGGCCGCCACCGCCAACTTCTGGGCCGGCAAGCTGCGCCGCGAGCAGGGCGTCAACGCGTTCGTGCTGCTGCTGCACCAGGGTGGCCAGCAGGGCGTGGCCAACGCGCCGGTCGACGGGTGCGACAACTTCTCCGGCGACGTGGTGCCGATCGTCAACCAGCTCGATCCCCGGTTCGGGCTGGTGGTCTCCGGCCACACGCACCGGTACTACACCTGCGCGCTGCCGAACAGGGCCGGCCGGCAGACGCTGGTCACCTCGGCGGGGTCGTTCGGCGTGCTCGTCACCGACATCACGCTGTCGCTGGACCGGCGTACCCGCACGATCGCCTCCGCCACCGCGCACAACGTGATCGTGGAGAACGGCGTCAGGCTCGCCGACGGCACCTGGGCGAAGAACCCGGACGGCTCGTTCGTCCGCAACGCCGACCGGGTCGACCCGTACGCCAAGCGGCTCGCCGACAAGTACCGCACCGCCGTCGCGCCGATCGCCAACAAGGTCGTCGGGTCGATCACCGCCGACATCCCCTCCACCGCCGGGACCAACGGGGAGGTCCCGCTCGGCGACGTCATCGCCGACGGTATGCTCGCGTACACGGCCGGTAATGGAGCGCAGCTCGCGCTGATGAACCCGGGCGGGATCAGGGCGCCGCTGGTGTACGCCAACTCGACCGGCGGCGAGGCGCCCGGCCAGGTGACGTTCGGCGAGTGCTTCACCGTGCAGCCGTTCAACAACCTGGTGGTGACCGTGTCGCTGACCGGCGCGCAGCTCAGGAGCGTGCTGGAGCAGCAGTTCGCCGGCTTCGACGGGCAGACGTCCACCAAGATCCTCCAGGTCTCGGCGGGCTTCACGTTCTCCTACGACGCCTCGGCGCCGGCCGGCTCCCGGGTCAGCGCGGTCGCGCTGAACGGCACCCCGATCGACCCGGCGGCCACCTACCGGGTGTCCACGAACGACTTCCTGGCCAACGGCGGCGACGGCTTCACCGACCTGACCAAGGCGACCGGCCGTACCACCGCCCCGAAGTTCGACGTCGACTCCCTCACCACCTACCTGGGCGCCCACTCCCCGGTCGCCCCCGGCCCCGCCGACCGCATCACCAAGCTCGGCTGACGTCACGCGGTGGGGGGCTCCAGCAGGCGCATGAGCTCCTCCCGGCCGGGGAGGTCGTCCGGGCGGACGATCTCCCCGGTGCGGACGTAGAGGAAGCCGGCGGTGACCTCGTCCAGGGGGACGCCGGCCAGGTCGGCCCAGGCGACCCGGTAGACGGCGAGCTGGAGGGCGGCGGCCACCGGATCGCGCGGGCGGGCGCCGGTCTTGTAGTCGATGACGTCGTAGCCGCCCTCGTGGCTGCCGTAGACGGCGTCGATGCGGCCGCGGACGAGGTGGGAGCCGAGGACGAGCTGGAACGGGGCCTCGACGGCGACCGGGGCGACGGAGGCGTACACCGACTTCTCGAAGGCCTTGCGCAAGGCCCGCAGGTCGGCGTCCTCGACGCCGGCGTCGGCCGCGCCGGGCAGATCGTCGAAGAGCGGCCGTGCCGACCAGAGGTCCTGTACCCAGCGGTGGAACTGGGTGCCGCGGCGGGCCGCGGCCGACGGGCGGCGCGGCAGCGGGCGGGCCAGCGAGGCGGCCAGGGCGGCCGGGTCGGCGCGCATCTGCACGAGCTGGCTGGTGGTGAGCGTGTGCGGGACGGGGATGTCGCGTACCGGGGAGCGCTGCCGGGTCAGCTCGTCCAGCAGCAGTTCGGCGTCGCGTGCCCAGCCGGTGACGAGCTCGCGCTCGTTCGGCCGGAGCGGGGTCTCCGCTGCCAGCTCCTCGCCGGCGAGGGCGCGGAGTACCAGGTCGGCGGCGTCGCGACGGCGGGCGAGCGCGGCCGGGGCGAGGCTGACCGGCCACGGATGGTCGGTCACCGACGCGTCCAGCGGGTTGGTGTCGCCCGGTGTCACCCACGTCTCGGCGCGCGCGCCGGCGGAAGCCAGATCGGCGAGGTAGTCCGATGGCGGGCGGGGCCGGCGCACCTGCGGCTGCCAGGCCGAGCCGCTGGCGATCAGCGTGTGCTTGGCCCTGGTCACGGCCACGTACGCGAGCCGCCGCTCCTCGGCCGCGTCGACCGCCTTGCACTCCTCCCGGTACGCCGCCCAGCCCTTGCCGATCCAGCTGGCCGGCAGTCCGGGCAGGTCGCGGGCGTCGCCGCGCAGCGGGTACGGCAGCGCGGCCGGCGAGGTGTACCAGCGCCCGCGCCCCTTGCCGGGCGGGAAGATGCCCTCGGTGAGGAACGGCACCGCCACCACCGTCCACTCGAGACCCTTGGCCTTGTGCACGGTGAGCAGCTTGATCGTGTCGGCGTCGGACACCGCGCCGACGTCGAGCCCGTCCTCGGCGGCCCGCGCCGCCCGCAGCCAGTTCAGGAAGCTGCGGACGTCGACCTCGCCCTCCAGGCCGACGTACCGGGCCGCGTGGTCGTAGAACGCGGTCAGGTTGGCCGACCGGGCCACCGCGAGCGGCTCCTCGCTGGCCAGCACCTCCACGTCCAGCCCGATCCGGGTGGCGACCTCGTGCACCGCCTCCACCACCGGCTGTTCCAGCACCGACCGCAGGTCGTCCAGCTCGCGCCGGAACCAGCCGAGCCGCTGGTAGGCCTCCGTCGAGTACGCCGCCGGGTCGCCCGGGTCCTCGACGGCCTCCAGCAGCGACACCACGTCGCAGGCGTCGACGTTGCGGGTGGCGTTGGCGAGCAGCCCGTCGGCGGAGTCCCGGTCGTCGGGCGGCCGGTCGGCGGCGGCCAGCGCCCGCGCCCGCGCGCCCAGCGCGGCCAGGTCCCGCACCCCGAGCATCCAGCGCGGCCCGATGAGCAGCCGGACCAGCGCCGCGTTCGCGGTCGGGTCGGCCAGCACCTCCAGCGTGGCGACGATGTCGGCGACCTCGGGCATCTCCAGCAGCCCGCCCAGCCCGACCACCTCGACCGGCAGCCCGCGCCCGGCCAGCTCGGCGTGCACCACCGCGAAGTCGGCCCGCCGCCGGCACAGCACGGCGACCTCGCCGGGCGGTACCCCGTCGGCGAGCGCCTTCTCCACGTGGTCGGCCATCCAGGAGATCTCCTCGGTGACCGTGTCGAGGTAGCCGAGCCGCACCTCGCCCACCCGCTCCGCGCCCGGTGCCGGCGCCAGCTCCCGCACCGGCACCCTGGACTCGGCCCGCAGCTCGTGGGAGACCGCGTTGGCCAGATGCAGCAGTCGGCCGCCGGACCGGAAGTTGGTGCTGAGGTTGGCGAGCACGCCGAGGCCGAAGTGTTCGTGGAAGTTGATCAGGTTGCCGACGGACGCGCCGCGCCAGCCGTAGATGGCCTGGCACGGGTCGCCGACCGCGCTGACGGGGTGGTGCTGGTACAGCGAGGACAGCAGCACCCGCTGGGACACGCTGGTGTCCTGGTACTCGTCCAGCAGCACCAGCCGGTACCGGTCCCGCTCGCCGGCGCCGACGTCAGCGTGCTCGCGGGCGATCCGGGCGGCGAGCGCCACCTGGTCGCCGAAGTCCAGCAGGTCCAGCTCCTGCTTGCGGCGGCGGTACGCCTCCACCAGCTCCAGCAGGTGGCCCCGGGCGCGAGCCGCCTGCCGGGCGGCCTTGACCTGCCCGTTCTCCTTGCCGACGGCGGCCAGCTCGGCCTCCAGCACGGTGTGGAACTCCCGTACCTGGTCCGGCTCGACCAGGTGCTCGGCCAGCTCGGCGTCCAGCGCCAGCAGGTACAGCGCGGCCTGCTGCGGCCCGAACTCGAAGTACGGGAACGGTCCCGGCGCGTTCCGCACCACGCTGCCGGCGAGCTGCCAGCGCCCGGACTCGGTGAGCAGCCGCGCGTGCGGCTCCCGCCCGATCCGGACGGCGTGATCGGCGACGAGGTTGGCGGCGTACGCGTGGTACGTGGAGACGGTCGGCGCGTCGTCCTCCTCCTCCGGATCGACCGGCACGTCGAGGCGCCGCAGCACCATCCGCACCCGCTGGCCCAGCTCGGCGGCTGCCTTGTTGGTGAAGGTCAGGCCGAGGATCTGGCCGGGACGCAGGCCGTGCCAGGCCACCGCGTGCACCACCCGCGCCGCCATCACCGTGGTCTTGCCGGACCCGGCGCCGGCCACCACCAGCTGCGGGGCGAGCGGCGCGGTGATCACCTCCAGCTGTTCGGGGGTGAACGGCCGGCCGAGCAGCTCGGCGAGGTACCGGCCGCTCCTGTCGGGGGTGACGGGGCCGGTCACGAGACCACCTGCCGGCCCGGGTCCTGCGCCGGGCAGGAGTTGGCGAACGCGCAGTGCTGGCAGTTCTTGTTCGGCCGGGCCGGGAACTCCTCGGCGAGGATGCCGGTGACGGCCCTGGCCACGGCCTTGCCGGCGAAGTCCTCCGGCCAGTCGGCGCGGCCGGGTTGCCGGCGGGTGGTGAGCACGTCGTCCTGGTGCGGCTTGCGCAGGTACACCAGGGACGCGCCGGCCACCTCGGCCGGCTCGCCGCCGCCGAGCCCGCCCGCCTCGGCCACCACCTGGTACACGCCGAGTTGGAGGTCCTCCTCGGCGGCCTCCTGGCTGACCTCGCTCTTGCCGGTCTTGTAGTCCACCAGCACCAGCCGGCCGTCGGCGTCCCGGTCCACCCGGTCGATGCTGCCGGTCAGCTCGGCGCCGGCCACCGGCACGCGGGCGAACTCGACCTCGCTGCCGACGTGCTCGTACGGGTTGGCGGCGTGCCAGTCCAGGAAGCGCGCGAGGGCCTCGCGGGCGCGCTCGCGCTCCTGGGCGGCGTGCCAGCGGGCCTCGAAGCCGAGCGCGTTCCACACCTTGTCCAGCTGGGCGTCGAGGACGTCCAGGTCGGGCGGCAGCTCGCCGGAGCTGACCAGCTTGGCCAGCGCGTGCAGGACCACGCCGAAGCCCTGGCTGGGGCCGCTCGGCCCGGACGCGCCGACCTCCCTGCCGAGGAACCAGGCGAGCGGGCACTCGTCGTAACCCTTGACCGCGCTGGCCGACAGCCGGACCGGCTGGTCGGGCGGGCGTACCGGGCCGGGCCCCTCGGTCCGGTCCCGCAGCCCCCACCAGCGGGCCGGGTGGGCGGCGGCGACCGCGCGCCGGCCGTCCGGCAGCGGTTGGGCGAGCCGGGCCAGCACGGTGGCGGCGTGCCGGCGTACCGCGTCGCCGGCCTCGGCGACGGCGACCCGGCGTACCCGCCCGACCAGCGCGCCCGGGGCGAGCAGCTGGTCACCGATCTTCTCCACCGGCGGCAGCGTCTCCATGCCGAGCGCGTCCACGCACAGGTCCTCGACGAACCGGGACGGCTGGGAGCCGGTCTCGTCGCGGCCGGACACGGCGGTGACGACCAGCCGGCGCCGGGCCCTGGTGACGGCCACGTAGAACAGCCGCCGCTCGTCCACCAGCAGCTGCGCCCGGCCGGCCGGCTCGACCACACCGTCCCGGCCGAGCCGGTCGGCCTCCAGCACCGAGCTGCGCCGCCGCAGGTCCGGCCAGACGCCGTCGTTGACGCCGGCGACCACCACCAGGTCCCACTCCAGGCCCTTGGATCGGTGCGCGGTGAGCAGCCGCACCGCGCCGGCGTCCAGGCCGCCCTCGTTCCGCGACGAGGACGGGATCTCCTGCGCCTCCAGCTCGTCCAGCAGTACCTGGACGCCGACCTTGGGCTGGCGGTCCTCGACCCTGGCCACCGCCTCGAACAGCGCCACGATCGCGTCCAGGTCGCGGTCGGCGGCGCGGCCGCGCTGGCCGCCGCGCCGGGACAGCTCGACCAGCCGGTCCTGCCAGCCGGACGTCTCCCACAGCTCCCAGAGCATCTCCTCGGCGGAGCCCTCGTGGCCGCGGGCAGCGTCGAGCAGGCCGGCGAGCCGGGCGGCCGGCGCGGCCACCTCGGTGTCGAAGGCGGCCAGCCGGGCCGGTTCGCGGACCGCCTCGGCGACCAGCTCGGTGGACGGGCGCGCCATGCCTGCCGGGTCCGCGACCCGCTCCTCGGCGCGCAGCGCCCGGCCGAGCCGGCGCACCTCGGCCGGGGTGGCCCTGACCAGCGGCGAGTACAGCAGCTGCTCGACAACGTCCGGGGTGAGCGTGCCCGTGTCGTCGGCGGCCCGGAGGGCGAGCAGCAGCGGCGCCACGGCCGGGTCCTGGGCGACCGGAAGCTCGTCGCTGGCCACGGTGACCGGCACGCCGGCCGCGACCAGCGTGCGGCGCAGCACCGGGATCGACCGGACCCCGGAGCGGACCAGCACGGCCATCCGCCGCCACGGCGTCCGCTCGCGCAGGTGGGCCTGGCGGAGCAGGTCGGCGATGGCGGTGGCCTCGTCGGCGTCGGTGCCGAACAGCCGTACCCGCACCTCGCCGGGATCGTCGGTGTCCGGGACGAGCGCGCGGTGCGCCTGCCGGGTGTGCACGGCGAGGCCGGGGGTGGGCAGCCGGGCGGCGACCGCCCGGGACGCGTCCAGCAGCACCGAGCCGGCCCGCCGGGACACGCCCAGGGTGAGCACCGGCGCGGGCTCGCCGCCGGCCGGGAAGCGGTCGGCGAACCGTAGGACGCAGGACACGTCGGCGCCGCGGAAGGCGTAGATCGACTGGTCCGGGTCGCCGACCACGACCAGGTCGCGGCCGTCGCCGGCGAGCAGGCCGAGGAGCCGCTCCTGGGACGGGTCGGTGTCCTGGTACTCGTCCACGAACACGGCCCGGAACCGGTCCCGCAGCTCGGCCAGCAGCACCAGGTCGGTCTCGCAGAGCCGCAGCGCCTCGTCCACCAGCGCGGCGTAGTCCATCTCGCGTCCGCCCAGGACCTCGGCGTACTCCTCCCAGAAGTCGGCCACCGCCCGCCAGGCGTCGTGGTCTCCGGCGAAGGCGCGCAGGTCGTTGGGGAGCAGCGCGCGCTCCCTGGCCCGGTCCAGGAAGTCGGCGACCTCCTCGGCGAAACCCTTGGTGAGCAGGCACGGCCGGAGCCGGTCCGGCCACCGGGTGCCGAGGCCGTCGTGGTTGCCGCGAAGCAGCTCGCGGATGCGGACCAGCCGCTCCGGCCCGGACAGCAGCCGCGGCACGCCCTCGCCGTAGGTGGCGACCAACCACGCGCAGAACCCGTGGAAGGTGTACGCGGGCGGCTCGGTGACGGTGCGGCCGAGCCGGCTGACGATGCGCTCGCGCAGCTCGTCGGCGGCCTTCCGGCTGAACGTGAGGACCAGCAGGTGCTCGGGGGCCATGCCGCGCTCGACCCGGTCGACCACGGCCTCCACCAGCGTGGTGGTCTTGCCGGTGCCGGGCCCGGCGAGTACCAGCAGCGGCCCGCCGGGATGCTCGACGACCGCCCGCTGGCTGGGATCCAGCGCCGGCGCCGGCGCCGTGCGGAGGGGCGCCGCGACCAGCCGGTACGCGGTGGTCGTCACGCCTGTAGATGGAACCACGCCAGGCCCAGCGGGCCCGGCATTTCCGGGAGCGGACTGCCGGCGCTCTGGTCACTCTAGGCTACGACTGGATCACTGGTAGCGCCCACAGCCCCGCCGACCAGCGCACACGTAACCCGCTGATCTTGCCTCATCTGGACAGATCCGCACGCACCCGCGTCCCATCGCTGGTCATCCGGCGTGTCGGGTGGAGACGCCCCAGAGGTGCCCGAACGGATCGGTGAACTGGCAGTGCCGCTCGCCCCAGAACGCGTCGGTGGGTTCGATCTCCCCGGTGGCGCCGGCCTCCATCGCGACGGCGTACACCGCGTCCGTGTCCGGCAGGTACACCTGGAGGAGCACCGGCCGGTGCGCGTCCCGGGCCGGCGCGTAGACACCCATGTCGGGGAACTCCTCCGCCAGCAGCACCCGGCCGCCGGCGAGCGACAGCTCGCAGTGCCAGACCCTGCCGTCGGAGTCGGTGTCGCGCAGCATCTCCTCGGCGCCGAACACCGTCCGGTAGAAGGCCACGGCCGCGTCCACCGACGACACGACCAGGAACGGCGTGACGCCGCGGAGCTCCTCGGGTATGGCGTTCACTCGGCACCGTCCCAGCGCGCCAGGCGCATGTCGACGCGGTCGCCGCGCAGCGGGACGCCCTCGGCGCGGAGCAGGGCCAGCTGGCGGGCGGCGTTGGCCGGGGCGAAGCTGCCGTCCGAGCGCAGCACCCGGTGCCAGGGCACCTCGCCGCCGTGGCGGGACATCACCGTGCCGACCGCGCGCGGGCCGCCGGCCCCGAGGTACTCGGCCACGTCGCCGTACGACATCACGCGGCCGGGCGGGATGCGGTCCACCACGTCCAGCACGCGCCTGGCGAAGTCGGTCAGGCCCACCGGCACCTCACGGGCCCACCGCCAGGTGATCGTCGCGGAGCCGGGCGCGCACGGCCGGCGGCAGGGCGTCCAGCAGCCGGTTCACCGGCGCCGTCCGGTCCGGGCCGGCGCCGGACAGGCCGGACAGCGCGAGCAGGCCGGCGAACTGGTCGTCGGTGGCCGTCGCCGGGTCCAGCGAGGCCGCCGCCGCGACCAGCGCCGGGTCGACCGGCTCCGGCGGACCGGCCGCCTCGGCGGCCGCCACCTCCGCGGCCAGGTCGGCGAGGAAAGGGGCGATCGACCGTTCCGCCGCCGCCGTCACCGGCAGCCGCAGGTGCGCGGGGATGCCGGAATGCCGCAGCCGGGGCCGCAGCCGCCAGCCGCGGGCCCGCAGGCCGTCGGCGACCGCGAACACGTCCGCGGTCTCCACGGTGAACGCCAGCACGGCCGCCTCCGGCTCGACCAGCAGCGCCACCCCGTCCACCGCGGTCAGGCCGGCCGCGAGCGCGCGGGTGGCGGCCAGCGTGCGGCGGGCCAGCTCCAGGTACCCCTCCTCGCCGAGGTGCAGCATCACCGCCCAGCTGGCGGCCAGCGCCGGACCCGGCGGGGCGAGCAGTCGGTCGCGGACCGGCCTTGTGCCGGGGGTCAGCAGCACGCCGGCGCCGCGCGGCGCGTACCCCTGGCCGTACAGGTCCACCGACATCGAGGTCACTCCCGGTACCGCCAGGTCGGCCGGCGGCACCGGCAGGCCGAGCCGGCGGGCGAACGGCAGCAGCAGCCCGCCCGAGCCCGCGTCCACATGGCAGGGCAGGCCGTACGCGGCCGCGAGCGTCGCGATCTCCACCACCGGATCCAGCACGCCGTACCGACCGCACGGGGCCGAGGCGACCAGCAGGACCGTCCGGTCGGTGACCGCCGCCGCCATCGCGGCCGGGTTCGCGCGCAGGGTCATCGGGTCCACCGGCACCCGGGTCAGCTCCATGCCGAGCAGGCCGGCCGCCCTGGCGAACGCCGGGTCCGCCGTTGCCGGGGCCACCACCTGCGGGCGGAGCAGGCGCGGGCCGCCGGGAGCGGCGTCCCGGGCCGCCCGCATCGCGAGCAGGATCGCCTCGGCGGCGCCGTGGGTGAACGCGCCCGGGGTCTCCTGCCCGCCGCCGAGCAGGTCGGCGACCGCGCCCACCACGTCGTACTCCAGCTTGCGCAGGCTGGGGAAGGTGACCGGGTCGGGCCCGGCCGCGGCGTAGGCGGCCGCCGCCCGCGCGGCCACCGCCCCGACGTCGGGGAGGCCGGAGCCGGCCGTGTGCGCCCAGGCCCGCTGGCCGGTCGCCGGCGCGTCGGCGGAACGCATGGCGTCCAGCCAGCCGTACACGGTGGCGGCCGGCCTTCCGGCGGCGGGCAGCGGCATCGAATCTCCCCTCGGACTGGAGACGCTTTGCCGCAATTTACCCGCATGATCGGCAGGTACCGGTCGGCGGCATCCGCCCGGTTGCCGCCGCCCTGCTCAACGGCAGCTCAGCGGGGTGGGCGGTTGCCGATATGCGCCGTTTACCCGGTAGGGTCACCCGGGTGGCGAGTACGTACCTGCTGCTGGTCCGGCATGGTGAGTACGTCGGCGACCACGCTCCCGGGGAAGTCGCGGACGGCGACCTGACCGAGCGCGGCCGCCGGCAGGCACAGCTCACCGCGCGCCGGCTCGCGCAGCTCCCCGTCAGCTCGGTGCACTTCAGCACGCTGCGCCGCGCCGTGCAGACCACCGAACTGCTCAAGGCCGGCATGCCCGACGTGCCCACCTACGCCGACCCCGTGCTGCGCGAGTGCATCCCGTCGATCCCGTCGCACGGCATCCTCACCCCGCACCTGCGGCACTTCTTCGACAACCTGCCGCCGGTGATGCGCAACGGCGGCAAGGAGCAGGCGCGGGCGGCGTTCGCCCGGTACGTCCGGCACAGCGGCGAGCGGGACCGCTACCTCGTACTGTCCACCCACGGCAACCTGATCAACTGGTTCGTCTGCACGGTGCTGGAGGCGCCGGAGGAGCTGTGGGTGACCGTCCACATCCACCACTGCGGCATCACCACCCTCGAGGTCCGCGAGGACAAGCGGGTCCTGCTGGTCGGCCACAACGACGTCGGCCACCTCCCGCCCGGCCTGCACACCACCGACTAGTGCGGTGACCACCAACGTTCACCGGGTTGCCGGACGGCTGACGCGTGCGGTGGCGGACCCCCGGACGTCACGATCAAGG
>JBJMIH010000298.1:0-28142 GCA_045806985.1 Mycobacteriales bacterium | reverse complement strand
GATCGCGTTCGGGTCGCCGCTGGGGTGCCAGGGCCGTCCGAGGTAGACGGTGTTCGCCGCGCCGTCGCTGAGCACCGTGCTGTGGGTGATGAGGTACCCGTGCGGGTGGCTGATGTCGGTGGCGGCGGCGGTGAGGTAGCCGTTGGTCCCACCCGCGGCCGCGCCCCGGCTGAGCGCCTGGATGGTGTCGTGGTCGAAGACGGCGGTGGCGCGGCCGAAGAGGAAGTCGACGTCGCCGGCGATCAGGCAGTCCCGGTACAGCTGGCGTGCGGTGGTGGTGGGGGAGTTGGCCCACGTCAGCAGCGTGTCCTGGTGGCCGAGGAACCGGTCGTTCCGGAAGGCCATCCGGTCGGCCTGCGCGTTCACGGCGACGGCCTGGGTGCCGGTGATCTCCGGGTGCTGCGAGCGCAGGAACGAGTTCTCGAAGGTGAGGTACTGGGCCGTGAAGTCCGCGGCCAGGAACGTCGCCGTCGCGCTGCCGACCGTGCCGTACGTGCCGCCGCCCGGCTTGGGCAGGCCGTTGGCGTTGCCGGCCGTGATCACCACGTCGGCCGGGTTGGTGGTCGCGCCCCGCATCGTCAGGTGCGTCTTCTCGGCCGGAACCCGGATCACCTCGTGGTACGTCCCCGGCCTGACGACGATCGTCGCCGGCGCGCCGCCCGCCGGTACCGCGTCGATCGCGGCCTGCACGGTGGTGAAGTCGCCGCTCCCGTCCGCCGCCACCACGAACGTCGTGGCCGCGGCGGCCGGGCACGCCACGACGGCCGCCGGCGCGCCCAGCACCCCCGCGACGGCCACCAACCCGACCCCCCAGAACCGGTACCTCCCCATGACCGCGTCTCCTTCCAAGTGGTGGAAAGCGCTTTCCAAATCCCGACAAACCTACCCAGACGACTCCACTCCGTCAACGGCAGAATGTCACCCCTGTCCGCTACGGTTCACCCGGTAGGCCGTAGGGAGGGAAAAGGATGGGCGAGGTCGGAATTCGGGAGGTCGCCGACGGGGATCTCGCGGTGTTCTTCGAGCACCAGCGGGACCCGGAGGCGACGGCGATGGCGGCGTTCCCCGCGCGGGACTGGGACGTCTTTCTCGCTCACTGGAACAAGATCCGGGCCGACGAGTCGACGCTGAACCGTACCGTCCTCGTGGACGGCGCGGTCGCCGGCAACATGGCGAGCTGGCCGATGGACGGCGAGCGCTTCGTCGGGTACTGGATCGGCCGCGAGTACTGGGGCCGCGGGGTGGCGACGGCCGCGCTGGGCCTGTTCCTCGACGAGGAGCCGGTACGTCCGCTCTACGCCCACGTCGCCCTGCACAACGCCGGCTCCATCCGGGTGCTGGAGAAGTGCGGCTTCGCCCGTACGCCCGACGCCCCCGTCGGCGGCGACGACGGCGTCGAGGAGGTCACCCTGGTCCTGAAGTAGCGGGCCGCTATCCGGAGTAGATCGCCGAGGCGGGCGGCTTGGTGACCGGGACCGGCTGGTCCCAGCCGGTGAAGTCCATCGTGCCCGGGTCGGAGGGCGGGCCGGTCGCCCGCAGCAGGTAGTGCGGCGCGGCAGTGGCGACGTCGATGGTGGAGTCGTCCGGCAGCGCGTAGTGGAGCGCCGGCACGCCGTTGACGGTGGTGGCCTCGCCGGGCTTGGTGGGGACGTCCGAGGGATCGTCGTCGACCAGGCCACCCACGAACTTGTCGTAGTTCAGCATGTCCTTGAGGTCGGACGGGATGTCGGCGGCGAGGCTGGACGTGGACGGCACCCATTTGCCCCGCAGCCGGCGGCTGGCCGCGCTGCTCGGCGACCCGCCGGACGCCTTGATCACCGAGTCGGTGAACTGGAAGTAGTAGACGCCGCCGACGAACAGCACCGGGATGACCATCTCGGTGCCGCCGATGGTGCCGGATCCGCTGTCCTTGTTCAGTTGCAGGTCGAGGTTGATCGCCGAGCCGTCGTCGTCCTTCACCGAACCCTTGACGTGCACGGCCCGCGCGCCCTGGTACGCCGCCTTGACGGCGTCCGTCACCTGGTCGGGCGGCAGCGGCGGCGCCGTCCGCGCGCTGGCCGGATGCGCGCCCGGTGAGCCGGCCGGCGTCGACGACAGCGCCACGAACCCCGAGCCGCCCCCGCAGCCCGCGCAGGCGAGCAGGAGCGCGCCGGCGACAGCGGTACGCCGGGCGAGTTGTCCGCGTGACACCCGAGTCCTCCTCGTCCGTGACCCCCGTGGCCGGGAACGGTAGCGGACCACGGCGAGTACAGGGTGGCGGGGGTGCGCTACCAGCGCAGCGGCCGGCCGTCGCGGAAGAAGCCGCCGGTCGGGCCGTCGTCGGGCAGGAGGACGCCCCACACCACCGAGGCGGCGCCGGCGGCGACCGGCCGGCCGCCCTGGCCGCCCATGTCGGTGGCGACCCAGCCGGGGCAGATCGCGTTGACGAGGATGCCGGCCGGCCGCAGCTCGCCGGCGAGGGTACGGGTCAGCGCGTTCAACGCGGCCTTGCTGACCTGGTACGCCGGGGTGCCGGCGCCCATGCTCGCCAGCGAGCCGGCCTCGCTGGACACGTTCACGATCCGGCCCCGCGGCGAGCGCCGCAGCAGCGGCAGGAACGCGAGCGTGGTGCGCCACGCCCCGTACAGGTTGGTGTCCATGGCCTCCCGGATCACGGCGAGGTCGGCGGTCTCGGCGCGCGCCCAGGTGTCGTAGAGGATCGCGGCGTTGTTGACCAGCGCGTCGCAGCGGCCGTACCGCCCGGCCACCCACTCGGCGGCGGCCCGCACGCTGCCGTCGTCGGCCACGTCGAGCTGGCAGGGCACCACCGCCGGCAGTCCCAGCCGGTCGGCGGCCCGCCGGCCCTTCGCCGGGTCGCGCGAGCCCAGCACCACCGTGTACCCCGCCTCCGCCAGCTGCCGGCAGACCTCCAGCCCGATGCCCCGGTTGGCGCCGGTCACGACCGCGACGCCCGGCGTTCCTGATGCGCTCACGGACGTATCCTGCCGCACCGCGCGTCGGCGGTGCCCCGCGCGCTGCCCTCGTCAGGCTCCGGGCCGGTCCCTTGCTCATATCCTCGGGGTCGTGGGCGAGATCGTGACGGCCAGGTTGGTGTTGGCGCGGTTCGAGGCGGGCCAGGAGGCGGAGTTCCTGGGGCTGGCGACGGACCCGCGGGTGATGCGGTACGTGGGGGACGGCCGGCCGTGGACCGAGGAGCGGGCCCGGCGGCGGTTCCAGGAACACCTGGTGCACTGGGCGGCGGAGGGCTTCGGCTGGCGGGCCATCCGGGACCGCGCCGCCGGCCGCTTCCTCGGGTTGGTGGCCCTCAACCGGCTGGGTACCGCCGTGCCGGGCCTGCCGCCGGACGACCTCGAGATCGGTTGGTGGATCGCGCCGGACGCGTGGGGGCGCGGCATCGCCACCGAGGCCGCCCTGGCCGCCAGGGACGAGGCGTTCGAACGCGTGGCCGCCGACCGGATCGTGGCCCGCCACCAGCCGGAGAACGGCGCGTCCGGCCAGGTCATGCGCAAGATCGGCATGAGGTACCACGGCGAGGCCGGCAACCACCACGGAAAGACGCTGAAGGTCTACACGCTCACCCGGCAGGACTGGCGAGCGTTGACAGGCAAGTAATCACTTGCCTATTGTCGTCGGCATGGAGGACATGACGGCGGTCTTCAAGGCGCTCGCGGACCCGACCCGCCAGCGCCTGCTGGACCGCCTGCGCGCCGAGAACGGCCAGACCCTCGGCGCGCTCTGCCGCGATCTCGCGCTCACCCGCCAGGGCGTCACCCAGCACCTCGCCGTGCTGGAGGCCGCCGGTCTCGTCACCACCGTCCGGCGTGGCCGGGAGAAGCTCCACTACCTCAACCCGGTACCGCTGCACGAGATCGCCGACCGCTGGATCGCCCGGTTCGAGCGGCCCGACCTGGCGGCCCTGGCCGGCCTGAAGCGCAGCCTCGAACAGGAGACCGACCCGATGGACGTCATCACCAAGCCGCGACTCGTCTACGTCACCTACCTCGACACCACCCCCGAACGGGTCTGGGCGGCCCTGACCGATCCCGACCAGACCGCGATCTACTGGCGGCACCGCAACGTGTCCGGCTGGACCAGGGGCGACAGCTGGTCCCTCCGGACCCTCGACCAGGACGGCACCCTCGATCGCGTCGGCACGATCCTGGAGGTCGACCCGCCGCGCCGCCTCGTGCACAGCTGGGCCGCGCCCGCCGACACCGACAACCCGGCCCGGCACTCCCGGGTCACCTTCGACATCGAACCGGCCGGCGACGTGGTCCGGCTCACCCTGGTCCACGAGGATCTCCCCGCCGACGAGTTCGACGGCGCCAACCGGGGCTGGGCGCTGGTGCTGGCCGGCATGAAGACGTACCTGGAGACCGGCAGGGCGATGCCCTGGCCGCACCGGTGACGGAACTCCGCCGAGTACACCGTGGTCGGGCAGGACCTGGTGTACCGCACCGCTGGCCGGACATCTCCCGGTACTGAGCTGCGGTAATGCCTTGGCGGGAGGCTCGCTCGCGACGAAAATGACCTCCAGGAGGTGGTCAACTCGTCCAGCATGACTTTCCTTGCCGGCCTGCGGACGGCGATGCGCCGGCGGATCGCGGGCGTCCTGCTCAGCGCGGGCGTCTCACCGAACGCGGTGACGGTGGCCGGAACGATCGGGGTACTGGCCGGCGTGGTGTGGTACGGCGCCACCGGCGGCCTGCTGGCCGGCGTGATCGTGGTGGCGGTGAGCAGCTACGCCGACCTGCTCGACGGCGAGATGGCCCGGATGGGGGACCGCCGGACGACCGGCGGGGCGTTCCTGGACTCCACCCTGGACCGGCTCGCCGACGGCGCGATCTTCGGTTGCCTGGCCTACCGGCTGCTGCTCGACGGCCGCCAGCGGGCGGCGGCGCTGGCCCTGGTGTGCCTGGTGGCGGCGTACATGGTGTCGTACTCGCGGGCCCGGGCGGAGAGCCTTGGCTACCGGGGCGAGTTCGGCATGACGCCGCGCTTCGTCCGGCTGGAGATCATCGGCGCCGGCGCGCTGCTGGCCGGCCTGGGCGTCCCGTACACGCTGGAGGCGGCGCTGTGGGTGCTCGCCGCGGCCTCGACCCTCACGGTGGTGCAGCGGATGGCGTACGTGATGCGCCAGGCCGACGCCGCAGACACCGCGGAGCGCGGGCGACGCCGGTCGGCCCGGAGGGAGGGGGAGGGGAGCAGTGCCCGCCCGGACCGACCAGCGTCGCATGTGGACGATAGAACACGGCCGGAACCCCGGTGACGTCAGGGATCTCCGGCCGGCGCCGGTGCGGCGGCGAGTACCGCCGGGTGCGATCCGCGGCGCAGCAGGGGCACCGCCGCCGCCGTGCTCACCACGGCGATCACCGCCAGCAGCAGCCGGTAGTCCAGCACGCCGACCAGCGCCGCGCCGACCCCGATCGACAGCGTCGCCGGCGCGCTGAACAGCAGGTCGGTGGCGGTGCTCACCCTGCCGATCACCGCCACCGGCACCGACCGCTGGGTGAGCGTCGCGATCGCCACCCCGAACCACGGCATGGCCACGCCCTGCAGCACCATCCCGGCGAAGACCACCGGCAGCCACCTTGACACCAGCAGGCCCACCCCGGCCGCCAACGCCAGCAACGCCAGCCCGCCCAGCGCCTCCTCGCCGAGCCTCCGCACCAGCCACGCGGCGGTGAGCCCGCCGGCGATCGCGCCGGTGCCCTGCACGGTGACCAGCACGCCGAGGAAGGCCGGCGGCCGGCCCAGCGCCTGCACCACCGCGTACACCACGGTCTCCAGGAAACCCAGCACCAGCATGGTGGCCGCGCCGGCGAGCACCAGCCGGCGCAGCGGGTCGGCCCGCCACAGCGCGCCGACCCCGGCGGACAACTCGGCGCCGAGGCGCCGCTCCGGCGGGTCCGGCCGCTCCTCGCGGAGCCGCAGCAGCGCCACGCACCCGGCGGCGACGACGAACGTCGCCGCGTCGACCATCACCACGACCCGCCCGCCCACCACCGTGAACAGGCCCGCGCCCACCAGCGGCCCGCACAGCCGGAAGCCCTCGCGCATCGTCTGCAGCGCGCCGTTCGCGGGCGCCAGCAGCTCCGCCGGCAGCAGCTGGGCGAGCAGCCCGTTCAGGGCCGCGCCGTGCAGGGTCGAGAACAGCCCGTACACGCCGGCGCCCACGTACAGCAGCCACAGCTCATCCGGCCGTGCACCGCCAGCAGCGGCAGCATCGCGGCCGCCGCGACCAGGTTGGCCCAGATCAGGAACGGCCGCTTGCGTACCCGGTCGACGAGGTATCCGGCGACCGGCCCCGGCATCCCGGCCACCACCATCACCAGCAGGGTGAGCCCGGCGGCCGAGTTCGAGCCGGTCAGCGTCCGTACCCAGATGCCGAACAGCAGCACCATCGCCGAGTCGCCGAAGCGCGAGCAGGTCAGGCCGGCGAACAGCAGCCGGAAGTCGCGGTACCGGAGCAGCGGCCGCATCAGCCGGCCAGATGCGCCCGCGCCGCCCAGGCCCGCCCGTCCCGCCCGTCCCTGCCGCCATCGTCGCGGACGCGGGGGTTCACCCCTCGGTCATTTCCGGGGAGGGGGTGGTGCCGGGAGGCTGCCACTTCCAGACCTGAGCGCCCTTCTTCTTGGTGTAGGGCTGGCACTGCACCGTGTTGCCGTTGGTGGCCGTCGCGTACTGCCAGTGCTTCTTCGCCGGGCACCCCGAGTCCTCGGCGACGGAGCCCGAGCCCGGGTCGCCGGCGTACGGCGTCGCGGACGTGCCGGTGGTGGTGGGCACCGGTGTCGTCGCCCGCTGCTGGCCGGCCGGTGTGCCGCCGACAGGGTTGCCGGCCGGGGTGAGCCCCATGGACGTCGGGCTCAGCCCGCCCGGCATCCGCCCGCCAGGACTTGCGGGCGGCGTGCCACCGGGCCCGCCGGTCGCCGTCGAGGTCGCGCGCGCGTCCGGCGGCGCTCCCGAATCGTGGAACGGGTGTCCCAGCGGCCAGGCCAGCACCGCCACCGCCAGGAGCCCGGCCACGGCGAGCGCGCCGGTAGCGGTTCCAGCGGCCAGCCACCCCATCGAGCGCCGGCGCTGGCCGGACGGCGGCAGCGGGCCGATCCGCGGCCTCCCGGACCGGAACGCCGCCTTGGTCGCGGTGGCGGTCGCCGTCGCGGTCGAGGCGGTCGAGGCGGTCGCGGCAGGGCCGGCAGACTCAGCGGGTCCAGCAGATTCGGCGGGTTCAGCAGACTCAGCGGGTTCGGCCGCGGGCTGCGCGGTCGCCGGCTGCTCCGTCGGCGGCGCGGCCGGGGCCGCCTCCGCCGGTTCGGCATCGCGCCCGTTGGCGGTGACGACCTCGTCCAGCCAGCCGGCCAACCGTTGGAACGCCTCGACCTGCCGGGGCCCGAACAGCACCGTGTGCACGCCGGCCCGGCCGCGTTCCCGCAGCTGGAGCCAGCCGTGCTGGTCGCCGACGGGCAGCGCGAGGTAGACCTGCTCAAGGTCGGTGAGCCGGAGGCGGCGGGCCGACCTCACCCCGGCCACCATCCGGCGGACCAGGAGCTGGTCGCCCATCACCGTGACCTCACCGTGGTCACCCCGGTACCGCTCGTACACGTCCGCCCCAACGCACACCCGGAACTTGATCCACCTAGCGAACCACGGATGGGCGCAACCGTCGAGACGCCCCCAGGACCCCACATTTGCGCCATCGACGCAAATGTGGGGTCGGACCAGGCGATATGTGTCAGAGACGGGGGTCAGAGACCGCTGATTCCGTTCGGCGTGCCCACACCCGTCGGGGCGTCGTAGCCGGGCAGCCCGGTGCACAGGTAGTCGTCGCCGCAGAAGCCGTTCGACCCGCCGACGACGTCGAAGAAGCTGCCGCGGTGCCGGTACGGGTACTCCGGCGTGAACCGCTTCGCGTTGCCGGCCAGGCCGACCACGCCGGCCACGAACGGCGACGACGCGCTGGTGCCGCCGACGACCAGCCAGCCCGCCTCGCCGGCGGGCAGGTACGTGTCGTACACGGCCAGCCCGGTGTCCGGGTCGGCCACCGCCGACACGTCGGCGATGGTCCGCAGCTGGCAGTTCGCGTCGTGCTGCCAGCGGGGCTTGGCGACGTACGCCGAGCAGCCGCTGCCAGCGCCCGACCAGGCCTGCTCGGTCCAGCCCCGGCGGTTCGAGGCGTGGCTGAGCGAGGTGCCGCCGACCGCGACGACGGTGCTGGCCACCGCCGGGAAGCTGGCGACGCCGAAGCCGAAGTCGCCGGACGACACCGTGATCACGTGCCCGGGATGGTCGTAGTAGTGCAGGTAGTCGGCCATCGCGGCGCTCTCGTCGGCGCCGTAGCTGTTCGACACCGCGTTCGCGCCGAGCCGCACCGCGGTGTCCACGGCGATACCGAGGTCGTCGAAGGTCGGCTGGTCGCCCTCGACCAGCAGGATGTGGCACTTCGGGCAGGCCGCCGAGACCATCTGCAGGTCCAGCGAGATCTCCACGCCCCAACCCATGTCCGGGTCGGGCAGCGGCGTGGCGTCCCCGCGCTCGTTGACCTTGCGGAAGCAGCCGTTCGCCGTCGTGCACGGCGGCAGGCCGTACTGGGCGCGGTACGCGGCCAGGTCAGCCTCGGCGTTCGGGTCGTCGAACGCGTCGACGATCGCGATGGTCTGGCCGGCGCCCCGGCCGGTCGGCAACCTGTACGCCGACTGGAGGTCCTGCGGACCGTACCCGGACGGCTCCGGCACCGCCTGCCGCGCGGCCGGCGCCGCCGCGCGGGCCGCCACCCGCTGGCGGTACGCGCTGTCCGGCCGGAACAGCGCCAGGCAGCGGTACGCGCCCGGGACGGCCGTCCCGCACGCCCTCGCCACGGCGGGTGCCGCGTCGGATCCGGCCGGACTCGCCGACGCGGCGCCACCGCCCGCCGTCGTCCCGGCGGCGAGCGCCAGGCCGAGCGCGGCGGCCGGCGCGGCCAGCCTCATTCCTCGACGGAACATCGAACCTCCTCAGGAACCGAGCGCGTACGCGCGGATCAGGGTCTGGGTGACCGCGTCGCCCGCGGCGTCGGTCGCCGTGGTGCGCACGGACACGTAGCCGTCCGTGCTCGCGGGGTCGGGGGTGGTGTAGGTGGCGGTGAAGTGGTTGCCGGATCCGGTCACGGTCGCCGGCGTCCAGCTCACGCCGCTGTTGTACGACACCTCGACGGTGACCGAGGCCACCGCCGACGGCGCCGCGCCCTGCACCGGCGCGACGGCGACGTCCAGGGTGGACGGACCGGCCGGCGCCTTGCCGTCCAGGCCGATGCCGGCGACGGAGTAGTCGGGCATCAGCAGCGGCAGCACCGTGCAGTCGATCGGCGCCTCCTCGGTGTAGTCGCAATGCCAGCGGGGGTCGGGCAGCGAGCCGCCGGACTGGTGGGCGGAGGCGAACCGCCACTCGGTGTGCGTCCGGGTCGACAGCTGCCACCAGGCGGCGCTGCGGTCGGCGTCGAGAACCAGCCGGTAGTTCTCCGGATCGGCCGGCACGGTGACAGTGCCGGACGGCGGGCCGTCGGCCCCGGCCACCTGCTGGTCGCCGGCGTACAGGGCCCACGACACGCGCTCCTGGAGCCCCGGCGTGCCGGTGAAGCCGGGCTCGCCCGAGTGGCCAGGGGTGTTGTCGCCGAACGCCCCCAGGTTCACCAGCATGGTGTCACCCCGGCGGGTGGCGGCCGGCACGAAGAAGTCCGTCACGCCGTTGTCGATCGCGACCTGCGGGTGCCGCAGCGGCTGCCCCCAGTTCTCGGCGAGGTGCTGGCCGGCCTGGTAGGCGGTCCAGCTTCCGTCCAGGATGCCGCCGAAGTCGTCGGGGTCGAGGATGACCGTCTTCTGCCACGCGATGCCGTGCCCGCCGGTGACGTACTCGGTCCGGCGGGCCGGCGCCGTGACGGCCAGGCCCGCGGCGATCGAGAAGGTGACGCCCGGCGGCATGGCCGACTGGAACGACACCTGCCGCGCGTCGGGCCGGTCGCTGGCGTACCCGGTGTCGATGGTGGCCATGTCGGCCGGGTTCACCTGGTAACTCTGGTTGGCCGGGATCTGGCCCTCGGTCGGGAAGACCGCGGTGTACGTCGAGTCCGTGCCGGTGAACGACCACTGCGTGTAGTGGTGCAGTGTGCCGATGGTGACCGGCGCGGTGGGCGACACCCAGATCTGGTCGCCGGGCTCGCCGATCATCGGCCAGCCCAGGCCGCCGAGGCCGGCGGCGTCACGCTCGTACCCGACGGTCAGGCTGGCGAGCTGGGTGCCGGACGGCGGCGTGGCGGTGACGGCGCTGCTGGCCGACCTGGCGTCCACCGTCATGCTCTGGTTGCCGGTCACGGTGACCTGCGGCAGCGTGACGAACCAGCTCTTGATCTGGCCGGTGGTCTCGTTGAACACGTCGGCCTCGGTGGCGATCACGTAGTGGCCGGCCGGCACGCTGAACTTGGCGACGCCCTGGTACACGCCGCCGATCGTGCCGAACTTGCGCCCGTCGTCGACGTTGACGACACCGATCGGGCCGTCCGCCATCGGCTGGCCGGTCTGGTCGAGCACGTTCAGCGACAGCGTGTACATCTTGTACTTCGGCTGCACGGGCGGGGCCGGAACCGAGGCCGGCCGGATCGCGCTGACGCCGGCGAACAGGCCGTGCGTGCCGAAGTCGTGGGTGCGCTGGTCGGCGACGTACTGGTTGGCCAGTGCCGCGCCGAACCGCCTGGCCGACTCCGGGGTCAGGTACCCGTCCGCGCCGCCGGCGGTCTGCCGGGTGACCGTCACCCCGGGCACGTCGTGGTTGGCGGTCCCGGGCCGGTAGGTCAGGTGCACCTTGAGCGCGCCGTCCGGGGTGAGGGTGCTCAGGTCGAACAGGGCGGGGTCGAGCGCGCGACCCAGGTACGGCCCGGCGGTGACCGGGAACGCGTACCGGTGCGTGCCGGCCGATGGCGCGCGGAACGACCTGCCGGGGCCGCTGGTCGCGGCGTGCTGGATCAGGACGTTCCGGGAGCCGGGGTGGATCAACCGGTCGCCGGTGATGAGCGTGATCGGGGCCGCCGGCCCTGGCCGGGCCGTGGCGGTGGCGCCGGCGGCTCGGCTGGCGGTGGCTGCGGTACCGGCCGTGCCGGCGAGCGCCAGTGCGGATGCCCATACGACTGCGCGTCGCACGTACACCTCCTCGGGGGAGTGATCGTCGGCTTCCCACCCTCGGGCAGCGCGGCGCGGCACCGACAGTCCCGGCGGGGGCGGATCGCCGTCATGGCGGTCATCCGCCCAATTCGGGCAACGCTTCAACGCCCGTCGGACGTCATGGTGGGTGGAGGCATGGGATGACGGGGACCTTTGCGGGGGCGACCCTCACGGGGGCGTGGCCCGAGCAGGGAAAGCGCGTGCTGGCCGTGGTCGGCGTGGGCGAGGACGCGGAACGGCTGTACACGCTGCTGGTGCGGCGCGGCAGGGCGTCGGTCGGCGACCTGGCGCGCGCCACCGGGCGGCCGTCGAACCAGGTCGCCGCGATCCTCGCCGAGCTGGACGAGCTGGGCCTGGCCAACGAGGCGGGCGCCGGCCGCTGGCGGGCCGCGTCCCCCGAGATCGCCGTGGAAGCGCTGGTGCTGCGCCGCGAGGAACAGCTCGCCGCCGCCCGCCGGGTCGCCGCCCGGTTGCAGGAGCAGTTCCGCACCGTGCTGGCCGATGACCAGATGGCCGAGGTGGTCAGGGGTACCGAGGAGGTACGCCGGCGGCTGGCGCACACCGGCGCGACCGCGTCCCGGGAGCTGTGGGTGCTGGACCGGCCGCCGCTGCACGTCGTCGACGGCGTGCTCGCCGCGACAGGCACGCCCCCGCCGCCGGTGCTGCGGGTACTCTACGACGCCGAGGGTTTCGCCGCGTCCGGCCGGTGGCGGCGGCCGCCGCCGGTCGCGTCCGCGCGGCTCTTCCCCGACCTGCCCTTCAGCCTGGTCGTCGGCGACGGCCTCGGCGTGGTGCCGATGCTGGACGGCTCGCCGCAGGCCCTGGTGGTCAGCCCGTCGCCGCTGCTGGAGGTGCTCCGGCTGGTCGCGGACACGCTGTGGCGGGCCGGCCTGGCCGTACCCGAGCGCGCCCCCACCTGCCCGCCCGGTCCGTCCGAAGAGGACAGGCAGCTGCTCACGCTGCTGTCCGCCGGCCTGTCCGACAGGGCGATCGCCCGCGAGCTCAACCTCTCCGTCCGCACCGTCGAGCGCCGGATGCGCCGGCTGCTGGAGTGCCTCGGCGCCCGCAGCCGCTTCCAGGCCGGCGTCCAGGCCGCGGCGAGAGGCTGGATCTGACCGGCCCAGCCTCCCGCCGCCGACACCTGCCGTGCTCAGGAACCGAGCGCGTACGCGCGGATCAGCGTCTGCGTGACACTGTCTCCCGCGGCGTCGGTCGCCGTGGTGCGCACGGACACGTAGCCGTCCGTGCCGGCCGGGTCGGGGGTGGTGTAGGTCGCGGTGAACTGGCTTCCGGACCCGGTGACGGTCGCGGGAGTCCAGGTCTGGCCGTCGTCGTAGGACACCTCGACGGTGACGGCCGTGACCGTCTCCGCGGCCGCGCCCTCCGGCGGCGCCACCGTCAGGCCCAGGGTGGACGGCCCGGCCGGCGCGTGCCCGTCCAGCCCGACGCCGGCGAGCGAGTAGTCGGGCCACAGCAGCGGCAGCACCGCGCAGTCGGTCGGCCCGCTCCCGTCCCTGGTGTCCCAGTCGCACTGCCAGCCGGCCGGCAGCGACCCGCCGGACTGGTGCGCGGAGGGGAACCGCCACTCGGTGTGGGTGTGCGTGGACAGCCGCCACCAGTCGAAGTCGCGGTCGGTGTCCAGCACGAGCCGGTAGTTCTCCTGGTCGGCCGGCACGGCCATCTTGCCGTAGACGTACCCGACGTCATCGGTGCCCACCAGTTGGTCTCCGGCGTACAGGCTCCAGACCGCCCGGCCGGCGCCCACGACGTTGCCGGCATGGGTCGGGTCGCTGTCGCCGAAGGGGGACATCCAGAGCACCATGGTGTCGCCGCGGCGGGTGGCGGCCGGCACGTAGTAGCCGTCGGGCCCGTCACCCGTGTCCCGCTCGTACTGCGGGTGGCGCAGCGGCACGCCCCAGTTCTCGGTGAGGTGCTCGCCCGGCTGGTAGTGGCGCCACCCGCCGCCGAGGAAACCCTCGGGACGGTCGGGGGTGCCGCCGAGCGCGATGTCCCTGGCCCAGGGGATGTCGTGACCGCCGGTGATGTACTCGGTCCGCCGGCCCGGCGCCGGAACCGGAAGGTCCGGCGAGAAGGTCTCCAGGATGCCCTTCGGCCAGCCGACGAGGTTGCTCATCACCGGTGAGTTGGGGCGGTCGCTGGCGTAGCCGGTGTCGATGGAGGCCATGTCGGCGAGGTCGATCGGCCGGGACTGGTCGGCCGGGATGCTGCCGTCACTCGGGAAGATCGCGCTGTAGGCCGTGCCGGGACCGCTGAACCACCACTCGGTGAAGTAGTAGAAGGTCCCGGTGGTCACCGGCTGGGTGGGTGAGGTCCAGAGCTGGTCGCCGGGCGAACCCACGTACACCGAGGCCAGCACGATCGCGCCGGTCGCGTCGTTGCGCTGGTAATCCGCGGTCATGTCGTCCAGGCTCGTTCCGGCCGGCGCCGGCACGGCGACATGGCTGGTCGCCGTCCTCGCGTCGACCGTCAGGCTCTGGTTGCCGGTCACGGTGAGCTGTGGAATCGCGGCCATCGACGCGGTGATGCCGCCGGTGGCCGGGTCGACGGTGTCGGCCTCGGTGCTGATCATGTAGTGGCCGGCGGGCACGCTGAACCTGGCGACGCCCCGGTACACACTGCCGATCGTGTCGAATTTGCGGGCGTCGTCGACGTTGACGACGGCGATCGGGCCGGCCGGCATCGGCTGGCCGGTCTGGTCCAGCACGGTCAGCGACAGCGTGTACATCGGGTAGTGCGGCCGTACCGGCGGGGCGGCGGTCGTCGCCGGCCGGATCGCGCTGACGCCGGCGAAGATGCCGTGCCCGCCGAAGTCGCGGGCGCGCTGGTCGGCGACGTACTGGCTGGCCAGCGCCGCGCCGAACCGGGTGGCCGACTCCGGGGTCAGGTACCCGTCGGCGCCGCCGGCGGTCTGGCTGGTGACCGTCACGCCGGGCACGTCGTGGTCGGACGCGCCGGGCCGGTACGTCAGGTGCACCTTCAGTGAGCCGTCCGGGGTGAGCGTGTTGAGGTCGAACAGGGCCGGGTCGAGGACGCGGCCCAGGTACGGCGAGGCCGTGACCGGATAGGCGTACCGGTGCGTGCCGGCGGAGAGCATGCGGAAGGAGCGGCCCGGCCCGTCCGGTACGGCGTGCCGGATCGTGGCGCCCTTCCCGTGCCGGGGGATCACCTGGTCGCCGGTGACGAGTGTGATCGGAGCGGGTTGGCCGGGTGGGGTTGTGGTGGTCGCGGCGGCCGGACCGCGCACGGTCACGGTGGTCATCGCCGTGCCCGCGACCGCCAGTGCGGATGCCCATACGACTGCGCGTCGCATGTACACCTCCTCAGGGGTTGATCGTCGGCGCTCAACCCTGGGTCGGCGCGCCCCCGATCCGACACCCCCGACGCGGTGCGGATCGCCGCCATGGCGGCGATCCGCCCGATCCGGCGATCCGGCGAACCCGCCGGCCGCCGCGGCGGGTAGAGAGGAGCTGGGATCTAGCCCGTGTCTCGAAGTAGCCGGCGAGGTCCGAAACCCGCCACCCGCCGGCCTTCTCGTCACGATCAAGGAGTTGTGGCCGCATTTTCATGTGACAACGCGGCCACAAGTCCTTGATCGTGGCCGCAGGGGTCCGAAATCCGCCATGAGCACAGGCGGAAGCCGACTTTGAGACACGGCCTAGCCGAGGGCCTGCATGAACGGGGTGATCAGCCGGTCGCGGGCGCCGGGCAGGGCGCGGCCGTGCACCATGAACGTCTCGCTCCGGCCCGGGGCGATGCCGTGCCCGGCCGCCCAGCCGGACAAGGCCGCGCGGCCGCCGTCGAGGTCGATCCGGAGCGGCCCCGCCACGGTGGCGGCGAGGTCGGCGACCAGCGCCGCCGCCGCCGCGTCGTCGTCGGCGACCAGCGGCCCGACCAGCGTCGTGTCGATGTTGCGCCATGTCGCCCCGTAGCCGGCGACCGCGCCGTCCCGCTCCAGCACCCGTACCTGCTCGGCGAAGGTGAGCCACCGGGCCAGCAGCCAGCCCCGGTCGATCCCGGCGGCGGCCGTGTCGTACCGGGTGAGCGCCGGCAGGTCGGCCGGCCCGGCCGGGCGCGACCGCTCCGGCTCGCCGGCCGGCCCCGGCCGGTACGTTCCGACGTGGGTGACGATCGAGCCGACCGGGCGGAACCCGAGGTGCTCGTACAGCGGCCGCCCCTGCGCCGTGGCGCAGAGGAACGCGGTGGTGTCGCCGGCCTCGGCGAGCACGTGGCGCACCAGCCGGCGGCCCAGGCCGCGCCGCGCGTAGCCGGACGCGATCAGCACCATGCTGACCGCCGCCGCCGCCCGCCCGTACCGGGTGAGGATGGTGGTGCCGATCAGGTCGCCGTCGGGGTCCTCGATGCCGTAGCCCTCGCCCCGCTCCAGCAGCAGCGCCCACTTCCGGTCCTCGGCGCCCCAGTTCCGGTCCAGCGCCAGCTTCAGGCAGCCGGGCAGGTCGGCGGGGGTGAGGCGGCGGATCGGCAGGGCGGCGAGGGTCGCGGGGTCCACGCCGTCGACACTAGGGACGCCCCCGGTCAGGACGCATCCGATTTCCCGCCGGCCGCGATCAGGACGTCGACGATCCGGGCGAGCGCGGCCAGGTCGCCGGGCTCGAGGTCGCACAGGGGCGCGGGCGGCGCGTTGAGGATGCGCTCGGCGACCTCCGCCGCCGCGGCCCCGGCCGGGGTCACGGTGACCAGCTTGCTGCGCCGGTCGTCGGGGTGCACGGTGCGCGCCACCAGGCCGCGCCGCTCCAGGTCGTCGACGACCACCGTGGTGTACGGCGGGTCGATGGCCAGCCGCGTCCCGAGCTGGCGCATGGTCATCGGCCGGGCGGCGAGCTTGGTCAGCGCCTTCGCCCTGATGAAGCTCATGTCCAGCGCCTCGGTGACGTCCTTGCGCCGGTCGTGGTGCTCCAGCACCAGCGCGCGCATACCCTCCCAGGCGCGGGTGGCCAGCTCGTCGGCGCCGGGGCCGGCGGCGCGGTCGGCGGTCACGGTACCCCCACCCCGGCCGGCGTCCGGTCGCTGACGAACAGGTCCGCGGTCCGGTCCGCCGTCGCCCGCCCCCACCGGCCGGTCGTGACCAGCCCGAGCACGAACACCAGGACGCCGCATCCGGCGATGATCCCCCAGGCCGTCGCGCTGGGCGGCGGCGACGCGCCGTGGGCGGCGCCGCGCAGGCCGGAGGCCAGCACCGAGCCGGCGATCGCCACCCCCAGCGACTGGCCGACCTGCCGGCTGGTCGAGGCGACCGCCGCGGCCACGCCGGCCTGGGCGCGCGGCATCCCGGCCACGGCGGTGTTGGTGATCGGCGGGTTCAGGATGGCGAAGCCGAACCCGAACACGACGTAGGCGAGCAGCAGCCGGTCGGTGCCGGTGCCGGTGGTCACGCCGGTGAGCAGCAGCCCGGCCGCGGTCAGCGCGATGCCGCCGACGAACAGCGGGAGCCGGGGGCCGCGGCTGCCGACGATCCGGCCGGACAGCGGCGCGAACACCAGCGTCATCGCGGCCACCGGCAGCATCAGCAGGCCGGCGCGCAGCGCCGAGTAGTGACGGGAGTTCTGCAGGTACAGCGTGTTGAGGAACAGGTACCCGCCGAGCGCCGCGAACGTGCTCACCGCGATCACCGTCGCCCCCGCGAACGGCGCGCTGCGGAAGAACCGCAGGTCGATCAGGGGGTCGACGCGGCGCGGCTCGTACCGGAGCAGCGCGGCGACGGCGACCACGGCCAGGGAGAAGAAGCCGACGATCTCCGGCGAGCTCCAGCCGGAAGCGGGGCCCTCGATGATCGCGTACGTCAGCGAGGCCAGCGCGACGATGACGAGGAGCTGGCCGACCGGGTCCGGCCGGCGCGGGCGCGGGGCCTTCGACTCGGGGACGAACAGGGCGGTCAGCGCCAGCGCGGCCAGGCCGATCGGGATGTTGATCCAGAAGATCGCCCGCCAGCCGACCGAGCCGACCAGCGCCCCGCCCACGATCGGGCCGGCCGCCATGCTGATCCCGACGACGCCACCCCAGACGCCGATCGCGCGGGCGCGCTCGGCCGGGTCGGTGAACGTGTTCGTGATGATCGACATGGCCACCGGGTTGAGCATCGAGCCGCCGACGGCCTGGACCATCCGGAACGCCACCAGCCAGCCGAGGCCGGGCGCGACGCTGCACAGCAGCGAGCCGACGGTGAACACCAGCAGCCCGGTCTGGAAGACCCGCCGCCGGCCGAGCCGGTCGGCGGTGGAGCCGGACAGCATGAGCAGGCTGGCCAGCACCAGCGTGTACGCGTCGATCGTCCACTGGAGACCGGAGACCGAGGCGCCCAGGCTCCGCTGGATGTTCGGCAGGGCGACGTTCACGATCGTGTTGTCCAGGCCCACGATCAGCAGGCTCATGCAGCAGATCACCAGCACGGCGATCCGGCGGCGGAAGCTGAGTTCCGGCACGTCACTCCAATTAGTTGTACGGAATGAACAGTTCCAACCGTACAACTAATCCGACCCGACCGGCAGGTGGCCCCCGTCACAGCGGCGGGTTACCACGGAGGAGAGGAGGGAGGCGCCATGGCGGCGAAGAAGGACGGTCAGGTGGCGAAGGCGCTGCTGAAGGAGGCGGGCCGGACCTACGCCGAGGAGGCCGGGATCAAGCTCGCCGACGCGCCGGCGCCGCTGTACCAGCTCCTGGTGCTGGCCCTGCTGAGCAGCGCGCGCATCTCCACGGAGATCGCGGTGGCGGCGGCCAGGGAGCTGCGGAAGGCCGGGTACACCACCCCGGCGAAGATGGCGGAGGCCAGCTGGCAGGACCGGGTCGACGCGCTCGGCCGCGGCCACTACCGCCGCTACGACGAGCGCACCGCGACCATGCTCGGCGAGGGCGCCGACCTGCTCCAGGACCGGTACCGCGGCGACCTGCGCCGGCTCGCCGCCGAGGCCGACGGCGACACCCGCGCCGCGTCCCGGCTGCTCCAGGAGGTCCCCGGCATCGGCCCGCTCGGCGCGGACATCTTCCTGCGCGAGGTGCAGGCGGTGTGGCCGTGGGTCCGGCCCTACGCCGACCGTCGGATCACCGCCAGCGCCAAGGACTTCGGCCTGCCCGGCAGCGCGGACGGCCTCGCCGACGCGGCCGGCGGGAAGGACCTCAGCCGGCTGACCGCCGCGCTGCTGCGGGCGTCCCGGGACAAGGACCTGGCCGCCCGCGTGCGCTCCTGACACTCCTAACCGAGGAACTCCAGCAGCCGGTCGGCGGTCTCGTCCGGGGCCTCCTCCGGCAGGAAGTGCCCCGCCGCCACCGGCCCGCCGCGCACGTCCTCGCACCAGGCACGCCACAGGTCGAGCGGCTCGTACCACGCCGCCACCGCGCCGGTGCCGCTCCAGAGCGCCAGCGTCGGGCAGCCGATCCGCCGGCTGCCCCGGTCGGCCTCGTCGTGCGCCCGGTCCAGGGTGGCGGCGGCGCGGTACTCCTCGCAGATCGCGTGCGCCCTGGCCGGGTCGCGGAACTGGGCCGCGTAGGCGGCGCGGACCTCGGGCGCGAACGCGCCGGCACCGTCCGACCAGGTGTCGAGCATGTGGTCGACCAGGACGTCCGCCGCCCCGGCGATGAGCCGCTCCGGCACCGGCTCCGGCGCGGCCAGGAACGACCACACCCAGAACCCCAGGCTGAACTCGGCGTCCGCGTGCCGGAACGCGTCCGCGGTGGTGACGATGTCGAGCACGGCCAGCCGGGTCACCGCGTCCGGGTGGTCCAGCGCCAGCCGGTACGCGCAGCGCGCGCCCCGGTCGTGCCCGACCACGGCGAACCGGTCGTGGCCCAGCGCCCGCATCACCTCGACCTGGTCGCGGGCGATCTCCCGCATGCTGTACGGCGCGTGATCCGGCGTGCTCGGCGGGCAGCCGCTGCCGCCGAACCCGCGCAGGTCGGTGGCGACCACCGTGAACCGCTCCGCCAGTCGCGGCGCCACCCCGTGCCACATCAGGTGCGTCTCCGGCACGCCGTGCAGCAGCAGCACCGGCGGCCCGGCACCGCCCCGCCGCCCGTGGATGGTCGTGCCGCCGGTCTGGACGTCGAACTCCGTGAACCCCTCGAACATGCCCTGACGCTAACCGGCAGGTCCGACAGTTTCTCCGGCACTATCTGTGCTATCTGGTGCAGAAGAGGTCGCTCTCCCCGATGAAGAGGCCGGCGCCGTCCGGGGTGGTGTCCTCGAACCCGGTCACGCACTGTGTCTCCGGGTTGTATCCGGCCGCGCTGGCCTGGCTCCGCGCGCTGGTGCGGGCGTTACGCAACGCGATCGCCGGCGCGCGGCCGATGCCGAACCCGTCGAACTCATCGGTGAACAGCGCGGCCCTGGACACCGGCAGGTGTGCCGGAGCCGCCGACGCGGCGGCCGGCAGTGCGGTGCCCCCGATCGTCGCCACCGCGAACACCAGCCCGGCTGCGGCCCGCCTCCAGTTTGTGGTCATGGCGTTCCTTCCTGTGTGGTCGGCGGCCCCGCGACCGCCGACCACAAGCTGCCACCCCGCGCTGGAGCGGCGCTGGCGCGGCGCTGACCTGTCAGCGGCGGCGGGAGAGCGCGACGCCGGCCAGGCACAGCACGCCGCCGGCGAGTGCCAGCGGCGGCGGCACCTCGTCCAGCAGCGGCCAGGCGGCGAGCACGGTCAGCGGCGGCACCAGGTAGGTGCTGATGCCCAGCCGGCCGGCGGCCATCCGGGCCAGCGCGTACGCCCAGGTGCTGAAGGCCAGCGACGTCGGCACCAGGCCCAGGTACAGCAGCCCGGCCAGCGGGCCGGCGCCGGCATGGGCGGCATCGGCGACCAGCTGGGGTGCCGCCGGCAGGCAGCAGGCCGCGCCCACGCAGCAGGCCAGCCAGGTCACCTGGAGTGCCGGCAGCCGGCGCAGCACCGGCTTCTGCGCCAGCACGCCGATCGCGTACCCCACCGCGGACAGCAGGCACAGGAACACTCCCACGCCGTCGGCCGGGGCCGCGTGCGCGCTGGCCAGCCCGACCAGTACCGCGCCGCCGAAGGCCACCGCCGCGCCGGCCAGCAGCCAGCGCGGGAACCCCTCCCGGAGCAGGGCGCCGGCCAGCAGCGCGAGCAGCACCGGGCCGACGTTGACCAGCATCGCGCTGGTACCGGCGTCCAGCCGCCGCTCGGCCGCGTTCAGCGCCACGTTGTAGGTGGCGAACCAGGCCAGCCCGCACAGCCCGAGCAGCCGCCACTCCCGCCACGTCGGCCGCACCCACGCCGCTGGCGAACGTTGGCGGCGGAGCAGCAGCAGGCCGCCCAGTACCGCCGCGCCCACCGCCAGCCGGCCGAGCGCCAGCGGCCCCGGCCGGAACGACCGGCCCACCCAGCGGATCGCCACGAACGCCGACGCCCACGCGGCCACCGTGACACCCATGGCGACCAGCGCGGCGACGTCCCGCGCCGGGCGCTCGACGGCGGGCGCGACCGGCTCCGGCACGGCGGGATCGTCGATCACACCGGGACCCTAGGCCATCGACGGTGCGGTGGCGGTCGAAGCGTTCCGGTACCGGTGGGGCAGGAGTGACCGGGGCTCGTGTTGGGGGTTCCGGCGGCGCCGGCCCGACGGTAAGGTCCCGGGGCGGCCGGGATCCCCGGGAGGGACCGAGTATGGGCGCCGTGAGCACGCTGGTGGCTCTCCAGCTGGAGTTCTCCAGAACCTACGACGAGGCCCTGAAGTCCGACGCGGCGCTCACGTCGCTGCTCGGCGGGCCGTCCAAGGACTTCATCGACCGGGTGCGCAACGCCCAGCGCCGCATCACGGCCGCGCTGGCGGCGGTGGAGTTCCCCGCCGAGACGCACGGGCCGTTCCCCGCCGACCACGGCCTCACCCAGCTCGGCGGCGGCCGGGTCAGGTTCATGTGGAACCCGGACTGCACCGGCTGCCTCCGGCTCATCGAGCGGGCCGGGGTGGGCGGGCTGTACCAGCGGCTCCAGGCCGACATCGCCCGGAACGGGCGGGCGTTCGCCGAGTGGCAGCGGTACGAGCAGCTGATGACCAGGGCCGCCGAGCAGCTCGCCGCCCTGAACGCGCGGGCGCGGGCCGTCGGCCTCCCCGGCTTCGAGATGGGTTGGGACGGCCGCGGCCAGATCACCACCACCGGCGCCGTCACCGACGTCCGCGAGGGCGACCGGATCGTCCTCGACTACGGCGAGTTCGTCGAGTACGCCGTCAACGGCCGGCGCCACATCGCTCTCTTCGACCCCGCCGGCCGCTTCGTCGCGCACGGTGCCGGCGATGGCCGCTGGCTGCGCTGACCACCGCTGACAACGCCGACCGCCGGCCCGGGAGTACCGGGCCGGCGGTCGGTGGGTTGAGCGGGTGCCGGGGCGGGTCAGGCGCTGTGCTGCTGGCGACGCCTGCGGGCGAGGACGGCGGCGCTGGCGCCGGCGGCGAGCAGCGTGCCGCCGAGCAGGACCGTCATGGCCAGCGGGAGGCCGGTGACCGGCAGGCCGCCGCCCGACGAGGGCGACGTGCTGGTCGGGGCCACCCCGCCGCCGCCAGGGGTGCTGGTCGGGCTGGTGGTCGGGCCGGTCGTGGGGCTCGTGCTCGGCGTCGGCGAGCCGCTGCCGCCCGGCGAGGACGGCGAGCTGCTGGGCGTCGGCGAGTGCGAGCTCGAGGACGGCGACGGGCTCGGGCTGCCCTTGGCGGCGCAGGTGTGGGTGAGCACGAAGAAGTCCGCGGTACCGCTGATGACGGCGCTCGCGCCGGTCAGCGTCCAGCCGGCCGGCAGGCTGATCCATGCCTTGCTGGTGCCGTGGTCGTCGACGATGTGCCCGCTGTCGGTGGGGATCGTCTTGGTCACCGTCCCGCTACCGGTCTGGAAGGTCGCGGTGACGGACACGAAGTGCCCGGACGTGTTCGGCTTGGGCAGGTTGAAGACCCAGACGTCCTGGTCCGCGTAGGGGCCGCCGCCGAAGTTGGCGTCGCAGTCCTGGGTGGCGGCCTTCGCCGTGGTCGGGACGTTGCCCGGATTGATGTTGACCGTCGAGTTGGCCCGTGCCGCCGTGGTACCGGCGAGGGCGAGCACGCCGACCGCCAGGCCCGTAGCGGCACCGCGCACAAGCCACCTGATTCCCATGAGACCCCTTAATTGAATCCTGCCACTACGCCATCAGAAGCAACAGCAGTCACATCGCTGCGCCGGCCCCAGACGTTTCACCTGGTAGAGGCGTTAGCGGGGCGCCTGGCGTTACACGTGGTCGTAGAGGGCCTCGACATCGGCCGCGTACGCCCGCAGGATCGCCGCCCTCTTCACCTTGAGTGAGGGCGTGAGCAGGTCGTTCTCGACGGTGAAGTCGCCGGCCACGACGCGGACCCGGCGGACCGACTCGGCCCGGGAGACCGACCGGTTGGCCTCGGCCGCCGCCTCCGCGACCTGCGCCAGCACGGCCGGCGGGACCGGGGTCGCGGCGGACACGTCCACCGGTACGGCGGTGTCCGGCGGCGGGTCGGGCAGGTGGCGCGCGTGCTGCTCCACGGCCTCGGTGTCCAGCGTCACCAGCGCGGCCACGTACGGCCGCCCGTCGCCCACCACCAGGCACTGGCTCACCAGCGGGTGTGCCCGCAGCCGGTCCTCCAGCGGCCCCGGGCTGACGTTCTTGCCGCCGCTGGTGACCAGGATCTCCTTCTTCCTGCCGGTAATCGTGAGGTAACCGTCCGGGTCGAGCCGGCCGAGGTCACCGGTGGCGAACCAGCCGTCCCCGCCCAGCTCGTGGCCGACTTCGTGGCTGACCTCGGGGCCGACTTGGCAGCCGCGCACCAGCACCTCGCCGTCGGCGGCGATCCGCACCGCCGAGCCGGGCACCGGCGGGCCGACCGTGCCCGGCCGGGGCCGCAGCGGCGGGTTCACCGTGGACGGCCCGGTCGTCTCGGTCAGGCCGTACCCCTCGTAGATGAGGATTCCCGCGCCGGCGAAGAACAGCAGCAGGTCGGGGGAGAGCGACGAGCCGCCGCTGATCGCGTACCGCACCTTGCCGCCGAGCGCCTTGCGCACCTTCCGGTACACCAGCACGTCGTACAGCCGGTGTGCGGCGCGCAGCCGCCACGGCGGGGGCGGCCCGTCGCCGGCGAGCTGGTCCAGCGCCGCCCTGCCGTACCGGGTCGCGATCCGCGCCGCCCGCGCGAACACGTGGCCGGCACGCATGTCCTGCGCCTCGACCGTGCCCAGGTCGTAGATCTTCTCGAACAGGTACGGCACGCCGACCAGGAACGTCGCCCCGAACGAGGCGAGGTCGGGCCGCAGCTCCGCCGGCTTGATCGACGGGCTGTGACCGATCCGGATCCGCGCGTGCACGCAGGCCACCTCGATCGCCCGGCCGAGCACGTGCGCCAGCGGCAGGAACAGCAGCGTGGACGCCGGCTCGTCGGACACCGCGTCGAACACCGGCTTGAGCAGCTCCACGCAGTTCACCGCCGCGGCGACGAAGTTGCCGTGGGTGAGCCGCACGCCCTTGGGGGTGCCGGTGGTGCCGGAGGTGTAGATGAGCGTGGCCTCGCTGTCCGGCCCGAGCGCCGCGCGGCGGCGCGCGATCTCCACGTCCGGCACGTCGGTGCCGCGGCTGACGAGCGTCCCGATCGCGCCCTCGTCCAGCCGCCACACCGGCAGGTCCCGGCCGGCCGCGGCGAGCGCGGCGGTGAGCACCCTGGCGCAGTCCGCGTCCTCGGCCACCGCGGCGACCACCCCGGCCTCGGCCACGATCCAGGTGGCCTGCGCGATCGAGGCGGTGGGGTACAGCGGCACGACGGCCGCGCCGGCCGCCCACGCCGCGAAGTCCAGCAGCGTCCAGTCGTAGCAGCTGCGGGCCATCAGCGCGATCCGGTCACCCGGCCGTACACCGGCGGCGACCAGGCCCTTCGCGGTCGCGGTCACCTCGGCGGCGAACGCGGCCGCTGTCACGTCCCGCCAGCCGCGGCCCGCCTTCCGCGCCATCACCGGCGCGTCCGGGGCCTCGGCGGCGTTGCGGTACGGCAGGTCGGCGAGGCTGCCGGTGGCGGGCGGCGACACCAGGAACGGGCTGCGCGCCTCCACCACCACCTCGCCGTCCCGGTCGACCTCGACCGGCGCGCGGTCCCGGAGTGCCGCGGCGCCGCGCGCCCTGGCCAGCGGAAAGGTCACGGCCCTCAGCGCTCCATGAGTGCCGTGACGCCCTGTCCGCCGGCCGCGCAGATCGAGATCAGCCCGCGTACCGGCCGGTCGGGGTGGGGCGGCAGCTCGTGCAGGATCTTCGCGAGCGTGGCGGTGATCCGGCCGCCGGTGGCGGCGAACGGGTGCCCGGCGGCCAGCGACGAGCCGTGCACGTTGAGCCGGTCCGGATCGACCGGGCCGGGCGCCGGCACGCCGAGCCGTTCCTTGCAGAACTCCTCGTCCTCCCAGGCCTTGAGCGTGGCCAGCACCTGCGAGGCGAACGCCTCGTGGATCTCGTACCTGTCGATGCCGGCGAGCGTCAGGCCGTTGCGCTCCAGCAGCCGCGGCACCGCGAAGACCGGCGCCATCAGCAGGCCGTCCGTACCGCCGACGAAGTCCACCGCGCCGGTCTCGACGTCGACCAGCCACGCGAGCGGCTCCAGCCCGCGGGCGGCGGCCCAGTCCTCGCTGGCCAGCAGCACCACGGCGGCGCCGTCGGTGAGCGGGGTGGAGTTGCCGGCGGTCATGGTCGCGCTGTCGGGGTCGTCCAGGCCGTACACCGGCTTCAGCCGGGCCAGCTTCTCCACCGAGGTGTCCGGCCGCAGGTTCTGGTCCCGGTTGAGGCCGCGGTACGGGGTGACCAGGTCGTCCAGGAGGCCGGCCTCGTACGCGGCGTGCAGCCGGTGGTGGCTGCGGACCGCCAGCTCGTCCTGTTCGGCGCGGCCGATCCGCCACTGCCGCGCGGTGACCGCGGCGTGTTCGCCCATGGACAGCCCGGTGCGCGGCTCGGCGTTGCGGGGGACGTCGGGCATCAGGTGGCGGGGGCGCAGGCCGGCCAGCAGGCCACCGACCCGCCGCGCCGTCCCCCTGGTGTGCTGGGCGCGCAGCAGCAGCCGGCGCAGCCCGTCGTTCAGCCCGAGCGGGGCGTCGCTGACCGTGTCGACCCCGCCGGCGACCGCGCACTCGACCTGGCCGAGCGCGATCTTGTTGGCGGTGAGCGCCACGGCCTCCAGGCCGGTGCCGCACGCCTGCTGCACGTCGTAGGCGGGGGTGCGCGGGTCGAGCCGGCTGCCGAGCACGACCTCCCGCGCCAGGTTGAAGTCGCGGGCGTGCTTGAGCACCGCGCCGGCCGCGAACTCGCCCAGCACCGTGCCGGCCAGCCCGAAGCGCTCCACCAGCCCGTCCAGGGCGGCGCCGAGCATGTCCTGGTTGGAGGCGGTCGCGTACGGGCCGCCGGCGCGGGCGAACGGGATGCGGTTGCCGCCGAGAATGGCCACGCGGCGGATCGTGCGCGTCATCGTTCTCCTCCCGGGTCTGTGGCACCATGGTATTTACTAGCGAGTAAAGTTACTAGAGCGTAGGGAGTATTGGTGGCAGATCGCATCCGCGGCGCCGTACTGCGCCGGCTGGGCCTCCCGGCTCCCGCCCCGCTGGTCCGGCACCACGCCGGCGACCCTGTCGCGCGTGGCCCGGTGGCGTTCGGCGGCACCCCGGTCGGCCGCCTCCGCGAGCCGGTGGCCGCGGTGCTGAAGGACGCCGGGGTCGAGGTCGCCGGGGTCGGCACGGACCGGGTCGCCGGCCTGGTCTTCGACGCGACCGGCCTCGGTGTTCAGGGCGGGGCGGACGACCTGTCGGCGCTGTACGAGTTCGGCCACGGCCGCATCCGGGCGCTCGGCCCCGCCGGCCGGGTGATCGTGCTCGGCGACGTGCCGGAACTGGTCCCGACCACCGGCGCCGCCGTCGCCGCGCAGGCCGTCGAGGGATTCACCCGCTCGCTCGGCAAGGAGCTGCGCGGCGGCGGCACCTGCCAGCTGGTGCGGGTCGCGCCGGGTGCCGAGGCGTCGCTCGCCTCGCCGCTGCGGTTCCTGCTGTCGGCGCGCTCGGCGTACGTGAACGGCCAGGTCATCACCGTCGATCCCGCCGAGGTGCCGGCCGTGGACTGGGACCGGCCGCTGCGCGGCACGACCGCCGCCGTCACCGGGGCCGCCCGCGGCATCGGCGCGACCATCGCGGCGGTGCTCGCCCGCGACGGCGCCACCGTGGTGTGCCTGGACCTGCCCGCGCAGGCCGAAGCGCTGCGCGAGGTCGCCGGCCGGATCGGCGGCAGGGCGGTACCCGTCGACGTCACCGCCGCCGACGCGCCCGACACGATCGCGGCCCAGTTGGCCGACGGGGTCGACGTGTTCGTGCACAACGCCGGCATCCTCCGCGACCGGATGCTGGCCGGGATGTCCCGCGCCGACTGGGACGCGGTGCTCGCGGTCAACCTGGGCGCGGTGGAGCGGATCACCGCCGCGCTGCGGAATCCGGACCGCCCGGTGCTCCGCGACGGCGGCGCGCTGGTCTGCGTCTCCTCGGTGTCCGGCCTGGCCGGCAACCGCGGCCAGACCAACTACGCCACCAGCAAGGCCGGCGTGGTCGGGCTGGTCCACGCCCTCGCCCGCGACGGCATCCGGGCCAACGGAGTCGCCCCCGGCTTCATCGAGACCGACATGACCCGGCACATGCCGTACCTCGTCCGCGAGTTCGGCCGCCGCCTCAACAGCCTCGGCCAGGGCGGCCTCCCGGTGGACGTCGCCGAGGCCGTCGCCTGGCTGGCCGCACCCGCCACCGCCGGCGTCAACGGCCAGGTGCTCCGGGTCTGCGGCCAGTCCCTGCTGGGGGCGTGACCGTGCGGTACGACCGCCCGCCGTCGCTGCTGGCGTCCTCGGCGCGGGCGCTGGTACGGCGGGGGAGCGGCGCCGAGCTGCCCGAGGCGGTGGCCGAGCTGCCGGAGGTGACCGTCGACCGGGCGCACCTGGCCCGGTACGCCGCGGTCTGCGGCTTCCCGGCGGCCGGCCCGCTGCCGCCGACGTACCCGCACGTGCTCGCGTTCCCGCTGGCACTGGCGTTGATGACCCGCCGCGACTTCCCGTACCGCCCGCTCGGCCTGATCCACGTCGCCAACCGGATCACCACCCGCCGCCCGCTCGCCGCCACCGAGCAGCTCGACCTCCGCGTGTGGCTGGAAGGCCCGCGCCCGCACCCGCGCGGCACCGCGTTCACGATCGCGACCAGCGTGTCCGCCGGTGGCGGCGAACCCGCCTGGGAGGAGGCCAGCACGTACCTCCGCCGGGAACGCCGACCCACCGGCGGCGCATCCGAGGCGGAGCCGGCGCCTCGATCTCCCGTCGACGTCGACGTCGAGGCCGAGGAGGCGTGGCGGCTCCCGGCCGACACCGGCCGCCGGTACGCGGCGGCGAGCGGCGACCGCAACCCCATCCACCTGTACCCCTGGACGGCCCGCCCGTTCGGCTTCCGCCGCCCGATCGCGCACGGCATGTGGACGGCGGCCCGCGCCCTCGCCGCCCTGGGCGACGCCCTCCCCACCGCCGCCACCGTCGACGTGACCTTCCGCGCCGCCATCCCGCTCCCGGCCACGGTCCGCTTCACCACCGGCGGTACCGCCTTCGCCGTCACCAGCGAGGACGGCACCCGCCCGCACCTGTACGGCCTGGTCACCCCCGTCTAGGCCGTGTCTCAAAGTCGGCTTCCACCTGTGTGCCCTTGGCGGATTTCGGACCCCTGCGGCCACGATCAAGGAGCCTTTTCCATCCTGGTGGGGCTGGGTAGGGATGGTGTGTCCAGTGTGGAATAGGTGAAGCTCCTGGCTGTTCGGTTGATGTACCAAGATCATCCGACGCCAGGAGCTTCGCGTGTTGTCTTACCGGTCGGTGCTGCCGTTGTCCAGCAACACCCTGCGCTACGTGGCCAAACTCATCACCGCCTACCGTTCCCAGATCCGGTCCCGGTGG
>JBJMIH010000297.1:0-27366 GCA_045806985.1 Mycobacteriales bacterium | reverse complement strand
GACCAGTCCGCCGAAGGAGATGTAGGCACCGGCCAGGAAGGCGCTGACCAGCACCCGGTCCCAGGCCCGCTGCGTCTTCTTCGCCCCGGTCTCGGCCGCGACCTGGGCCATCTCCTGCGGTTCACGAGCGGTCACGAGCGCCTCCCAGGCTCTGCCCCGACAGTCGACGGCGGTAGTGCCCCCTCCGGCGCCGCTCCACGCGCTCGGACGGCACGCATCAATCGGCGTCGTCGCCGGTAAGTACCCAGGTGTGCTGCCGACCGTCGTGTTCGACCTCGACAAGGTGCTGCTCGGCGGGGACGCGTCGACGCTCTTCCTGCGTGGCCGGCTCCGGCAGGAGCCCCGCCGCGCCCCCCTCCTCCTGCTCGCCTCCCCGCTGCTGCTGGTCCTCGCCGCGCTGCCCTGGTCACGACCGCTCGGTGCGCGGCTCATGACCCGGCTCGCGGTCGGGGGTTCCGCCGACTCGGACGTCGACGACGTCGCCGCGGCCTACCGGTCCGCCCTCACGACGAAACCCGAGGCGGTGGTGGCCGATGCGATCGCCTGCGTCCGCGCCCACCAGCGGGCCGGGGACACCGTCGTCGTCGCCACCGGCTGTGAGGAGACGCTGGCCCGCGGGTTCCTGGCCGCGATCGGGCTCGGCGATCTCGACGTCGTCGGCTCGCAGGCCGGCTTCCCGGCCCGGCGGGTCATGGGCGAGTCGAAGGTGGCGATGCTGATCGACCGGGGACATCCCCCGCCGTGGGCGGCGGTCTACAGCGACAGCCCCTCGGACCTGCCGCTGTTCGCCGGCACACCCCGGCCCGTCCTGGTCAACGCCGAGGAGAAGGCGGCCCGACAGGTGGAGCGCACCCTCGGCCGCCGTCCCGAGACGGTCTCCTGGCGCTGAACCGACGGCCGTTAGCCTCCGGCAGTGGGGTACTTCGGGAAGCTCGCGTACAGCGCCGGCCGGTGGAGCAGCGGGCGGCCGACCGCGGTGCCCTTCCTCCTGATCGACGTCCACGACAGCGACATCGCGACGGTGGACTACCGCGCAGCCGACGCCACCGGCGGACGCTTCTTCCTCGGCTACGAGCCCCGGATCTACTTCGAGGAGCCCGACGCCGGGGCCCCGGTGGACGTCCGCGCCGAGGCCGAGGGCTTCGCCCGGTGGGTCCGCGAGTCCGAGGGGACGGACATCGACCCCGCGGAGGTACAGCGGCTCATGGCCTCACCGGACGGCGCCCCACCCGAGGACGACGTCGTCGAGCAGACCGTGGAGAAGCTGCTCGCGCTGGCCGGCCTGCCCCTGCCGGAGTGGCCTACCGATGAGGACATGCCGGCTGGTTGAGGGCCTCCTCAGCTGAAGCGCTGCTGGAGCTGCACGGTCACCTGCTCACCTGCCGCGGACTTGCCCACCGCCTTGCACAGCGCGGCCCGCAGCGGCAGCCAGTGCGGGCCGGCTCCCGACGGCATGAGGGTGGCGGCGAACGCGTGTCCGTCGATGGTCCCGCCGACCCTGACGGCCCGCCGGGTGCCGAGCACCTCCGCCGAGCCGGGCACGGTCAGGTAGGTCGCGAATGCGCCGTCCTTCTCGATCGATGCGGTGAAGACGAGGTCCAGGGGCTGGGATGGGGTGCTCACGACGAAAAGACCGGCCCGCCTCATGGAACTCATCGCGCCTGCGCCAGCGGACGGCGGTAGGAAGGAACCCGTGCGCGCCGTCTCATACACGCAGCCCGGTGGTCCCGACGTCCTCCAACTCACCGAACGCCCGGTCCCGGAGCCCGGTCCCGGCGAGGTGCGCGTCCGGGTCGCCTTCTCCGGGGTCAACCCGACCGACTGGAAGTCGCGCACCAACAACCAGCCCGGCCCGGACGGGCAGATCCCGAACCAGGACGGCTCCGGCACCGTCGAGGCCGTCGGTCAGGGCGTCGACCCGGTCCTGATCGGTGAGCGGGTGTGGATCTGGGAGGCGGCCTGGCAGCGCCCGTTCGGGACGGCGGCCGAGTACACCGTCGTCCCCGCCCGGCAGACCGTGCTGCTCGGCGCGGAACCGTCCTTCCAGCTGGGTGCGGCGCTGGGCATCCCGTTCCTCACCGCGCACCGCTGCCTGACCGTCGCCGAGGCGCTGCCCGACCGCATCGGGCCTGGCACGCTCAACGGGCACACCGTCCTCGTGCAGGGCGGGGCGGGCGCGGTCGGCAACGCCGCCATCCAGCTCGCCCGCTGGGCCGGCGCCACCGTGCTGAGCACGGTGAGCAGCCCGGAGAAGGCGGCCCTCGCCACGGCGGCCGGCGCCCAGCACGTGGTCAACTACCGGGAGGGCGACCCGGCCGCTGCCATCCGCGCGGCGGCGCCGGACGGTGTCGACATCGTCGTGGAGGTGGCCCCCGGCCCCAACGCCGCGCTCAACCATGCGGTCGTCGGGCCGGACGCGGTGGTGGCGGTGTACGCCAACAGCGGCGCCGACGAGGTCCAGCTCCCGGTCCGCCCGCTGCTGGGCCCCAACACCCGGTACCAGTTCCTGCTGGTGTACACCGTCCCCGACACCGCCAAGCGCGCCGCCGTCGAGGACGTCTCCGCCGCGGTCGCCGCCGGCGCCCTCGACGTGGGCGAGGAACGCGGCCTCCCCCTGCACCGCTACCCCCTCGACCGCACCGCCGAAGCCCACGACGCCGTCCAGTCCGGCGCCGTAGGCAAGGTCCTCATCACGGTCACCTGACCCCACCCGCCGCCCGTATGCCCACCCCCCACCTGCCGCTCCGCCCCTCGCCGCTTGCCCGCCCCTACCCGCGCACCCCGGCTTCGCGGGGCACCGAGCCTGCTGGCGACCGCGTACTGCTGCTCAAGCCGCACTACCGCCCACCTGGCAATTGCCTGCCTCGACTCCGGTACCGCCGTCTATCTGGAGGACGGCAGCCGGCGTAGCGGGCGACGCCTACGAGCCCGCCGCCGTGCGCGGCCGGGCCTACGTCGCCTTCACCACCGCCGTCTGCGACATCCTCGACCAGCAGATCGCAGACGGCTGCGAACGCACCGTCACCACCCTGCTCGACGTGCCCATCGAGCAGCGCAGCGCCATGGTCAAAACCAGGGCCAGGGGCTCAAGGAAGCGTTGCTGGGAATGTGAGCGGTCAACCAGTACGCCGGGCGTCCGGCCTCGGCCTGGTGAGGAACGCCGGGGTCGGGCCGGCCCTACCCGGTTCGGGCGGGATGTCCACTTCATGCAATTGCGGCAACATGACATGTCATTTCCTTGACCAGCCCATGACGAACGAGTGTGCTGTAGCCGTGGAGGGACCAGAAGAACCACCGATCATCATCTGCATCACGGGGAATCCGGCGGACCAGGTTCGGCTGGCCGGGTTGCTGGCGGGATCTGGCGTGGTCCTGCTGTGTCCTGACGTTCCGACAGCGCGCGACCTGCTCGGGGAGCCCGCGCGTGGTGCGGCGGCGGCCATCCCCGCCGCACCGGTACCCGAGCCGGTGCCGGCCGAGGGCCGCGCCGTGACCTGCGGGGACCTCGTCATCGACCGCCCGCGGCACGGGGCGCGGTGGCGGGACAGCGAGCTGGTCCTCACCCCGCTCCAGCGGGACGTGCTCGGCCACCTCGCCGAGACACCGGGCCAGGTGTGGTCGTACGCCCTGCTGTACGAGACCGTCTGGCGGCAGGCGTACCTCGGCGACCCCGGCAGCCTGCACTCCACGGTGAAACGGCTGCGCAAGGCACTGCGCGACGCCGGCGCGGAGGTGGACGTCGAGGCCGTCCGCGGGGTCGGGTTCCGGCTGGTGCACACCCAGCGGGTCCCGGTCGTGGAGGCTCCCGAGGTGCGGCGGTGGCGGCACCGGCGGCCCGCGACCACCCACCCGCCGGTGGCGGTCCCGGAGGCGCGGACGGGCTGACCGGCACCGCGGTAACGGTGAGATAGGACTTACCCGATGGGCTGATGCTTGCCATGTGGCGTCCGGCGTCGTCAGACTGCACGGGCATGACCGCCAATGCGCTTGGGGTACTCGGCCTGGGCGAGCTCGCCGAGCGCGCCTACCGGGTGCTGGTCGGCGCACGCGGTCTCGACGTCGACGACCTCGCCGAGCACCTCGGCGTACCCCCCGACCAGGCCCTGCGGGCCTGCCACGAGCTGGCAGAGCGCGGGCTCGCCAACCGGTCCGCGTCCGGCGGCGACCGGTTCGTGCCCACCGCGCCGGAACTCGCCATCGGCCTGCTCACCGACCGGCAGGAGGCGCTCCTGCACCAGGCCCGGCGGGTCGCCGCCGAGCTGGCCGGCGAGTACCAGCGCGCCCACCAGGGCTACCGGGCCGAGGAGATCGTCCAGGTGGTGGAGGGGTTCGAGGCGATCGGCGAGCGGTTCGACCAGCTCCAGCGGGCCGCCCGCGCCGAGGTGCTGTGCTTCAGCCGCGGCCCGTACTTCGACGCCCGGTTCGTCAACGAGACCGAACTGGCCGTGCTCGGCCAGGGCGTCCGCTGCCGGGCCGTGTACGACCGGGCGACGCTGGAGATCCCCGGCGCGCTCCCGGACATCCAGCAGATGGTGGCGGCCGGCGAGGAGGCGCGGGTCGCGCCCAGGCTGCCGATGAAGCTGTACGTCGCCGACCACTCCTGGGGGATGGTGCCGCTGCTGCACGAGGCCGCCGAGCCGTACCCGGCGGTCGTCCTGGTCCGCTCCAGCAGCCTGCTGGACGCGCTGGTGGCGCTGTTCGACTCGGTGTGGTCGGCGGCGGTGCCGCTCACCGAGGCCACCGGCGGCGACGGCGCGGCCCGGCTGACCCCGCTCCAGTCCCGCATCCTGCGGATGATGCTGGCCGGCAGCACCGACAAGAACATCGCGCGGGCGCTGGACGTCGCGGTACGCACCGTCCAGCGCCACATCGCCCTGCTCCAGGACCAGGCCGGCGTCGACACCCGCATCCAGTTGGTATGGCACGTCGCCCAGCACGGCTGGCTCAACACGTTGGCTTGAGCACGACGTCCACCGTGGTCGTCTTCTGCTTGGTGAGGGTGACCTGGCGGCTGCGGGGGATCCAGCCGTCCTTGGCGACGATGACGGTGAGCGGGTTGTTGCGGGTGTCCAGCCAGAGGGCGTACCGGCCGGCCGCGTCGGTCTTCAGGGTCCAGGCCTGTGCCCACCCGTCGATCTCGACGGTCGCGCCGGGGAGCGGGGCGGCGGTGGTGGTGCCGCAGGCCGCGCCGGTCACCGTGCCGGCGATCCTGCCCCAGGTGGCCGGCGGGTTCACGGTGAGCGTCACCGGCACCGGCTGGTAGTGGTACGGCGTGTCCTCGCTGATCCCGAGGCCGGCGGTGTACGTGCCCGGCTGGGTGACCCCGGCCGCGCCCGCGTCGAGCGTCACGGTGACCTGGGCGCTCGCGCCCGGGTCGAGGGTGAGCCTGGTCCGGTCGACCGACAGCCACGGCACGTCGTCGGCGGTCGCGCACTGGCCGAGGCCGGGCAGCAGCTCGCCGGCGCCGTCCGGGTTCTTGTCCGCGTACGCGCCGCCGATCTTGTAGAACCCGCAGGCGCTGCCGCCCCGGTAGGTGGCCAGGTTGGCGTTGGGCAGCGGCGACCAGGTGTCGGTGGCCGGGTCGTAGGCGTTGCCGGCGTTGGTGAGCGCCGCGCTGTGCAGCACCACGCCGCCGGACAGCAGCAGCCGGCCGTTGGCGGCGGCGTACCCCATCGCCCAGTTGTCGCCGGGCAGGCCGGCGATCGGCGACCACGCGTCGGCGGCCGGGTCGTAGACGTAGGCGTCGCGGGTGCCGCCGGTCGGGGTGTGGCCGCCGGCGCAGTACAGCTTGCCGGCGATCGCGCCGCAGCCCAGCCAGGCGATCGACTCCGGGTAGTCGGCGGCCGTGCCCCACGTGTTCGTCGCCGGGTCGAAGACCTGCACGTCGTGGGTGTGGCAGTCGATGGTCGGGCAGCCGCCGACCAGGTACATCCGGCCGTTCAGCACGGCGGTGGCCGCGCCGGCGTACGGCCGGGGCATGTCGGCCGCGGCCGACCAGGTGCCGGTCTTCGGGTCGTACACGTCGGTGCGCGGCACGGTGGCGCCGCTCGCCCCCCAGCCGCCGGCGACGTACAGCTTCCCGTACAGGAACGCGGCCTCCGGCGCGTCCCGCGCGATCGGCTCGTCGGCGTGCCGGGTCCACGCCCCGGACTCCGGGTCGTAGGAGTACAGCCGGTTGACCACGGTGGTGGCGTCGGAACTGCCGCCGACCGAGTACACCTGACCGTCCGGGCCGGCCGCGAGCGTGTTGTCGGCGACCGGGGTGGGGTAGTTCGCGACCGGCGTCCACGGCCCGGCCGCGGCCGGCGCGGCCGCCGCCGGCCTCGCGGTGGCGCCACCGGCGGCGAGCCGGCCGGGGGTGAACGTGCCGGGCACGGTGACGGCCGGCGCGCCCGGGGCGGCGAGCAGCGGCGACACCTCGCCCGGCACGTCGCTGAGGGTGACCGTGGCCGGCGCGGTGCCGGTGTTCTTCACGGTCAGCGTCGTGGTCTTGCTGGTGCCCAGCGTGGCGGTGGCCTTGAGTGACGGGGTGACCGACAGCTGGCCGGCGGGCAGCGCGTACCCGACGGTGCTGGCGGCGTTGTGCGCGACCGTCACCGGGCGTGTCACCGTCCGGTACCCGCCGGCCGCGCTGGCCGTGAACGGGTGCGCGCCGCTCGCCGCCGAGAACAGCCAGTAGAAGCCCTCGCCGAGATCCGGGTCATCCGGAGTGGACACCGTGGTGGCGTGCTCGGCCGGGTTGTCGTCGTCGCGTACGGTGGCGCCGACCACGCCGGCCCCGGTGTTCGCGTCGGTGACCCGGCCGGTGACCAGGCCACCCGGAGTGGGGTCGCACGACCGGTCACTGATGGTGACGTCGTCGACCTCCCACCACCAGTAGTACCAGCCCTGGTACCGGAACCGGACCCGCACCGACGGCTGCCCGGCGTACGCGGACAGGTCCACGGTCTCGGTGTCCGGGCCGCGCCGGCTCTGCTGCCCGTACCGCCACACCTGCTGCCAGCTCGCCCCGCCGTCCGCGCTCACCTCGACCGAAGCGATGTCGCTGTAGTCGGCGTAGTAGTCGGTGTGGAACGACAGCGACGGGTGGCTGGTGCCGGTCAGGTCGTAGGCCGGGCTGACCATCGCGGTGTCCTGGAACAGCGACGGTCCGAAGGCGAGCGGGTCCGCGATGGCGAAGTTGCCGGCGCCGCCGGTCCGGTTGGTCCGCCCGCCCGGGTCGTCGAACCGCCACAGCATCCCGCGGCCGTTCAGGTCGGCGAGCGACCAGCCCGCCGGCGGGCTGGTGGTGTCGAAGCTCTCGGTGGCGAGCGTGCTGGTGTGGTAGGCGTACCCGGGCGCGTCCTCGCAGCTGGTGAACGCCACGGTCGCCGCGAAGTCCGCGACCACGTCGCCGTCACCGGCGGTGACCTCGCGGCTCACCGCGGGGTAGCCGGGATAGGCCGGCGTGGCCTGGAGCGTGTACGTCGCGCCGGCCGGCAGGCTCAGGCTGTACCGGCCGGTGGCCGGGTCGGTGTGCGTGCCGGTGCCGGGCTGGCCGGCGTCCGGGCCGGTCAGCGCCACGGTCCCGTACAGCGGCCAGCCGTGTCCCGAGGCGTCCCGGAGCAGGCCGGACACGGTCACCCTGGGCCGCGGGGCGAGCGCGAGGTCGGCGGTCACCACCTGGCCGTCGGCACTCAGCGTGACCTGGGTGCCGGCCGGGTCGTACCCGAACAGCCGCGCCAGCACCGGGTAGTCGCCGGGCGGCAGGGTGAAGGCGTAGTGCCCGGCCAGGTCCGTGGTCGTGGTGGTGTCACCGGCGGTGACCTGCGCTCCGGCCAGCGCCTTGCCGGTGGCCGCGTCGGTCACCGTGCCGGTGATCTCCGCGTGCGGGCCGGCGCCGAACGCGGCGGTGCCGTGCGGCGTGCCCAGCCCGGTCGGCGCGTCGTAGCCGGGGCCGGCCGCGCAGAAGTACGCCAGCGACGGGTCGCAGTTGCCGTTGCTGCCGGTGGTGACGTCGTTGAGCGCCTCGGGGCGGGCGTAGGGGTAGGAGTTGGCGGCGGTGCCGGTCAGCGGCGCGCCGGCCAGCGCGTACACGGCCGCGATCAGCGGCGCTCCCGCGCTGGTGCCGCCGTAGACCTTCCAGCCGCCGTCGTACACCGCGACACCGGTGTCCGGGTCGGCGACCGCGGCGACGTCCGCGACCGTCCGTTTCGGACACGCCGGGTCGGGCTGGAAGGCCGGCTTCGGTTCCCACGGCGAGCAGCCGCTGCCGCCCAGCCGCCAGGCGCTCTCCGCCCAGCCGCGCGCCGAACCCGGGTCGCGGGTGAGCGTGGTGCCGCCGACCGCGGTCACGTACTGCGACGAGGCCGGGTAGTCGACCTCGTAACCGTGGTCGCCGCTGGCCACCGTGATCGCCACGCCGGGGTGGTCGAAGTGCGGGTCGCCGTCGGTCATCTGGTCGGGGCCTTCGTTGCCGCCCCAGCTGTTCGAGACGAACCTCGCGCCGAGCGCGATGGCCCGGTCCTCGGCCGCGTACAGGTTCGCCGGGGCCGGGTCGTCGGCCTCGACCAGCAGCAGCCGGCAGTTCGGGCAGGCGGCGCTGACCATGTCCAGGTCGAGGGAGATCTCGCCGGCCCAGCCGGCATCGAAGACCGGGTACGCGTGGCCGCCGCGCTGGTCCACCTTGGTGAAGCAGCCGCTGGCCGCGGCGCACGGCGGCAGCCCGTACTGGGCGCGGTAGGTGGCCAGGTCGGCCTCGGCGTTCGGGTTGTCGTACGCGTCGACGATCGCCACCGTCTGGCCGGCGCCGCCGTCGGGGAGCGCGTACGCGGACCGCAGGTCGGTGGGGCCGTAGCCAGCCGGCGCGTCCTGCGCGGTCGCGGACCCGACCAGGCCGTGCCGCACCGGCACGTCGTCGCGGGCGATGGCCAGGCAGCTCATCATGCCGGGGCTGGCCGGCGTGCCGCACAGCCGGTGAGTGGCCGGCGTGCCGGGGTTCGTGGCGGCGCCGCTGGTGGCGCCGGGGTCGGCGGGGCCGGCCGGCTTGGCGAGAGCGTTCCCACCGGCGGTGAGGAGCACCGCGAGCACCGCGAACAGCGCCACGACGCGCCAACGTACGGTCGTCATGGGGTGAGGATGATCGCCGGGACCGGCCCCGGTGAAGGGCCGGTCCTGGGCAGTGCTGGGCATTTCTGCCCACCGCGACGCGTACTACGCTGACTCTCCGGGAGGTGTCCCATGTCACGGGTGGCGGACGCCAGCCTGCCCACCGGTTTCGAGTGGCGGGCGACCAGGGACGGCCGGTGGGCGCTGCGGCGACGGTGGCACGCCGTCACCTGGTACGCGGCCCTGGTGCTGCTGGTTGTCCTGCCCCCTGGAGTCGTCGCGGTCGTCGCCCCCAGGTGGGGCGCCAAGGGCCTGCTCCTCGCGCTGTTCGTCGGCGGCATACCGTACCTGGGGTCCGCGGACTGCCTGGGGGAAACCGCCACCCGGCACCAGTTGGTGGTCGGCCGGGGCGTCGAGCACCGCTGGCGGTCGCCGTTCGGCCCGGTCAGGAGCGCCCCGGTGGCCGCCGTGTGGATCCACCGCTGCGTCGCGGAGCCCGACGACGACGGCGAGCCGCCGGCGGAGTGCTGGCGGCTCAGCGTGGACCACCTGGACGGCAGCGGCCCGCATGACCTGTGGCGGGCCGCCGTGCCCAGCCTGCGCGAGCTGGGCAGGGCGGTCCACGAGGCCGGCGCGGTGCCGTTCGATCCCGAGCCCCGGATGCTGTCCCCTCACTCGGCGCGGACGTAGTCCAGGTCGAAGGAGCCCGGGCCGAAGAACACGTACAGCGTGCGGACGTCGCCGGTGTCGGCGGCCCCGCAGTCCAGCCCGGTGCCGAGGTCGACGGCGAACGTCGCCGACGTGCCAGCGTCCACCCACCCGAACGTGCCCTGGCACCAGGTGAACCCCGGGCCGACCTGGATGGCGATGTCCATCGGGGTGCCGGCGGCCGCCCCTGCCCGCACGTCGACCTTGAGCGTGGACTTGGTGGACAGGTCCAGCGGCGTCGGGAACGTGAGCCCGAACCAGCCGCCGTCCGCCGCTTCCACGTGCACGCCGGCGGCGCCGTCGGTGTGGAAGTCGCTGGTCGGCGACAGCGTGCCGGCGTTGGCCTGCCAGCTGCCGGGCGCCCAGCCGTCCAGGCCGTCCTCGAACGAGGTCACCACGATCGGGGCGGCCGGGTCCGGCTTGACGGTCACGGTGAGGGTGGCGGCGTTGGACAGCCGGCGGTAGGAGTCGCGCACCGTGTACGGGACGGTCACGGTGCCGTGGTAGCTGGCGGCCGGGGTGAAGCCGACGGCGCCGTCGGCGGCCAGGGTGAACCGGCCGGCCGGGACGGTCAGCGTGGTCTGCTGGCCGGCGGTCGCCGGGTCGAGGTCGACGCTGGCGGGGACGACGTGCGCGCGGTCGTAGGCGATGTCGTTGCCGGCGGGGGAGAGCGCCACCGGCGTGCCGAACGGGGTGACCGCCGTGTCGTCGTCGGCGACCGGCGGGAACGAGCGCCGGCCGGTGCTGATCGTCGTCTCGGCGTGGGTGATCGTGAGGCAGACCGGGCTCGGGCAGTACACCGTGAACCCGTCGTAGTCCGGGTACCGCGTGCCGTTGTCCTGGAGGCCGGCGAGCATCCAGTACAGCAGCCCGCTGGCGCCGCCGTCGATCGCCGCGGTGGTCCAGCGCTGGTACACCGGGTTGCGGGTGGCGTGGTTGAGCAGCCCGAACTCGCCGAGCATGGCGGCCTTGTGGGCGGCGCGGGCGTCGGCGAGGTGCTGGGTGATCCAGGTGGTGCCCCAGTCGGGGGTCTTGCCCCAGCCGTCCGGGTACAGGTGGAACGACATCACGTCGATGGCGGGCAGCCGGGCGAGCGCGGCGGAGTCCACGCCCGTCGCGCAGTTGTCGGTCCAGTCGGGACCGCCGGGATCGGTGCAGGTGAAGCCCTCGTCACCGACGCTGGTGAGGTGGTGGTGGTCGATGCTTTTGACGTACCGCGACATCGTGTCGGCCCAGCCGGTGACGGTGGCGGCGGTGCAGGCGCCCGAGGTCGGGTACGCCCCGGAGCCCTGGCAGCGCGGCTCGTTGCCCAGCTCCCACGTCATGATCGTGGGGTCGTCGGAGTAGGCCAGGCCGGTGCGCGGGTTGACGTGGCTGAGCAGGTGCGCGATCCAGGCCTGGTACCAGCCGCGGATGCGCGGGTCGGTGTAGAAGTCGTCGTGGTGCTGGTCGCCGGCCCAGCGGACGTACTGGTCCATGCCGCCGAAGTCGGTCCAGTTGTTGGTGACGGGGATGACCAGCTTGATGCCGAGCTGGCCGGCCCTCCAGATGACGTAGTCGAGGTGGGCGAGGCCGTCGTCGCCGTCGTTGTAGGCCGGTTCCGTGCCGTCCCAGAACTGGAAGTAGACGCCGTTCGCCTTGCCCGACCCCACCGAGTTGGAGCCGTCCTGGTTGCCGATGTCGAGGAAGGCGTCGGTGCGCAGCACCGGGAACCGGGCGGTCGCGACGCGGGACAGCACGTCGTCGGCCATGAACGGCGAGTCGTACATCAGGTAGTAGTTGTTGGTGCCGGCGAACCGGAACGGCCTGCCGTCCAGCAGCAGCGTGCTGCCGTGCCGGGTGACGAACCCGTGCCCGGTGCCGGCCGCTGCCGGCCGCGCGCCGATCGCCGCCAGCAGCGGCAGCAGGACGGCGGCCGCGGCGACCGCCAGCAGTCGCCGTCCGTCGATGCGTGTCATGGTGAGAGCGCTCCCGGAGTTAGGGCGCTCCCGGAGCCGGCGGGGTGCCGGCTCCGGGAACTCGGGGTGTTACGTCGCGGCGCAGGTGAGCGATGGCGCCGGTATCGCGGCACCGGAACTGAGCACCATCCCGAACGACGCTGACCCGTTCGGGGCGAGAACTCCGTTCCAGTTGGCGTTTCTCATCGTGGCCAGGTCACCGCTCTGGGTGAAGGCGCCGTTCCAGGAACTGCTGACGGTCACACCCGAGGGCACGATCCAGCTCACCGACCAGGTGTGCGTGTTCGTGGTGTTCGGGTTGGTGATCGTGACCTCGGCCTGGACGCCGCCCGACCAGCTGTTGGTGACCGTGTAGGCGGCGTCGCACGGCACGGTCGGCTGGGTGCCGGTCTGGCCGATGCCGGTCACCTCGCCGGTCCCGCCGTCGAACATCACGTCGGAGCAGCCGTAGAAGGTCTCGTTGCTGTCCGAACGCGTCCAGACCGAGTAGATGATGTGCCGGCCGGTCTTGTTCGCGGGCAGGTTGCCGGTCCAGAAGTAGTAGCCGTTCACGCTGCCGACCGGGCCGGTGTCCGGCGGGTGGTCGGCCGTCAGGAACGGCGTGGACTCCAGCTCGTCCCAGCGCAGCGGCACGGTCGGGTCCCAGCCGTCCTTGGTGACGTAGAGCCGGAACGAGCCGGGGTGCGCCGCCCACTTGTTGTACCGGAACTCCATGCTCGCGCCGGAGGTCAGGTGGGTGACCGGCCAGTTGGTGTTGGTGTTGTCGAAACCGGCGTAGTTGGGGTTGCCGCCGCTGCACAGCTGGCCGTCGGGGATGAACCCGGTCGTGCGGCCGGCCCCGTCGGAACGGAGCACCGCGAACCAGTTGTACAGCGAGTTCGCCCCGCTGACGTCCACGGCCTGCTGGCACGCCGGATTCTGGGGCACGATCTGCCCCGTCGAGTCCAGCCCGTCCTCCCAGCAGAAGAACGTCCGGCTGCCCGGGACCATCAGGGCCCCGTGCGCGCTGGCCGGCCCCGCGGTCACGACGGCCATCAGGAACGCGGTGGGTAACAACAGCGTCGCGGCGAGGAACGCTGTTCTGCGCCGTATCCTCACGGTCTCACTCTCCCTTGGTGATCTCTCGCCATGGGAGCGCTCTCACTTGACCACTGTACCCATCTTTGTCCGTTTTAGGAACCGCCCCACCAGTGCGGGCGACCGCGTGTACGCGGCGCTGGACCTGGCCGGTGGTCCCGGCGGTGGCGGCGAATGATGGCGGGGTGAATGGAATCGAGGTGGATGTGCGGACGTTGCGAGAGGCCGCCGAGCATCTGGGGCTGGCGGTGGGTACCGCCGTGAACGTCGGTGCGCTGGTCGCCGAGCCGGCGTACCGGGCCGAGGTGGCTGCCCAGTTCTCCACGGTGACAGCGGAGGACGACATGAAGTGGGAGCGGGTGGAGCCGACCAGGGGAGCGTACGACTGGACGGCGGCCGACCGGCTGATGGACTTCGCGCGCGAGAACGACCAGCGGGTACGCGGCCACACACTGGTCTTCCACAACCAGCTTCCGGACTGGTTGACCGGCGGGACGTTCAGCGACGGCGAGCTGCGGGAGCTGCTGCGCGGGCACGTCATCGACGAGGCCAGCCACTTCCGCGGCCGGATCTGGCAGTGGGACGTCGTCAATGAGGCGTTCAACGACGACGGGACGATGCGCGAGTCGCTCTGGCTGCGCGCGCTCGGCCCCGGCTACGTCGCCGACGCCTTCCGCTGGGCGCACGCCGCCGACCCTGACGCCCTGCTGTTCTACAACGACTACGACATCGAGACGATCGGCCCGAAGAGTGACGCCGTGTACGCGCTGGTCAAGAGCTTGCGCGCGGAGGGCGTACCGATCCACGGCGTCGGCTTCCAGGCGCACGCGACGGTGGATTTCGCGCCGGCCGACCTGGCGGAGAACATGGCCCGGTTCACCGCGCTCGACCTGGACACCGCCGTCACCGAGGCCGACGTGCGGATGCCGCTGCCGGCCGACGGTGTGAAGGCGCAGGCCCAGGCCGCCGTGTACAGCCAGCTCCTGAAGGCCTGCATCGCCACCCGCCGCTGCCTGTCCTTCACCGTGTGGGGCTTCACCGACGCCCACCAGTGGGTGCCCAGCTTCTTCCCCGGCCACGGCTCGGCGGCGATCGAGGACGAGAACCTCCGGCCCAAGCCCGCCTTCGACGTGCTCCTCCAGGATCTCCGCCTGGCGTCGGCCCGCGCCAGGCAGTGAGACACGCCGCGGGACGGCGGCGCGACTCCGCCGCCGTCCCGCCTGCCCATCGGGTCGACCGGTCGGCTCCACTCGACCGGGCTGGTGTCAGGTGCCGGTCAGCGCAGGGAACAGGTCTGGCCGGTCGGGGCCTGGCTGTCGCCGTTGACGGTCATTCCCCAGCTGGTCGAGCCGCCCGGCGGTATCACCCCGTCGAAGCTGGCGTTGTCGGCGGTGACCTGGGCGCCCGACTGCTTGACCACCGCGTTCCACGAGTTCGCGACGGTCTGGGTACCCGGGAAGGTGAAGCCCGACGTCCAGCCGGTGGACGCGGTGGTCCCGGTGTTCTTCACGGTCACGTTGGCCTGGTACCCGCCCTGCCACGAGCTGCTGACGGCCACGGTGAGCGCGCACCCGCCGCCACCGCCGGAGGTGGGTGTCGGCGAGGGCGAACCCGTCGAGGCGGTCGGGGTGGGCGTCGGGCCGGTGTCGGTGGTGTACGGAACCTGGGTGTAGGCGGCCGAGCAGTTCGAGCCGCAGGACGCCGGCAGCGAGAACGTGTACACCCTGCCGTTGTTGATCAGCTGGCCGTTGACGTCCCGCACCCGGATCTGGAACGTCGTCGCCCCGCCGCCGAGGATGAACGCCTGCCCCATGTCGCTGTCCGGCTGCGCGGTGTTCCAGCTGCCGTTGGCGAAGTACTCGACCGAGTGGATGCCGTTGGCCAGGTGCGACACGGCGATGGCCGGCCACCACATCTGCGCGCCCTGCAGGAACCCGATCTGGATGTCGCCGGTGTAGTTCGGCGCGGGCACGAACTGCCAGGAGATGTGCCGGTTGTTCCAGTGGTTGGGGTTCATGTCGCCGACCTGCGTGCCGTTCTTCACGAACCGGTTCAGCGAGTCGGTGGCCAGGTCGAGGTGGTACGGGTCGTCGCGGCACCAGGCGTTGCTGTCGCCGCAGCTGTCCGCGACCAGCATGGTCAGGGTGGCGCCGTCGTACGCGTCGGACACCCACGACCCGTTGCGGCAGAACGGCTGGTTGGGCGCGCCGTCGTTGGTGCCGGTGCAGAAGTCGCCGATGGTGACCTGGACCCAGCGGCCGCAGTTGAGGCCGTTGTTCCAGATCCCCATCCTGCTGGCGTTGTCCGGCGGGATCGGCCGCGGGTAGAAGTTGTAGTCGCCGGGGGTGTTGTAGACGTTGAGCGCCACGAAGTTCTGCGTCTCCAGCACGGACTGGGGGAGGCCGCAGCCGCCGTACGGCGAGCCGAGCCCGTCGAAGTGGGTGGCGTTCGCGACGACCCCGGCCGGCGGATCGGGCACGGTCTGGGGCGCGGCCACGGCCGCGTCGCGGGCCGGGCCACTGTGGGCAGCGGGGGAGTTGACAAGCAGCAGCCAGGCACAGGTGGACAGCGCGGCCAAAACGGCCAGCCCCGCGAGCACTGGGTGCTGCCTCGTGCGAGGCAGTTCCATTTGAGGGTCCTTCTGGGCGGTGATCCAGCGGGTGGGCACCGGCCCGGCTCATCCAGAAGGGTCGCCCGCCCCGCCGCTCCCTGTCAACGAGGGATCTTCGCCTGCCCACCCACTTGCGGAAGGCTTGCGCAATATGACCGGACGCCGGCACCTCCACTACAGTCGGAGGGCATGACCCCCAGGCTCGCCGACATCGCCCAGCAGGCCGGCGTCAGCGAGGCGACGGTCAGCCGGGTCCTGAACGGCCGGTCGGGCGTGTCGCCGGCGACCCGGGAGTCGGTGCTGGCGGCGCTGGACACGCTGGGGTACGAGCGCCCGACCCGGCTGCGGCACCGCAGCGCCGGGCTGGTCGGCCTGATCACGCCGGAGCTGGACAACCCGATCTTCCCGGCGTTCGCGCAGGTGATCGAGCGGGCCCTGATCCTCCAGGGGTTCACGCCGGTGCTGTGCACGCTGACCCCGGGCGGGGTGCCGGAGGACGACTTCATCGACCTGATGCTGGAGCGCGAGGTCGCCGGCATCGTGTTCGTGTCCGGCCTGCACGCCGACACCACCGCGAACCCGGCCCGGTACCTGCGGCTGGTCGAGCGCGGGCTGCCGATCGTGCTGGTGAACGGGTACAACGAAGCGGTGCCGGCGCCCTCACTGTCCACCGACGACAGGGTGGCGGCCCGGCTGGCCGTCAGCCACCTGGTCGACCTGGGGCACGAGCGGATCGGCCTGGCGGTAGGCCCGCGCCGGTTCTTCCCGGTGCTCCGCAAGGTGGAGGGGTACGCGCGGGCGATGCGGGAACTGCTCGGCGCCGAGGACGTCGGCGGGCTGGTCGAGCACACGATCTTCTCGGTGGAGGGCGGCGCGGCGGCCGGCGCGGCGCTGCTGGCCCGTGGCTGCACCGCCATCATCTGCGGGAGCGACATGATGGCGCTCGGCGCGATCAGCGCGGCCCGCGAGCTGGGCCGGCTGGTGCCGCGCGAGGTGTCGGTGGTGGGGTACGACGACTCGCCGCTGATCGCCTTCACCGACCCGCCGCTGACCACCGTGCGCCAGCCGGTGAGCGCGATGGGCGTGGCGGCGGTGCGGGCGCTGCTGGACGAGATCGCCGGGCTGCCGGTGCCGCGCTCGGAGTTCGTCTACCGGCCGGAGCTGGTCGTCCGCGGCTCCACCGGCGCGGCGCCCAGGCCGGTGGCGTCCCGGACGGCATGAAGGATCTTGCGCAACCCTTGCGCAAGGGTCTTGTCGCGAGAGCGCTTCCAGGTTAACTTCCGGGACATACCACCCATCGCGGTATGTATCCGCGAGTATGTGTCCGCGAGGTGCTCCATGAACAGGATCCGTACCCTCGCCGTCGTGGCCGTCGCCGCGGCGGCGTCATCGGCCGGCCTCGTCGCCTCCTCGCCCGCCGCACCGGTCGCGAGGGCCGCCACCCCGGCCGCGACCGGCGCGAACGACGTCATCGCCAACCTCTTCGAGTGGCCGTGGACATCGGTGGCCGGCGAGTGCACGAACGTCCTCGGGCCCAAGGGGTACGGCGCCGTGCAGGTCGCCCCGCCCGAGGAGTCGGTGTCGCTGCCGAACAACAACCCCGCCCACCCGTGGTGGGAGGTGTACCAGCCGGCCAGCTACCAGCTCAGCAGCAGGATGGGCAACCGGAGCCAGTTCGCCAGCATGGTGCAGACCTGCCACGCGGCCGGCGTCAAGGTGTACGTGGACGCGGTCGTCAACCACATGACCGGGTCCGGCAGCGCCGGCGCCAGCGGCTACGCCGGCTCGACGTTCAGCAAGTACGACTACCCGGGCACCTACTCCGCCGCCGACTTCCACTACTACCCGGGCAACTGCCCGGAGTCCGACGACCAGATCCACGACTGGAACAGCTCGACCGAGGTGTGGAACTGCGAGCTGCTCGCCCTGTCCGACCTCAACACCGGCACCGACTACGTGCGCGGCCGCATCGCCGCGTACCTCAACGACCTGCTCGGCCTCGGCGTCGACGGGTTCAGGGTGGACGCCGCCAAGCACATCAGCCAGACCGACATGGCGGCGATCAGGTCCAGGCTCACCAACCCCGGCGTGTACTTCGCCCAGGAGGTCATGCCGGGCGGCGGCGGCTCCCTCGACCCGGGCGCGTACACGGTCAACGGCGGGGTGCTGGAGTTCCGGTACGGGCAGGCGCTGAAGTCGGCGTTCGGCGGCGGCAGCATCGCCGGCCTGTCCACCCTCGGCCAGTCCGGGATGGTGCCCAGCTCCCAGGCCACGGTGTTCGTCGACAACCACGACACGCAGCGCGACGGCAGCATGCTCACCTACAAGGACGGCGCGGTGCACACCCTCGCCCAGGTGTTCGAGCTCGCCTGGAACTACGGCACGCCGAACATCATGTCCAGCTTCGACTTCAGCGACAACGACCAGGGCCCGCCGTCCGCCGCCAACGGCATGGTCAACCCGGTCAGCTGCGGCAGCGGCTGGGAGTGCGAGCACCGCGCCCGCGCCGTCGCCAACATGGTCGGCTTCCACAACGCGACCCGGGGCACGCCGGTGGGCAACTGGTGGTCCGACGGGTCCAACCAGATCGCCTTCAGCCGCGGCGCGTCCGGCTGGGTCGCGATCAACAAGGAGAGCGGCACGCTGTCCCGCACCTTCGCCACCGGCCTGCCGGCCGGCAGCTACTGCGACGTCATCCACGGCGACTTCGGCGGCGGCAGCTGTAGCGGCACCACCGTGTGCGTCGACTCCGCCGGCAACGCGGCCGTCACCGTCAACGCGATGGACGCGGTCGCGATCGACGCGGCCGCCCGGGTCGGCTCCTGCACCGCGCAGACTGCCGTCCAGGTGACCTTCAACGAGTACGCCACCACCTACTGGGGCCAGAACGTCTACGTCGTCGGCTCGATCCCCGCCCTCGGGAACTGGGACCCCGCCGCCGCCGTCCCGCTGTCGTCGGCCAACTACCCCACCTGGACCGGCACCGCGACGCTGCCCGCCGGCATCACCTTCCAGTACAAGTACCTCAAGAAGAACCCCGACAACACCGTCACCTGGGAGAGCGACCCCAACCGGACCTACACCACCGGCACCGGCGCCGTCACCCTCAACGACACCTGGCGCTGACGGCGGTCAGGCGACCGGCAGGGTGTCGCCCTGGACGGCCTGGACGTCCAGCTCCACCTGGAGGGTGGTGCTGACCAGGACTATGCCGGCGCGGACGATCTGGTTGTAGGTCATGGCGAAGTCGTCGCGGTGCAGCTCCGTGCTGGCGTGGAAGGCGGCGCGGGTGCCGCCCCACGGATCGGGGCCGGTGCCGAGGTAGGTGAGGTCCAGCTCGATGGGGCGGGTCATGCCGTTGAGGGACAGGTCGGCCAGCATCGTCCACTTGTCACCACCGCGGGGGCGCAGGCCGGTGCTGTGGAACTCGATCGTCGGGTACTTCTCCACGCTCAGGAAGTCCTCCGAGCGCAGGTGGTCGTCGCGCATCTTGTTCGCGGTGTCGATGCTGTCGGCCTGGACCTTCACCTGCACGGTCGACCGCTCCACCGGGTCGGCGACCACGATCCTGCCGGAGAACTCGGTGAACCGGCCGCGCACGCTGGTGATGCCCAGGTGGCGGGCTGTCACGTTGATCGCGGTGTGCGCGGGGTCGATCGTCCAGATGCCCGGTTCCGGCAGTTCGAGGCCGCCGGCGCGGGCGAGGGTGACGGTGCCGAGCGAGGCCGCGCCGGTCGAGCCGACCGTGGCGGTGCGGGCGATCGGCAGGTACCCGGCGGCGCTGAGGATCGCGGTGTACCGGCCGGACGGCAGCGGTTCGGTGCAGGCGACGCCCTCCGGGGAGGCGACCGCCCTGGCGACCTGGCGACCGGACAGGTCGGTGACCGTGAGGATGGCGTCGGGAACGGCCCAGCCGTCCCCGGTCTGCGCCCGGACGCTGACTCCGGCGCCCTGCGCGGCCGCGGCGGGTCCCCTGTCGGGCGCGGGCTCGCTCCGACCGGCCGGGCTACTCATGCTGCTGCTCCTTCACCTGCGGTGAGACCGTGGCCGACCGTTCACCGGTCGGGGTGGGCCAACTCGACATCGTGCTCGACGCTCTGCAGCTCGGTGACGCGCAGCGAGCTCGCCACCGGCGGGTAGCCGCTGGCGATGACCGTGTACTCGCCCTCCGGCAGGTCGCCGAAGGCGTACTCGCCGTTCGCGTCGGTGAACGTGGTGCCCAGCACCGCGCCCGACCGGTCCAGCAGCGTCACCCTGGCGTCGGCCAGCCGCCGCCGCCCGACCTTGGCCCACACGGTGCCGCGGACATGGGTGCCGCCGTCGAGTTCGACGTCCCGCTCCACCGTGCCGTTGTCGGTGATGACGACCAGCAGCGCCTTCGGGGTGCAGCCCTGCGCGGTGGCGGCGAGGGTGTAGGTGCCGACACCCAGGTCGTCGAACTGGTACCGCCCGTTCGAGTCGGCCTGGCGGGCGTCGACGACGTCGCCGTTCATGTCGGCCAGGGTCAGCGTGGCGCCGCCGAGCGGCGGCCCGCCGCCGGCGACCGACACCGTGCCGGTCAGCCGGGACATGCTGTTGAGGATGATCTGCACGTCCACCGCGCCGCCGTCGACCTCGACGGTGTGCGCCTCGGGCTGGAACCGGCGGGCGCGGGTGATCAGCACGTACGTCCCGCGCGTCCCCACCGGCAGCACGCAGGTCCCGTCCGGACCGGTGTGGCCGAGGCCGATCTGGTCGCCGTCCCGGTTGACCAGCGTGAGGGCGGCCTCCGCGACCGGGGCCGCGTCCGACCGGCGCACCATCACCCGCACCGGGCCGTACCCGCCGCCCTGCGGCACCGGGTCCTCCACCAGCCGTACCGGAAGCTGCTGCGGCACGGACGCGGCCGGAGCCGCCGGCGGGGCGGCGGGCGGCAGCAGGCTGGACCCGCGGAGGCCGCCGCGATGCGGGAAACCGGCCGGCCCCGCGCCGAGCGGCGCGCCCGGCGAACCCGGGATGAGCGGACCCTGCGAGGGGCCTTGCGACGGGTTCGGCGGGCCCTGCGGCTTCGGCGGCCCGGCCGGCGGGTTCGGCGGCGGCAGCAGCAGCGGCTGGGACTGGACCGGGGGTTTCGGCGCCGTCGGCGGCGGGGGCGGCAGCGACGGCGCGAACGGGTCGCGGCCACGCCGGGGCAAGCCACTCTCCGTGACCGACGGCGAGTCCGGCCGGTGCGACATGGCCGCCGAGCCAGGGAAGCCGGTGGAGCGTACCGGCAGCGCCGTGTCAGGCCCGAGCGGCTCGGCCGGTGCTGCCGTGCCGCCGCGCAGCGCCAGGGTGAGGCAGGTGATCACGGTGATGATGCCGATCACCGCGACCAGCGCCCATACCGCGGGGCGGTGCTCCCTGACCGCCAGGGCGACCGATCCGCCGAGGACGATCACGAGCACGCCCAGTAACCACGGGGCGGTGGACCTCCGCGGTACCTCATCGCGCCGGTGCGACACCGGCATGCCGTTACGTCTGTCTGACAACTCCTGCTCCGATGTGCCGGCCGAGAACGGGAAGTGCGGGACGACGGAGTTGTTTATGTGGCGCGGAAGCCAATCATCGGACATTTCAGTCTGTCAAGCGCTACGGGGTCACGCGCTGGCCAAGCCGCGGAAATTGCGGTGCGCCCGGGCACGACCCGTCCCTACGATCGGCCCGTGCTGCGGCCCGACTACCCGATCGAGACGGCGCGGCTTACCCTGCGCCCCTTCACCCGGGGTGACCTCGACGACCTGTACGCCTACCAGTCCCGCGAGGACGTCGCCCAGTACCTGTACTGGGACGCCCGGGACCGTGCCGGTGCGGCCGAGGCGCTGGAACGCAAGATCGCCCAGACCGAGCTGAGCGCCGAGTGCGAGGTGCTGACGCTCGCCGTGGTGTGGCGAGAGGTGGGTCGGGTGGTCGGCGACGTGATGCTGCACTGGCTGAGCGAGTACCACCAGCAGGGCGAGATCGGGTACGTCTTCAACCCCGACTACCACGGCCGCGGCCTCGCCACCGAGGCGACAGCGGAGATGCTCCGGCTCGGCTTCGCCGACCTCGGCCTGCACCGGATCATCGGCCGCTGCGACGCCCGCAACCCCGCCTCCGTCCGCGTGATGGAACGGCTCGGGATGCGCCAGGAGGCCCACTTCCGCCACAACGAGATCTTCAAGGGCGAATGGGCCGAGGAACTGGTCTACGCGATTCTGGCCCCCGAATGGAAGCTCCGCTCATAGCCAGCCGCCCCAGCTTCCCGCTGCCGGCGTTGTCGCGGCGCTTGCGTGCCAAAGTGCAGCACGCGGCGCCCCGCTCCGCCTTGGCAGCCGAAACCTGCGCTTGCCGCTGCCGGCGTTGTCGGATCGCTTGCGTGCCAAAGTGCAGCACGCGGCGCCCCGCTCCGCCTTGGCAGCCGAAACCTGCGCTTCCCGCTGCCGGCGTTGTCGGATCGCTCGCGTGCCAAAGAGCAGCACGCGGCGCCCCGCTCCGCCTTGGCAGCGGAAACCTGGATCCGGCTGGAGGATTCCGCTCACAGCGAGCACCACTTCCGGCCGCACCCCCGAGCCGGCAGGGTCGGCGGCATGAGGCTGCTGATACTGGGTGGGACGGAGTTCGTGGGGCGGGCGGTCGCCGAGGAGGCGGTGGCCCGGGGCTGGGACGTGACCGCGTTCCACCGGGGACGGCACGCGCCGCCGGTCGGGGTGGCGGCCCTGCACGGCGACCGGCGGGCCGAGGGCGGGCTGGCCGCGCTGGCGGGCGGGGACACCTGGGACGTCGCCGTCGACACCTGGTCGGCCGCGCCGGTGGCGGTCCGGGACGCGGCGCGGCTGCTGGCCGGCCGGGTCGGCCGCTACGTGTACGTGTCCAGCCGGTCGGTGTACGCCTACCCGGCCGCTGCCGGGCTGCCGGAGGACGGCCCGCTGGTGGACGGCTCGCCGGACGGCGGCGACGAGGTGGAGTACGCGGCCGCCAAGCGCGGCGGCGAGCTGGCGGCCTCCGACGCGTTCGGCGACCGGGCGCTGCTGGCCAGGGCCGGCCTGATCCTCGGCCCGTACGAGAACATCGGCCGGCTGCCGTGGTGGCTGGAGCGGATGGCGCGGGGCGGGCCGGTGCTCGCGCCGGGGCCGCGCGACCTGCCGTTGCAGTACATCGACGCGCGGGACCTCGCCGGCTGGCTGCTGGACGCGGCCGGCGCCGGGCTGGCCGGCCCGTACAACGTGGTCAGCCCGTCGGGGCACGCCACCATGGGCGAGCTGCTGGACGCGTGCGCGCGGGTCACCGGCGGCGCGGCGGAGCTGCGCTGGGTGGACCCGGAGCCGATCCTCGCCGCCGGCGTCGAACCCTGGACCGACCTGCCGATCTGGCTGCCGCCCGGCGAGTCGCACGACACCATGCACCGGGGCGACGTGGCGAAGGCGCTGGCGGCCGGGCTGCGCTGCCGGCCGTTCGCCGACACGGTGACCGACACCTGGGCGTGGCTGCGTGAGCTGCGGGAGGGCGGTGGCAGCGCGCCGCACCGGCCCGACCGGCCGCCGGTCGGCCTGGACCCGGAGGTCGAGGCGAAGGTGCTCGGCTCCATCACGATTTGACAAAACGATTCTGGGAGTCCTTGCGGCGGTATGGGAGGCCTGACACGGTGCTGGGCGGTGGTCCGCCTTCGAGGGGTATGTGTGAGAAAATTCGCGTTCGCGGTGACCGGCGTGGTGCTGGCCGGTGTCACCGTCGCCGTCCCGGCCGGCGACGCCGTCGCCGACCCCGGCGGGTACCGGCCGCCGGCCATCGACTGGGGACAGTGCGCGGACTCCTCACTCCGGGAGGCCGGCGCCGAGTGCGGGTTGCTGCCCGTGCCGCTCGACTACGGCCACCCCGGCGGTACGAAGATCAAGTTGGCCGTGTCGCGGATCGCCCACACCGTGCCGGCCTCGCGGTACCAGGGCATCATGCTGGTCAATCCGGGCGGCCCCGGCGGGTCCGGGCTCGGCCTGGTCACCCTCGGCCGGGACGTGCCGAACGGCGCCGGCGACGCCTACGACTGGATCGGCTTCGACCCGCGCGGCGTCGGCGCCAGCCAGCCGTCGCTGCACTGCGACCCGAACATCTCCGCCTTCGACCGGCCCGACTACGTGCCGACGACCCGGCAGCTGACCGGGACGTGGCTGGCCACGGCGCGCCACTACGCGCAGGCCTGCCAGCGGAACGGCACCGCGCTGCTCCGGCACGTCACCACCGTCGACTCCGCGCGCGACATGGACAGCATCCGCGCGGCGCTCGGCCAGCGGCAGCTCAACTACTACGGCTTCTCCTACGGCACCTACCTCGGCCAGGTGTACGGGACGCTGTTCCCGGACCGGGTGCGCCGGATGGTGCTCGACAGCAACGTGGACCCGCGCCGGGTCTGGTACGACGCCAACCTCGACCAGGACATCGCGTTCGAGAAGAACATGAAGATCTGGTTCGGCTGGCTGGCGAGGTACGACCCGGTCTACCACCTCGGCGCCAGCGAGGCGCAGGTCGAGCGGCTGTTCTACCGCGCCAGGGCGGACCTGGACCGGCGCCCGGCCGGCGGGCTCATCGGGCCGGACGAGTGGACGGACGTGTTCCTGAACGCCGGCTACTACCAGTCGACCTGGCTGGACCTGGGCGCGGCGTTCGCCGGCTACGTGCACGCCGGCGACTGGCAGACCCTGCGCGACCTGTACGGCGGGCCCGGCGACGACAACGGGTACGCCATGTACAACGCGGTGCAGTGCACCGACGTCCAGTGGCCGCTGAGCTGGGCCAGGTGGGAGCGGGACAACTGGCGGACGTACTTCCGGGCGCCGTTCGAGACCTGGGGCAACGCCTGGTACAACGCGCCCTGCCGGTACTGGGGCGCGCCGGCGGGCAGTCCGGTGCGGGTGGACGGCCGCAAGGTGGCCAGCGCGCTGCTGATCGACGAGACGCTGGACGCGGCGACGCCGTACACCGGCAGCCTCGAGGTGCGGAAGCTGTTCCCGCACTCCAGCCTGATCGCGCTGCCCGGCGGCACCTCGCACGCGAACTCGCTGTTCGGCGACGCCTGCGAGGACGGCCAGATCGCGGCGTACCTGGCCGACGGCACGCTGCCGAGGCGCAGGCCCGGCCCGGACCCGGACACCACCTGCGACCCGCTGCCGGTGCCGGACCCGACGGCCGCCACGGCACTCACCCCGAAGGCGGCAACGGCGGCGCCGACCCGCCCGCACCCCGCGATCCACCACTGGTAACCGACTCCCCGGTACCCCAACACCCCGGGGCGGGTCACGATCAAGGAGTTGTGCCCGCAAAACGCTGGCAAGACGCGGGCACAACTCCTTGATCGTGCGGGGCAGCCAAAGCTGAACCGGATCAGTAAGGGGAGGGACGCGGGTGGTGGGGGGAGAGCCGGCCGCTGGCGGCGGCGTGAAGAGACCGACCATCGCCGACATCGCGCGGCGGGCCGGGGTCACCAAGGCGGCGGTGTCGTTCGCGCTCAACGGGCAGCCCGGCGTGTCCGAGCTGACCCGGCAGAAGATCGTCGCCCTCGCCGCCGAGATGGGCTGGCAGCGCAGCAGCGCGGCGCGGGCGCTGTCGGACGGCAAGGCCGGCGCGTTCGGCCTGGTCGTGGACAGGCCGGCCCGGATGCTCGGCATCGAGCCGTTCTTCATGCGACTCATCGCCGGTATGCAGCTGGAGCTGTCGCGGAACTCGACCGCCCTGCTGTTCACCGTGGCCGAGGACCAGGAGGCCGAGATCGCCACCTACCGCGGCTGGTGGGGGCAGCGGCGGGTGGACGGCGTGTTCCTGGTGGACCTGCGGATCGACGACCGGCGGGTGCCGGTGCTGCAGCGGATGGGCATGCCGACCGTGGTGATCGGCTCACCGCTCGGCGCCGGCGGCCTGCCGGCCGTGTGGGCCGACGACGCCGCGGCGATGCGGATGGCCGTGGAGCACCTGGCCGGCCTGGGCCACCGGCGGGTGGCCCGGGTGGCCGGGCCGCCGGACCTGTGGCACACCCGCATCCGCGGCGAGGAGTTCGCCCGCTCGGCGGCCGCGCTGGGCATGGAGGCCGTCTCGGCGGGCGCCGACTACAGCGGGGAGCGGGCGGCCGAGGCGACCCGGGAACTGCTCGGCGTGGACCGCCCGCCGACCGCGATCCTGTACGACAACGACGTGATGGCGGTGTCCGGCCTGACCGCCGCCCAGCGCCTCGGCGTGCGGGTACCGGAGGACCTGTCGATCATCGCCTGGGACGACTCCCCGCTGTGCGCCGGCGTCCACCCCGCCCTGACCGCCCTGAGCAGGGACATCGCCGCCTACGGCGGTCACGCGGCGCAACGGCTGGCCCAGGCCGCCGCCGGCGCCGAGGTCGGCGACTACCAGGACGTCGCCCCGGTACTGACCCTGCGCGAAAGCACAGCCCGGCCCGCCCGCGCATAGCCCGGTTACTCCGGCGGCCTGCCCGCGAAACCAGCGCCTTGTCGACGACCTCGCCGAGATAGCAGAGACGGCATGTCTCCGGGGCGGACGGGGTTGACGCTAAACCGGTCAAGTGGTTGGGTCGGGCCAATTGGGACATACCAGGTCTTTCCCGGTTGGGGGTGCGTGTGAAGCTCCGTGTGGTCGCCGCCGGTGCCGCCGCCGTCATGGTGGCTGCGCTGCTCGCGGCGTGTGGAGGTGGTTCGGGCGGGAAGTCGTCCGGCACGCTGACGTACTGGGCCAGCAACCAGGCGCCGAGCCTTCAGGCCGACCGGAAGGTGCTCACCCCGGAGCTGGCCAGGTTCACCAGGCAGACCGGGGTGAAGGTCAAGCTCCAGGTGATCTCCTGGGCCGATCTGCTCAACCGGATCCTCGGCGCCACCACGTCCGGCAAGGGGCCCGACGTGGTCAACATCGGCAACACCTGGGCCGCCTCGCTCCAGGCCACCGGCGCGTTCGTCGACTTCGACGGCGGCACGCTCGGCAAGGTCGGCGGCAAGGGGCACTTCCTGAGCTCGAGCCTCGCCTCGTGCGGTGCTGCCGGCAAGTCGCCCAGCTCGGTGCCGGTGTACGGCGAGGCGTACGGGCTGTTCTACAACAAGAAGCTGTTCACCGCGGCCGGCATCGACAAGCCCCCGGCGACCTGGGCGGAGATGGTCGACGACGCCAGGAAGCTGACCAGGCCCGGGCAGTGGGGGCTGGCCGTGGAGGGCGCCAGCTACACCGAGAACGCCCACTTCGCGTTCATGTTCGGCAAGCAGAACGGCGCGTCGCTGTTCGACGGCACCACCCCGAAGCTGGACAGCCCGCAGATGGTCGCCGGCGTGCGTCAGTACCTCGACCTCATGCAGACCGACAAGGTGGTCAACCCGGCCAACGCCGAGTACGCCAACGACACCCCGTTCATCAGGGACTTCGCCACCGGCAAGGCCGCCATGCTGATGGTGCAGAGCTACGCCACCTCGGCGATCCAGCAGGACGGGATGAGCGCGGACGACTTCGCCGTCGCGCCGATCCCGCTGCCCAGCCCGCTGCCGGCCGGCGGAAAGAAGGTGAACAGCCACGTCGCCGGCATCAACCTGGCGGTCTTCAAGAACACCGGGAACAAGGACGCGGCGCTGAAGTTCGTCAAGTTCATGACCAGCACGCCCGAGCAGAAGACGCTCAACGCGGCGTTCGGCACGCTGCCGGTCGTCCCGGACGCGTACTCCGACTCGCGCTTCCAGACCCCGAGCACCAAGGTCTTCCAGCAGGTGCTCGCCACCACCTCGCAGCCGTTGCCGATGATCCCGCAGGAGGCCCAGTTCGAGCCGCTGGTCGGCAACGCGGTCAAGGCGCTGTGGGCGGACGTCGCGGCCGGCAAGACGGTCGGCGACGGCCAGATCAAGGACGCGCTGACCTCGGCCAACCAGCAGATGAAGACCGGCGGGTGAGCACGATGGG
>JBJMIH010000296.1:0-16005 GCA_045806985.1 Mycobacteriales bacterium | reverse complement strand
GTTCGGAAGGGATAACCGCTGAAAGCATCTAAGCGGGAAGCTCGCTCCAAGATGAGGTCTCCCGCCAGGTAACTGGGTAAGGCCCCCGCCAGACCAGCGGGTTGATAGGCCAGAAGTGGAAGCACGGGAACGTGTGGAGCTGACTGGTACTAATAGGCCGAGGGCTTGACCACAAAGCATGACTTTTCAAGTCGTTTTGCCAGCGTCCACTGTGTGGTTCTGAAACAACAAACCCCTATGCTTGATTTTTCGAAGTGTGGGTGTTGGTTTGTTGTTTCATGGTTGTCTCGGCGGTCATGGCGGAGGGGAAACGCCCGGTCCCTTTCCGAACCCGGAAGCTAAGCCCTCCAGCGCCGATGGTACTGCACACGGGAGTGTGTGGGAGAGTAGGACACCGCCGGACTCAACGTAACTGGGGGCCATCCCGAAAGGGATGGCCCCCAGTTTGTTTTGCCGGCACGATGTGTGCATGGATCCTGTTGTGTCCCGGGCTGTCCACCGCGTCACGACGATCCGACCGGTGACCCTCGCCGGCGAACAACCACGGGATGAAGCAGGCCTGTCCGACAAGCTCTATCTCGGAGTGCTCGGCCGGTACGCCGACGAGCACCTGGACTACCTGCCCGGCATCCTCGTCAAGGAGAAGGTGACTTCCGACGACTGGGCCGTGGAGAGCTGCTGGCTCTGGCTGTTCCGCGTATCGGCGGGCATCTACGCGCTCGCCGTGACGGTCGACCTCAGGGGAGACCACCGCGAGGTCATCTCTGCCCTCAACCGTTGTATGGCACTGGACCTGACCGTCAACGGTGAGCCGCTTCTCACCGTGTTGACCTCAGCGATCGGCATGGAGGTCGAGGTGGGCTACCAGCGTCACCAGATCGTCTACTGGAGCGACCAGGTCACCGGCCAGCAACTCGATTGGGACCTCGTCCAGCGGCTGATCTATCGCGCCGACCAGGACGCTCTCCCCGGCTTCTGCGATTTCGACCAGCCGCGGGAGCTGAACCGGCGACCGGGAAGCGTCGCATACCTCGGCAGCTACGTCACCGTGATGTCCGGCCAGCAGGACTACATCGAGAACTTCGCGCTGGTCTCCGCTCTCCAGATCGTGGGTGCGAAGTGGCGTACGGAACAGATCAAGGCTGAGGCCCGGGTCGGGCTCCGCCTTCTCGAGTCGCTCAGGGTCGGGGACCCCGCTGATCTCCGGCGACGGCGGGACCAGGTCGGCCAGCTCGCTGCTCGCATCCGGAACCTGCAGGTCGCGCTGGCCTTCGATGTCGAGGACTTCGCGACCATCCAGGATGTCATCCCGTCGTTGCGCGTCGAGGCCTATCACGTCGCGTTGTGGGCCGCGGCCGGCATGGAGCGCGAAGTGAGAGCCGCGTCGGCAATGGTGGACAGGCTGGCGAGTGCCGTGTCCGCGGAACAGCAGGCGGTCGGTTCCCTGGCGGGACTCAACGCCGACTGGCGCCGGACCGCCGTCGCCGTCGCGGTCACCTGGGTGACGGTGATCGCCGTTCCCGTGCAGGTGTGGTTGGCGTTCTTCTCGGTCAACGCACGCGAGCTCCACTCCAATTCGTCCCTGTTCGACTACCGGAAGTATTGGGGTCTCTTCGACGGCATGACCGTCGTCATCCTCGCCGCGTTCGCCCTCTGGCTCGGGCTACGGTGGTGGGGCAAGGTCGTCCTGCGGCGAGAGGCTGGTGGCGGCTCCCGGTGAGCGTCCTGTTCGAACCGGACCGCGCACCTGACGCCGCCCGTCAGGTACCCGGTCGCCCTGGTGCTTCGGCCGACGGCTTCGAATGCCTGCGGTTCGGTTCGAATGGTGGGTGTCGCCGCCGGGTTCGGACCCTACCCAGGGCTTGATCTTCGCGATCGAGGCGGCGCGCGCCGGCGTGCCGGTACTTGCTCCACTCTCGGCCGAACTGTACGAGGCCGCGGGCTGCTTCGTGACGGTATGGCCACTGCCAGGAGCGCGTCCCCGGGCTGAAGCCGTACCTGTCGAGCCAGGTGCGGGTGGTCAGGGACCGCCTTGCGACGGTGGCAGCCGCGGGCGCACTTGATGTGGCGGATCTCGGTGTGTTGCGGGGCGAGCTGGGTGCCGTGGAGGCCGCCCTGATGGCGGACGAGTCGCCGCTCGTCGTGGCGCACGGCGACCTGCACTCCGGGAATGTCGTCGTGGGGCCGGACGGGCCCCGGTTGGTGGACTTCGACCTGATCTCGCTCGCGCCGGCCACGTGGGACTTGTCGCCGTTGCGGGTGCAGGTCCGACGGTTCGGGCGGCCGTCGACCGCGTGGGATCAGCTGTTGAGTGGGTACGGGGAGCGGTTGGAGCCGTCCGAGGCGTTGCTGCGGCTTCGTGAGCTCGGGGCTTCGAGTTGGCTGGCGGCGTTGTCGGTGGCACGGCCGGAGTTGGGGGGTGAGGTGCTGCGGCGGATGCGGTATTGGCGGGGGGAGGAGGGGGCTCCGGTTTGGCGGGCCGTGTGAGGGCGGGGGTTGGCACCTGGGAGGGTGTACGGGTGCGGGTGGGTGAGGGGTTGTTGGGGCCGGCCGAGGTTCGGGGATTGGCCGAGCGGCTCGGGGTGCGACCCACCAAGCAGTGGGGGCAGAACTTCCTGCACGATCCGAATACGATCCGGCGGATCGTGCGGACGGCGGAGGTGGGGGCCGACGACGTCGTGCTGGAGGTGGGGCCGGGGCTCGGGTCCCTGACGCTGGGGTTGTTGCCGGTGGCGGCGCGGGTCGTGGCGGTGGAGATCGATCCGGTGCTGGCGGAGGCGTTGCCGCGGACGGTGGGTGAGCGGTTGCCGGAGCTGGCGGACCGGCTCGAGGTGGTGCACGGCGACGCGCTGCGGCTGGACGGCGTGCCGGGGCCGGAGCCGACGGCGATGGTGGCGAACCTGCCGTACAACGTGGCCGTGCCGGTGGTGCTGCACCTGCTCGAACTCCTGCCGGGCCTGCGGCACGGGCTGGTGATGGTGCAGGCCGAGGTGGCGGACCGGTTGGCGGCGGGGCCCGGGTCGAAGGTGTACGGCGTGCCGAGCGTGAAGGCGGCCTGGTACGCCGACATGCGCCGGGCCGGGCCGGTACCCCGGGCGGTCTTCTGGCCGGTACCGAACGTGGACTCGGGCCTGGTGCGGTTCACCAGGCGGGAGCGACCGGCCGGCGCCGATCGTGCGGCCACGTTCGCGGTGGTGGACGCGGCGTTCGCCCAGCGCCGGAAGACGTTGCGGGCGGCACTGGCCGGCTGGGCCGGTTCGGCGACGGAGGCCGAACGCAGGTTGCGGGCGGCCGGCATCGATCCGCGGTTGCGCGGTGAGGCGCTGTCGGTGGCGGACTTCGCCCGGCTGGCAGCCAGCGAGTAGTCGCCGGCGGGTTGGGCTGGTGGCGACGGTGGGCTCGCGGGGGCGGCCGGTTAGGGTCGGGGGTGCCATGCGTGATGTGATTCGGGTCCGGGTGCCGGCCAAGATCAATTTGTACCTCGCTGTCGGTCCTCGACGGGCGGACGGCTATCACGACCTGGTCACCGTGTTTCAGGCGATCTCCCTGTATGACGAGCTGGCGGTTCGGCCGGCCGAGGAGGTCACGCTGGTGGTGCGGGGGGAGGGCGCCGAGTTCCTGCCCACCGGCGAGGAGAACCTCGCCGTCCGGGCCGCGCGGCTGCTGGCGGAGCGGGCCGGCGTGAGCGGCGGCGCCGCGCTGGTTCTCGACAAGGGGATTCCGGTGGCCGGGGGGATGGCGGGCGGGAGTGCTGACGCCGCGGCTGTCCTGCTGGGGTGCGACGCGCTCTGGGGTACCGGGCTGGATCGGGTGGCGCTCCGGGAGTTGGCGGCCGAGCTCGGGTCGGATACGGCGTTTCCGCTGCTCGGGGGTACCGCGGTGGGAACGGGGCGGGGCGAGGTGCTGACCGCCGTGCCCACCGCCGGGCAGTGGCACTGGGTGGTGGCGCTGGCCCGGGGTGGCCTGTCGACACCGCGCGTGTACGCCGAACTGGACCGGCTACGCGAGCTGCGGCACCCGCCGTCGTTGGACAACCACGATGCGGTGCTGGCCGCGCTGCGGCAGCCCGAGCCGGAGTACCTGGCCAAGGCGCTCGGCAATGACATGCAGGCCGCCGCGCTGTCGCTGCGCCCGGACCTGCGGAAGACCCTTCACGCCGGCGAGCAGGCCGGGGCCCTGGCCGCGATGGTGTCGGGGTCCGGGCCGAGCTGCCTGTTCCTGGCGGCCTCGGCGGACCATGCCGAGCAGCTCGCGGCCGCGCTGGCCGCCGGCAACAGCTGCCGGGCGGTACGGGTGGCGAGCAGCCCGGTCGACGGCGCGGAGATCCTCAGCTGATGGCGCAGCATCTGGTCAACCTGGAGAAGGTCAGCAAGGCGTACGGGACCGTGGCGCCGCTGGCCGAGGTGTCGCTGGGGCTGGACGCCGGCGACCGGGTCGGGGTCGTCGGGCGCAACGGGACCGGGAAGACGACGCTGCTGGACATCCTCACCGGGACGGGCACGCCGGACAGCGGGCGGGTCAGCGTCAGTTCCGGCGTGACGGTGGGGTACCTGCACCAGGCGGTGGAGTTGCCGCCGGGCTCGACGGTGCGGGACGCGGTGCTGGCCGGCTTCGCCGCCGAGTACGAGTGGGCCGGCGACGCGCGCATCCGCGAGGTGCTGGACGGCCTGGGCCTGCACGACGTCGGCCTGGACGCGGTGGTGGACCGGCTGTCCGGCGGCGAGCGGCGGCGGGTCGCTCTGGCCGCGCTGCTCATCACCCGCCATGACCTGCTGGTACTGGACGAGCCCACCAACCACCTGGACGTGGAGGGCATCGGCTGGCTGGCCGACCACCTGGCCGGCTTCCGGGGCGGCCTGGTGGTCGTCAGCCATGACCGGTGGTTCCTGGACGCCGTCTGTACCCAGACCTGGGAGGTCCACGACGGCGTGGTGGACCGGTACGAGGGCGGTTACGCCGCGTACGTGCTGGCCAGGGCCGAACGCGCCCGGCTCGCCGCCGTGACCGAGGAGCGCCGCCAGAACCTGCTCCGCAAGGAGCTCGCCTGGTTGCGCCGCGGCCCGCCGGCCCGTACCTCGAAGCCGAAGTTCCGGATCGACGCCGCCGAGACGCTGATCGCCGCCGAACCGCCGCCCCGCGACGAGCTGGAGCTGCGCCGGTTCGCGGTCGCCCGGCTCGGCAAGACCGTGTACGACCTGGAGGACGTGAGCGTCAGGGCCGGCGACCGGGTGCTGTTCGACCACCTGACCTGGCGGCCCGGCCCCGGCGACCGGATCGGCGTGGTCGGCGTCAACGGTTCCGGCAAGACGACCCTGCTGCGGCTGCTCACCGGCGAAGTGACGCCGGACGCCGGCCGGGTGGTGGTGGGGAAGACGGTCCGCGCCGCGTACCTGTCCCAGGAGGTCAGGGAGCTGCCGGACGAGCTGCGCGTGCTGGAGGCGGTGGAGGAGATTCGCCGGTACGCCACCCTCGGCGGGACCGAGCTGTCGGCGTCGCAGCTGCTGGAGCGGTTCGGCTTCACCGGGCAGCGGCGGTGGACGCTGGTCGGTGACCTGTCCGGTGGCGAGCGGCGGCGGTTGCAACTCATGCGGCTGCTGATGTCCGATCCGAACGTGCTGCTGCTCGACGAGCCCACCAACGATCTCGACATCGACACGCTCACCGCGCTGGAGGACCTGCTCGACGGCTGGCCGGGAACGCTGATCGTGGTCAGCCACGACCGGTACCTGATCGAGCGGGTGACGGACGTGACGGTGGCGCTGCTCGGCGACGGCCGGCTGTCGCAGCTGCCCGGCGGGGTGGACGAGTACCTCTCAACCCGCGAGCGGCAGCGCCGGACGGCGGCCGTACCGAGGGAGGCCGGGCCGAAGCGGGAGCGGCGGGCCGACAGCCGCACCGCCCGCAAGGAGCTGACCCGGCTGGAACGGCAGCTGGAGCGGCTCCAGCAGCGCGCCGCCGACCTGGAGGCGCGGCTTGCCGAGCACGCCACCGACTACGAGAAGGTGAGCGCGCTCGACGCCGAGCTGCGCGAGGTACGCGCCGACATCGCCGCGACCGAGGAGCGCTGGCTGGAACTCGCCGACGAGGTGGACTAGGCCGCGATGGCCTCGGCGGGGGCCTCCTTCTTGGGGCGGGTGGGGGATTCGCGGCGGATGGCGAGGCAGAGCAGTGCGCCGAGGGCGAGCACGGTGACCGGCAGCGTGAGGGTGATGTGCATGGCGCGGACGTATCCGTGCTCGAACACCTGCGCGGCCAGGTTCTTGATCATGGTGGCCAGGCTGGGCGGCGTGCCGGGCGGCAGTTTGGGCCGGTAGCCGGTCTGGCCGGCGCCCACCTCCAGGCCGTGCTTGGCGGCGGCGCCGAAGCCGCTGACGAACTTGTCCCTGACCGGGGGCTGGAGCTGACCGCTGCGGTTGCGCGCCTCGTCGGTGAGCGTGTGGGCGAGCCGGTTCTGCAGCAGCGCGCCCACCATCGACGAGCCGATCACCATGCCGAGCTGGCGGACCGTGTTCAGCACGCCGGACGCGGCGCCGGCCAGCTGGGGTTTGACGTCCCGCATCGCCACCGTGGACATGGGCGCGAACGTGCAGCCCATGCCGAGGCCGGCCAGCACCAGCGGCGGCATGAGCGCCCACCGGCTGGTGTTCACGTCCGCCATCTGCACCATCACGCCGAGCCCGGCCGCGAACACGAGCAGCCCGCCGAACAGGATGTACTTGCCGCCGAACCTGTCCGACAGCCTGCCGGCCACCGGGGCGACGAACACCGAGGTCAGCGACATCGGGACCAGCGTCAGGCCGGCGGCCAGCGCGGACATCCGGTGCACCGACTGGAGGTAGATCGTGAAGGTCAGGAACAGGCCGAGCATCCCGAACGCGACGACCGTGGAGACCCCGCACATCAGGGCGTAGTTCCGGTCCTTGAACAGCGCGAACGGGATCAGCGGCTCACCGCTCTGCAGCCGGCGCTGCCACAGCAGGAACGCCATGAACAGCACCGCCGCCGCGATGAACAGCACCGGGATGGAGACGAACCTCCACACCGTGCCCCACTCGTAGTGCTGCCCCTCGATGAGCGCGTAGGTGAAGCAGAACAGGGCCGTGCTGGCCAGTACCACGCCGAGCAGGTCGAACGAGTGCCGGCGGCCGGGCCGCAGGTCGGGGATGAGCGTCAGGGCCATGGCGATGGTGACGATGCCGACCGGCACGTTGACGTAGAAGATCCAGCGCCAGGAGGCGTACGTCACCAGCAGGCCGCCCAGCGTCGGGCCGCAGACGGCGGCCAGGCCGGCGACCGCGCCCCAGATGCCGAACGCGGTGCCGCGCCGTTCCGGCGGGAAGACGTAGGTGAGCATGGTGAGCGTCTGCGGCATCAGGGCGGCCGCGCCGAGGCCCTGGATCACCCGGGCGCCGACGAGCTGGCCGGGGCTCTGCGCCAGGCCGCACAGCGCGGAGGCGATCGTGAAGATCGTCAGGCCGGCCACGTACAGGGTGCGTGGCCCCCACAGGTCGCCGAGCCGTCCGGCGGTGATCAGCAGCACCGCGATCACCAGGATGTAGGCGTTGAGCACCCACAGGATGCTGGACAGCGACGCGTGCAGCTTGTCGATGATCGACGGGATGCCGATGTTCACGATCGTCGTGTCCAGCAGCACCATGAAGAAGCCCAGGCAGAGGGTGATCAACACCGCCCACGGGTTCGCCTGGTCCTGGTCCTTCGTCGTATCCGTCACGCGACCTCCTCCGGGTGGTCACGGTGCCCGTAATGCCCTTGTCACCACAAGGCTAGGACGATCGGCAGGGCCGGACGAGCGCAATCGGCGCGCAGTCGCTAGATTCACTCAGCGTGGCTGCCAACGACGCGCGGGGCGTGACTCCGCAGAGTGAGGACTTCTCCGCCTGGTACAACGAGCTGGTCCTGAAGGCCCAGCTCGTCGACCGGGGCCCGGCCAAGGGCACGATGGTGGTCCGGCCGTACGGGTACCGGATCTGGGAGCTGCTGCAGGCCGAGCTCGACCAGCGGATCAAGGACACCGGTCACGAGAACGCGTACTTCCCGCTGTTCATCCCCGAGAGCTACATGCGGAAGGAAGCCGAGCACGTCGAGGGCTTCTCACCGGAGCTGGCCGTGGTCACGCACGCGGGTGGCAAGCAGCTCGAGGAGCCGCTGATCGTCCGGCCCACGTCGGAGACCGTGATCGGCGACATGATGTCGCGCTGGATCTCCAGCCACCGCGACCTGCCGATGCTGCTCAACCAGTGGGCGAACGTGGTGCGCTGGGAGCTGCGGCCGCGGGTGTTCATCCGGACCACCGAGTTCCTCTGGCAGGAGGGCCACACCGCGCACGTCGACGAGGCGGACGCCATGCGCGAGACCATGACCGCGCTGGACTTCTACGTGGACGTGGCCCGGAACGTGGCCGCGGTGCCGGTCCTGTACGGGGAGAAGACCGCGCGGGAGCGGTTCGCCGGCGCGAAGGCCACGTACACGATCGAGGGCATGGCCAGGGACGGCAAGGCGCTCCAGTCCGGCACGTCGCACTACATGGGCACCAACTTCGCCCGCGCGTTCGACATCAAGTACGCGTCCGAGCAGGGCGTCGAGGAGTACTGCCACACCACGTCGTGGGGCATGAGCACCCGGATGATCGGCCAGGTGATCATGACGCACGGCGACGACAAGGGCCTGATCCTGCCGCCGAGGCTGGCGCCGTACCAGGTGGTGATCGTGCCGATCGGCCGGTCGGACGCCTTCGCGACGATGGTCGAGGAGGCCAGGAAGGTGGCGGACCGGCTGAAGGAGGCCGGGCTGCGGGCGCACGTGGACGCGCGGGCCGGGATGTCGCCGGGGTTCAAGTTCAACGACTGGGAGCTGAAGGGCGTCCCGCTGCGGCTCGAACTGGGCCCGCGCGACCTGGACGCCGGGGTCGCGACGCTGGCCAGCCGGCTCGGTGGGGACAAGTGGCAGCTCCCGCTCGCCGAGCTGGACAGCCGGCTGCCGATGCTGCTGGACGACTTCCAGGCGGAGCTGCTGGCCAGGGCGACCGCGTTCCGCGACGAGCACACCCGGACCGTGGACAGCTGGGAGGACTTCGCGGCGGCGGTGGCGGAGGGCTGGGCGCTGGCGTTCCACTGCGGGCGCGGCGAGTGCGAGGACGAGATCAAGGTGGAGACCACCGCGACCGCCCGCGCGATCCCGATGGACGGGCCGGCGGAGACCGGCACATGTGTCCGCTGCGGACAGCCCAGCGCGTACGGCAAGCGGGTGGTTTTCGGCCGTTCCTACTGACCCGGTAGCGTGTCTGACCATGAGGTCGCACCTTCCCGTCGATCACCCGCTGGTCCCGGTGTACCGCGTGCTCGGCGCGCTGACCGGCCTGTTCCTGATCGTGTTCGGCGCCGTCGGCTGGTCGAAGTCCTCCGGTGACAAGTTCACCGACTCGACCGGCGTCAGGGTGTTCGGGATGCACGCCAACGGGCTGCTCTCGGTGCTGTCGCTGGCGGCGGGCGTGCTCCTGGTGCTGGGCGCGCTGCGCGGCAGGAACCTCGGGGCGGGCGTGAACTTCTTCTTCGGCTGCCTGTACACCCTCGCCGGGCTGGGCGGGCTGGCGATCGAGCGGACCAGCCTGAACGTGTTCGCCTACACCGTCGGTGACCTGGTGTTCTCGATGGTGGTCGGGTTCGTCCTGCTGGCCGCCGGGCTGTACGGGCAGGTCTCCGGCAAGGACAGCCGGCGCGGACCGGCCGCGGCCGAGGCCGGGTACCCGGCGGGCGGGTAGCCCAGCGGTCAGCTCTTCTTGGCGGTCCGGGCGGACAGCTTGGGCTTGTCCTCCAGGCCGGCCAGGCCGTTCCAGGCCAGGTTCACCAGGTGCGCGGCGACCTCGTCGCGGCGGGGTTTGCGCACGTCGAGCCACCACTGGCCGACGAGGGCGACCATGCCGACCAGTGCCTGGGAGTACAGGCCGGCCAGCTTGGGGTCGTAGCCGCGGTCCTTGAACTCGGCGGCCAGTATGTACTCGGCCTGGTAGGCGATGTCGTTGATGAGGCTGGAGAAGCTCCCCGTGGTCGAGGCGACCGGCGAGTCCCGGACCAGGATCCGGAACCCGTCGGTCTCGTCCTCGATGTAGGCCAGCAGTTCGAGAGCGGCCTGTTCGAGCAGCTCACGGGGATGGCCGCCGGACAGGGCGCCGGTCATCCGCTGGAGCAGGTTGGCCATCTCCCGGTCGACGATGACCGCGTACAGGCCCTCCTTCCCCCCGAAGTGCTCGTACACGACCGGCTTGCTCACCCCGGCCCTGGCCGCGATCTCCTCGATGGAAGCCGCCTCGTACCCCCGCTCGGCGAAAAGGGCCCGGCTCACCTGGATGAGCTGTTCCCGGCGTTGCTTGCCGGTCATGCGGACCCGCTGGCCACGGGTCGGGGATTCGGTCACCCCTGCATCTTGGCAGCCAAGCGTTCCGGAGTCGGCCACCGCACGTCACTGACCCAGCCGCACTTCTCGAAGGTCCAGATGATCCGGGCGGCGATGTCGATCTGGCCGCGGAGCACCCCGTGCCGGGCGCAGGTCGGGTCGGCGTGGTGCAGGTTGTGCCAGGACTCGCCGAAGGACAGGATCGCCAGCGGCCAGAAGTTGGCGGACTTGTCGCGGGCGGCGAACGGCCGCTCCCCGATCGTGTGGCAGATCGAGTTGATCGACCAGGTCACGTGGTGCAGCAGGCAGATGCGGACGAGGCTGGCCCAGAAGAACGCGGTGAGCGCCCCGTACAGCGACCAGGACCAGAGCCCGCCGACGACGGCCGGCAGCACCAGGGTGCCGGTGACCAGCCACGGGAAGGCCCGGTTGACCCGGGCGATGTCCTTGTCGGCCAGCAGGTCGGGCGCGAAGCGCTCGCGGTTGGTCTGTTCCTCGTCGAACAACCAGCCGACGTGGGCGTAGAAGAAGCCCTTGCTGAGCGCGCCGAACGAGTCGCCGAACCGCCATGGCGAGTGGGGGTCGCCCTCCTTGTCGGAGTAGGCGTGGTGGCGGCGGTGGTCGGCGACCCAGCGGGTCACCGGACCCTCGATGGCCATGCTGCCGGCGACGGCCAGCATGACGCGCACCCAGCGCTTGGCCTTGAACGAGCCGTGGGTGAAATAGCGGTGGAAGCCGACGCTGATGCCGAGCCCGGAGAAGGTGTAGAAGGCCAGGCCGATGACCACGTCGCGCCAGCTGAGGCCCCAGCCCCAGGCGTACGGGACGGCGGCGACCAGCGCCAGGAACGGGACGATCACGAACAGGTACAGGGCGATCTGCTCCCAGAGCGCCTTGGGATTCTCTTCGAACAGCGGCTTCGGGCCGGTCCGGGTCGTGGTCTCGGTCGTCGGCTTGTCGAGGACTGCGCTCTCGACGGGCGGAGGAGGAGTCATGTGGCTACCTCGCGGTGTCACACGGCACGCCCGCATGAACGGGACTCATGCCTGGTTATCACGGGCTACGCCACCGTAACCTACGGAGGCGTAGGTTCGAAAGAGCCCTCGGTCACCGGATATTGCTGATCAAGACCGCTGAGCGAATTTGACAGCCCCTGTGGGACCCGGTGCCGGCGTTGAAGGCGTCATCTCACGTGCTTCCAGCGTCGCGCGCTTCCGCGGTTCGCGCGAGCCTGCGTGGGCCTGCGCCGGCATGCGTCGGCTGTCGTTCGGGCAGGCACAGTAGGCTCTGCTCAGAGTCCGGGCGGGGACGCGTCACGTCCGGGATGTTCGGCCGTGGTGTAAGAGGCAGCACAGCGGATTTTGGTTCCGTTAGTCCAGGTTCGAGTCCTGGCGGCCGAGCGGCGGCTCCCTACTCCAGGCGGCTGGCGCCGGGCGACGGGACGACCGGGAACACCGCCGGCTCCGGGTGGCCGTGCTGCTTGGCCGCCGCCACGATCGCGTCGCCGACCTCGCCCGCCCGGTCGGCGGGTACCAGAGCCAGCGCGCAGCCGCCGAAGCCGCCGCCGGTCATCCGGGCGCCGAGCGCGCCGGCCGCCAGCGCGGCGTCCACCGCGGTGTCCGCGGCCGGCCAGGACACCGCGAAGTCGTCGCGCAGCGACACGTGCGAGGCGGTGAGCAGCGGCCCGAGGTCGGCCATCCGGCCCTCCCCCAGCAGGGTGATGCTGTCCAGCACCCGGGCGTCCTCGGTGACCACGTGGCGAGCCCGGCGGCGGTCGGTCCCGTCCAGCTCGGCGGCGGTGCCGCTGTCGAGCTGGTCGAGGGTGACATCGCGCAGCGCCGGCACGCCGAGGGCGGCGGCCACCCGCTCGCAGGCGGTGCGCCGGTCGGCGTACCCGCTGTCGCCGAGCGCCCGCTCGGAGCGGGTGTCGACGCAGAGCACGACCAGCCCGGCCGCCGCCGGGTCGAACGGCACCCTGTCCAGGTCAAGGCTGCGGAAGTCGCAGAACAGCGCGTGCCCCTCCGCCGAGCACAGCGAGGACAGCTGGTCCAGCAGCCCGGACGGCACCCCGACGATCTCGTTCTCGCCGCGCTGGCAGAGCCTGGCCAGCGCCACCCGGTCGCCGGTCAACGAGTCGAGGCCGAGCAGGTCGGCGAGGGCGATCGCGGTCACCGACTCGACGGCGGCCGACGACGACAGCGACGAGCCGACCGGCACGTCGGAGTCGAGTACCAGGTCCAAGCCCTGGACACCGGCGCCGGACTCGTTCAGCGACCAGACCGTGCCGGCCAGGTACGCCGCCCAGCCGGTACTGCGCGCGGCCTCTGCGACCGGCAGCTCGACCACGCCCTCCCGCTGCCGGGACGCCAGCCGCAGCACCCCGTCGGTACGCAGGCCGACCGCGGCCACCGCCGTCCGGTCGATGGCGAACGGCAGCGCGAAGCCCTCGTTGTAGTCGGTGTGGTCGCCGATCAGGTTGATCCGGCCGGGCGCCGCCCAGCAGCCGTCCGGGGCCCTGCCGGTCAGCTGGCGGAAGTCCGCGATGACCGCCCGCGTCCGCTCCGATCCCGTCACGCGTCCTCCTCGGTACCCGCCGTACCGCCCCGGCGTGGCACTGGTCACACTAGAGCGTCCCGGTCCGTACGGTCCGCGCCGGCCTGTCCGGTGCACCGGACCCGTCCCGTGACCCCGGGGTATCCTGCGGGTGTCGGGCTCCCGGCGCTCCGGGACACCAGCACTGGCTCGACGATGGTAGCCAGTTCGACCAGTTCACCAGCCCCAGCGATCACTCAGGAGAGTCCGTGAGCCGCACCCGCCCGGCCGCGGTGATCATTCTCGCCGCTGGCGAAGGCACCCGGATGAAGTCGGCCACCCCCAAGGTGATGCACGACCTCGCCGGGCGCAGCCTCCTCGGCCACCTGGTCGCGGCGGCCGGCGGCCTGGACCCCGAGCACCTGCTGGTCGTCGTCGGCCACGGCCGTGACCAGGTCACCGCGCACCTCGCCGAGCTCGCGCCGGCCGCCGTGCCGGTCGTCCAGGACGTGCAGCACGGCACCGGGCACGCCACCAGGCTCGCGCTGGCCGGTACCGACCTGGTGGGCGACGGCACCGTACTGGTCCTGCCCGCCGACACCCCGCTGCTCACCGCCGACACCCTCGAGGCGCTGGTCGCCGAGCACGCGGCCGCCGGCAACGCGGCGACACTGCTCACCGCGGTGGTCCCGGAGCCGACCGGGTACGGCCGGGTGCTGCGCGACGCGAACGGCCAGGTCACCCGCATCGTCGAGCACCGGGACGCCACCGAGGACGAGCGGGCGGTCCGGGAGATCTGCACGGCGGTGTACGCGTTCGCCGCCGGCCCGCTCCGCGACGCGCTCGGCAAGCTCACCACCGCGAACGCGCAGGGCGAGGAGTACCTCACCGACGTGATCGGGCTGTTCGTGGACGCGGGACTGCCGGTCGGCGCGGTCACCGTCGCCGACCACCGCGAGGCCGAGGGCGTCAACGACCGGGTGCAGCTCGCCGGCCTGCGCCGGGTGCTGCGTGACCGGATCGCCACCCGGTGGATGCGTGACGGCGTCACGATCGTCGACCCCGAGACCACCTGGATCGACGTGGACGTCACCCTCGCCCGCGACGTGGTGATCCACCCGAACACCCAGCTGCATGCCGGTACCGCGGTCGCGGAGGGCGCGGAGATCGGCCCGGACAGCACGCTGTCCGGCACCCGGGTGGGCGCGGGCGCCCGGGTGGTCAGGGCCCAGTGCGAGGGCGCCGAGATCGGTCCGGACTGCCAGGTCGGCCCGTTCGCGGTCCTGCGCCCCGGCACCGTGATGGCCCGCGGCGCCAAGGTGGGCACGTACGTGGAGACCAAGAACGCCGACATCGGTGAGGGCACGAAGGTGCCGCACCTGACCTACGTGGGCGACGCCGAGATCGGCGCGTACACGAACGTCGGCGCCTCCTCGGTCTTCGTCAACTACGACGGGGTGCGCAAGCACCGTTCGAAGATCGGCAGCCACGCGCGGCTCGGCTCGGACAACATGTTCGTCGCCCCGGTCGAGGTGGGCGACGGCGCGTACACGGGCGCCGGCACGGTGGTACGGCGGAACGTGCCACCGGGCGCGCTGGCCGTGTCCGGCGGGCCGCAGCGGATCCTCGAGGGCTGGGTGGAGGCCAACCGGCCGGGTACTCCGGCCGCCGAGGCAGCCCGGCGGGCCCGCGAGGCGGCCGTCGGGAAGACTGATGACGACGGAGGGTTGGAAGACCGGTGACGGGTCCGGGGTCGGTTCAGCTGACGGAACCAGTGACAGGGGCGGGAAACGGAATGAGCAGCATCGAGATGATGGGCCGCAAGCGGCTCATGCTCTTCGCCGGCAGGTCACACCCTGACCTGGCGCAGGAGATCGCCCGCTGCCTGGAGGTCGAGCTCACGCCGACCTCTCTCTACGACTTCGCGAACGGCGAGATCTACGTGCGGTTTGACGAGTCGGCCCGCGGGTCCGACGCGTTCGTCATCCAGACCCACGCAGCGCCGGTCAACAAGTCGCTGATGGAGACCATGATCATGCTCGACGCCCTGAAGCGGGCGTCGGCCAAGCGGATCACGGTGGTGGCGCCGTTCTACCCGTACGCGCGGCAGGACAAGAAGCACCGCGGCCGGGAGCCGATCTCGGCCCGGCTGGTGTCCGACCTGTTCAAGACCGCCGGCGCGGACCGGCTGATCACCCTGGACCTGCACACCGCCCAGGTGCAGGGCTTCTTCGACGGCCCGGTCGACCACCTGTACGCGCTGAACGCGCTCGCCGACCACGTGGCCAGCACGCTCGACACGCGGGAGGCCACCGTGGTCGCGCCCGACTCGGGCCGGGTGCGGGTGGCGGAGCGGTGGACCGACCGGCTCGGCGGCTGCCCGCTCGCCTTCATCCACAAGACCCGCGACCCGCTGGTGCCCAACCAGGTGGTGGCCAACAAGGTCGTCGGCGAGGTGGAGGGCCGTACCTGCGTGATCGTCGACGACATGATCGACACCGGCGGCACGATCGTGAAGGCGGCGGACGCGCTGTTCTCGGCCGGCGCCCGGGACGTGGTGGTGGCGGCCACCCACGGCGTGCTGTCCGGCCCGGCCGTGGACCGGCTGAAGAACAGCCGGATCCGCGAGGTGGTGATCACCAACTCGGTACCGGTCACGCCGGAGAAGAGGTTCGACAAGCTCACCGTGCTGTCGGTGGCGCCGCTGATCGCCCGCGCCATCCACGAGGTCTTCGCCGACGGCTCGGTGACCAGCCTGTTTGACGGCCAGGCGTAACGTCGTCGGTGGGGGCGCGTACCGGGCGGGAAGGGGCCGATTTCCCGCCTGCCCGGGGCCTCCACTAGACTTTCCAGGTCGCGCCGCGCTATATCGCCTGCTGGCCCGCCCGCCTGACAGCGGGGGGCGTGCGGGACGCGGTAGCAGACTTCCAGCATTCCGCCGTAGACGTCTTACGAGGAGAGCACGACCGTGTCCGAGGTACGCATCGTCGCCGAGCCCCGCACCGAGTTCGGCAAGGGTGGCGCGCGGCGCACCCGTCGGGCCGGCAAGGTTCCCGCCGTCGT
>JBJMIH010000295.1:0-8291 GCA_045806985.1 Mycobacteriales bacterium | reverse complement strand
GGTGCGCAACCCCCTGTACAAGTGGCAGTCCAGCCCCGCCCACCAGGAGATCGGCGGCCCGGAGCGGAACCCGCTGCTCGCGCCGGTCAGCGAGGTGTACCCGTACGCCTTCACCACCTACCGGCTCACCGAGCACCACACCGCCGGCGGGATGAGCCGCGGCCTGCCGGTGCTGAGCGAGCTGCAACCGGAGTTCTTCTGCGAGGTGTCACCGGAGCTGGCGCACGAGCGCGGCCTGGAGCACGGCGGCTGGGCGACGATCGTCACCGCCCGCACCGCGGTCGAGGCGCGGGTGCTGGTCACCCGGCGGATCCGGCCGCTGGTGGTGGAGGGCCGCACGATCCACCAGATCGGCCTGCCGTACCACTGGGGCGGCAACGGCCTCAGCACCGGCGACTCCGCCAACGACCTGCTCGGCGTGGCGCTCGACCCGAACGTCCACATCCAGGAGAGCAAGGCGGCGACCTGCGACATCCGGCCGGGCCGCCGGCCGCGCGGGCCGGCCCTGCGCCGGCTGGTGGAGGACTACCGGCGCCGCGCGGCCGGGGAGGAGGAGCCCGCATGATCGACGCCCCGTTCCATGGCGCTGTCGACCCGGCCGGCGGCGCCGGGTACGGCGAGCACCCGCCGCGGGTCGGCTTCTTCACCGACACCAGCGTGTGCATCGGCTGCAAGGCGTGCGAGGTGGCCTGCAAGGAGTGGAACGGCGTGCCCAGCGACGTGCTCGGCCTGTCCGGCAAGTCCTACGACAACACGGTCGCCCTCGGCGCGAACACCTGGCGGCACGTGGCGTTCGTGGAGAAGCCCGAGGCCGACGGCCGGGTCAAGTGGCTGATGTCGTCGGACGTGTGCAAGCACTGCACCAGGGCGGCCTGCCTGGACGTGTGCCCGACCGGCGCGCTGGTACGGACCGAGTTCGGCACGGTGGTCGTCCAGGACGACGTCTGCAACGGCTGCGGGTACTGCGTGCCGGCCTGCCCGTACGGCGTCATCGACCTCCGGCCCGACGACGGCAGGGCGTTCAAGTGCACGATGTGCTACGACCGGGTCGGGGCCGGCCTCGAACCGGCCTGCGCCAAGGCGTGTCCCACCGACTCCATCCAGTTCGGACCGCTGGACGAGCTGCGCGAGCGGGCCGCCGAGCGGGTCGACGCGCTGCGGGCGGCCGGCGAGGAGTCCGCCCGGCTGTACGGCGCCGACCCGGACGACGGGGTCGGCGGCGCGGGCGCGTTCTTCCTGCTGCTGGACGAGCCGGAGACCTACGGGCTGCCACCCGACCCGGTGGTGACCACCCACGACCTGCCGTCGATGTGGAAGCAGGCGGCCCTGGCCGCCGGCGCGGTCGTCGCCACGGTCGCCGCCGCGTTCCTGGGAGGGCGCTCATGAGCCCGCGCCGGGAACGGCTGGCGGTGCCGCCCGCCGAGTTCACCTCGTACTACGGGCACCCGATCGTCAAGCCGCCGACGTGGAAGAAGCCGCACGTACCGCTGTACCTGTTCCTCGGCGGCACGGCCGGCGCGTCCGCCCTGCTCGGCGTCCTCGCCGACAGCACCGGCCGGCCGGCGATGCGGCGGGTAGGGCGGCTGGTCGCGGCGGCCGGGTCCAGCGCCGGGGCCGGCCTCCTCGTGCACGACCTGGGCCGGCCGGAACGGTTCCTCAACATGCTGCGGGTCTTCAAGCCCACCTCGCCGCTGTCGGTCGGCTCGTGGGTGCTCGCCCCCTTCTCCGGCCTGTCCGCGGCCGCCGCCGCGGCCGAACTGACCGGCCGCGCCTCCACCGCCGGCCGCCTGGCCGCCGCCGGCTCCGCGGTGCTCGGCCCGGCGATGACCACGTACACCGCCGTCCTGCTGGCCGACACCGCCGCCCCGACCTGGCACGAGTCGTGGCGGGAACTGCCGTTCGTCTTCGCCGGCAGCGCGATGACCTCGGCGGCCGGCGCGGCCCTCCTCCTCGCCCCACCCACCGAAACCGCCCCCGCCCGCCGCGTCGCGGTCGCCGGCCTGGCCATGGAACTCACCGCCGCCACCCGCGCCGAACGCGCGCACGGCCTGGTCAGCGAGCCCTACCGCGAGGGCCCGGCCAAACGCTGGCTGGTCGCCTCCCGCGCCGTCGGCCTGGCCGGCGGCCTGGGCGCCGTCCTCGCCAGGAACCGCCTGACCACCGCCCTCTCCGGAGCCGCCCTCATCGCCAGCGCCCTGTGCAGCCGGTACGGCATCTTCGAGGCCGGCCTGACCTCCACCCGGGACCCCAGGTACACGGTCACCCCGCAGCGCGACCGCCTCACCGCACCGTGACGAGAGCCTCCGCGCGCGGCACCAGCTCGCCGATGACGGGGTACCCCGGCACCTCCCCGGCCACCAGCAACCCACCCGAGGTCTGCGCGTCCGCCAGCAGCAGCCGCTCGCCCTCGTCCACAGCGGACAGATCGGCGTGCGGCGCCACCCAGTCCAGGTTCCGGCGGGTTCCGCCGCTCACGTACCCGTCCCGCAGCGCCTCCCTGGCACCGTCCAGATAGGGCACCGCCGCGTGGTCGAGCACGGCGCTCACCCCGCTCGCCCTGGCCAGCTTCAGCAGGTGGCCGAGCAGCCCGAAGCCGGTCACGTCGGTGGCGCAGCGGGCGCCGCCGGCCACCGCGGCCACCGCCGCGTCCCGGTTCAGGGTGGTCATCGCCGCGATCGCCTGCGGGAACGGCTCGCCGGTGGCCTTGTGCCGGCTGTTCAGCACGCCGATCCCGAGCGGTTTGGTGAGGGTGAGCGGCAGGCCCGGCGCCCCGCTGTCGTTGCGCATCAACCGGTCCGGGTCGACCAGGCCGGTCACGGCCATGCCGTACTTCGGCTCGGGGTCGTCCACGCTGTGCCCGCCGGCCACGTGGCAGCCGGCCTGGGCCGCCACCGCCACCCCGCCGCGCAGCACCTCCGTGGCCAGCTCGAACGGCAGCACGTCCCGGGGCCAGCCGAGCAGGTTGACGGCCACCAGCGGGGTGCCGCCCATCGCGTACACATCGGACAGCGCGTTCGCGGCCGCGATCCGGCCCCAGTCGTACGGGTCGTCCACCACCGGCGTGAAGAAGTCGATGGTCAGCACCAGCCCGCCACCGCCGCCGGGCAGCCTGACGACCGCCGCGTCGTCGCCGGACTCCAGGCCGACCAGCAGCTCGGCCGGCTCCACACCGTCGTCGCGGACCGGCGTCGCCGGCGCCAGCCCGGCGACCACCTCCTCCAGCTCGCCGGGCGGGATCTTGCAGGCACAGCCACCACCGTGCGCGTACTGAGTGAGCCGCATGTGACCAGCCTCCCACGTAGGGTGGGCACGTGACGGACGTACGCCGGCGGGTGCCGCGGACCGACGCGGTGCTGGCCGATCCCCGCCTCGCCGAGGCCGCCGCCCGGCTCGGCCGGGACCTGGTCAAGCGCGCCGTCGCCGCCAGCCAGCAGCGCTGCCGGGCCGGCGAGCTGGCCCCGGACCAGGTGGCCGAGGCGGCCCTGGCCGCCCTGCCGGCCACCGCCACCACGCTGCGGCCGGTGCTCAACGCGACCGGGGTGCTCCTGCACACCAACCTGGGCCGTGCCGCGCTGTCGGCGGCGGCCACGGAGGCGCTGGTCGCCGCGGCCGGCACCACCGACGTGGAGCTGGATCTCGCCACCGGCCGCCGGGGCCGGCGCGGCCGGGGCACGCTCGCCGCGCTCGCCGCCCGGGTGCCGGCCGCCGGCGCGGTGCACGTGGTGAACAACAACGCCGCCGCGCTGGCGCTCGCCGCCACCGCCCTCGCCGCCGGCCGGGAGATCGTCCTCAGCCGGGGCGAGATGGTCGCCATCGGCGACGGCTTCCGCATCCCGGAACTGCTGGTCAGCACCGGTGCGCGGCTGCGCGAGGTGGGCACGACCAACCGGACCGTGCTGGCCGACTACGTCGAGGCGGTCGGGCCGGACACCGGGTTCGTGCTGAAGGTGCACCCGTCCAACTTCACGGTGAGCGGGTTCACCGCGGCGGTACCCGTGCGCGAGCTGGCCGTCGTGGTCGACGTGCCGGTCGTGGTCGACATCGGCTCCGGGCTGCTCGCCCCGCATCCGGCGCTGCCCGGCGAGCCGGACGCCGCCACCGTGCTGGCCGACGGCGCGGACCTGGTCACCGCGAGCGGCGACAAGCTGCTCGGCGGGCCGCAGGCCGGGCTGCTGCTGGGCCGGGCCGACCTGGTGGAGCGGTTGCGCCGGCACCCGCTGGCGCGCGCCCTGCGGGTGGCCAAGCTGACGCTCGCCGCGCTGGAGGCCAGCCTGTGCGGGCCGGCCACGCCGACCGCGGCGGCGCTGGCCGCGCCGGTGGCCGGGCTGCGGGAGCGGGCGGACCGGCTGGCGGCGGAGCTGCGGGCGGCCGGCGTGGACGCGGCGGCGGTGCCGGCCGAGGCCACCGTGGGTGGGGGAGGCGCGCCCGGGGTGGTGCTGCCGAGCGCGGCGGTGAGCCTGCCGGCCGGGTACGCGGAGGTTCTCCGGCGCGCTGACCCCGCCGTGCTGGGCCGGCTCGCGGACGGCCGGTGCCTGCTCGACCTGCGGGCGCTGCCGCCAGCGGACGACGTCACGCTGCGTGATGCAGTACTCGCGGTCCGCGATGTAGTGACCTGAAACTCTGGCCTCAGCGCGCCCGGCGGACGAGGCTGGAGACATGCGTACGGTCGAGGTGGGTCAGGTAGGGCTGCCCGCGGACCTCACGGTCCCCGAGGGTGCGGGCGGCATCGTGGTCTTCGCGCACGGGTCGGGCAGTTCCCGGTTCAGCCCGCGCAACCGCTCGGTCGCCGACCACCTCAACTCCGCCGGCCTCGGCACGCTGCTGCTCGACCTGCTCACCGCCGAGGAGGAGGACGAGGACCGCTGGAATGCCTCCTACCGGTTCAACATCCCGCTGCTCGGCGAGCGCCTCGTCGCCGCCGTGGACTGGGCCGCGACCGCGCCGGGCCCGTCCGAGGGCCTGCCGATCGGCCTGTTCGGCGCCAGCACCGGCGCGGCGGCCGCGCTGCGGGCCGCCGCCGACCGCCCCGACCGGGTGGCCGCCGTCGTCTCCCGCGGCGGCCGCCCCGACCTGGCCGAACAGGCCCTGCCGCGGGTCACCGCCCCGGTGCTGCTCATCGTCGGCGAGCACGACCCGCAGGTACTCGGCCTCAACCGGCGCGCCGCCGCCAAGCTCGCCGGCCCGCACGAACTCGCCGTGGTCCCCGGCGCCACCCACCTCTTCGAGGAGCCCGGCGCCCTCGACACCGTCGCCGCCCTCGCCACCAGCTGGCTCGCCGACCACCTCAGCCGGTAGCGGTCGACAGGCCGGTGAGGCGGCCCTGGGCCAGGGCGCGGGTACGGAGGGCGGGCAGGGTGACCGTGAGCGGGGAGCCGGCCGGGAGGTCGGGGAGCTGGGGTTCGGCGTAGACGGTGAAGCGGTAGTGGTGGGTGCCGCTGGGCGGGCAGGGGCCGTCCCAGTGGCTCTCGTTGGCGCTGTTGCGGCCCTGGCGGGCGCCGGGCGGGACGGTGGCCTCGCCGATCGAGGTGGTCGCGGCCGGGATGTCCCACACCACCCAGTGGGTGTACGTGCCGTCGGGCGCGTCCGGGTCGTCGACGACCAGGGCCACCGTCGCGGTGCCGGGCGGCAGACCGGACCAGGCCAGCGGCGGGGAGGCGTTGTGGCCGTGGCAGGTGTACCTGTCCGGGATCTCCGCGCCGGGGGCGAACCCGGTGCTGGTCACCGTGATCGTGCTCGGCGCGGCGGCGGGCGGCGCCGGAGGCTTCTTCGACGGGTGCGAGGAGGAGCAGGCGGCGACGGTCGCCAGCAGGAGAAGCACGGCCGGACCGCGGGTTCCCAGCATCTGAAAACTCCCTCCGGGGCCTCCGGATCACTGTGGCATACTTCGGATCAGGTCATGAGCGCCAGCGTCAAGCCCCGGCTCGCTGGCCGGCAACCCTCCACCGCGGTGGGGTGCCCCGGGTGAGGACCAGGCCAGGCGCGACACCCGCGCCGGGCAAGCGCGGACCCCACCGCTCGGGGTCCCCCGGACCCCGAGGAGGAGCGCGGTGACCGCCGCTGTCCAGGTACCCCGAAACGCACCCCGAGACGTCACTCCGGTCAGCACCGTCCTGCCGGACCCGGCGCACGCTCCCGCCCCGCCCGTCGTCGGCGCGGACCTGCGGGTACCGCTGGTGACCGGCGGCGAGGTGCCTTACGCCAACCTCGACTACGCCGCCAGCGCCCCCGCCCTCGCCGCCGTCCGCGACGCGGTCGAGGAGTTCCTGCCCTGGTACTCCAGCGTCCACCGCGGCGCCGGCTTCGCCTCGCAGGTCGCCACCACCGCGTACGAGCAGGCCCGGCGCGAGGTGGCGGCGTTCGTGCACGCGCCGTACGGGGCCTCGGTGATCTTCACCCGGCACACCACCGACGCGATGAACCTGCTCGCGCACTGCCTGCCCGCCGGCACGACCGTCCTCGTCTTCGACAGCGAGCACCACGCCACCCTGCTGCCGTGGAGCCATGCCCGCCACCACCAGCGGGTGGTCAGGCTCGGCTACCCGGCCTCACCGCGGGACGCGGTGGATCGGCTCGACACCGCGCTGCGCCGGCTCCCGGTCGGCCCGCGCCTGGTCGCGGTGACCGGGGCGTCCAACGTCACCGGAGAGCGCTGGCCGATCGCCGAGCTGGCCGAGGTCGCGCACGAGCACGGCGCCAGGATCGCCCTGGACGCCGCGCAGCTCGCCCCGCACCACCCGATCGACATCACCGCGCTGGACGTGGACTACGTCGCGCTGTCCGGGCACAAGCTCTACGCGCCGTACGGGGTGGGCGCGCTGGTCGGCAGGGCCGACTGGCTCCGGCTCGCCCCGCCCTACCTGATCGGCGGCGGCGCCACCCGCCAGGTCGACGACACCAGGGTGAGCTGGGCCGACACTCCGGACCGGCACGAGGCGGGGTCGCCGAACGTGGTGGGCGCGGTCGCGCTGGCCGCCGCCTGCCGCACGCTGCGCACCGCCGGGCTGGACGCGCTCGCCGCCCGCGAGCAGCGGCTGCTCACCAGGCTGCGGTCGGGCCTGGCCGCGCTGGGCGGCGGCGTACGGGAACTGGCGCTGTGGGCCGACGGGCACCCGCGCGTCGGCATCGCCGCGTTCACGGTGCGCGGGCTGGACGACGGGCTGGTGGCGACCGCGCTGGCCGCGGAGCACGGCATCGGCGTGCGGCACGGCCGGTTCTGCGCGCATCCGCTGGTACGCCGGCTCACCGGCGGAGAGTCGGGGGCGCTGCGCGCCAGCCTCGGCCTGGGCACCAGCGAGGAGCACGTGGACCGGTTGCTGACCGGCCTGGACGCGCTGCTCTCGCACGGCCCGCGCTGGAACTACCGGCAGCGCGACGGCCAGCTGGTCCCGGATCCGGACCCGCGTCCGCTGCCCGGCTTCCTCGCCGGGCGCTGAGGTCGGCCGACCTCCGTCACAGTCCCGCAACACCGCCCGGATGACCGGGCGGTGTCGTGGGCATGTGTTCGGCTTGCCTACGTGTCCTCGGTGGCTTGCTCGAGGTACCCGCGGACGAGCCGCCGAGCATCCTCCACCAGCGCCGCGTCACCCTGCGGATCTCTCCGGAAGGCGAGTTTGAGCACGGCGTCGGCGGCGGTGAGGCTGACCGTGACCGCGCGGGTGGCCACCTCTACCGAGGTGCCCAGCGGTCCGGCGACGGCCTGGACGACCGTCTCGCCTTCCCGCGGCCCGGCGGCCTGCGGCAGGTACTGGTCGATCACCTCCCCGACCTGAAGCACCTTCAACCCTGGCTGGGTCCGGTGCATCTCCACGTAACAATCGACGACCGCATCGGCCGCCTCGGTCCAGTCCCCGAACGAACGCTCCTTGAACAGAGCGATCACCTGGTCCCTGAACGCACCCAGGTATCTCAGGGCGAGTGCCTGGACGACAGCTCGCTTGTCCGGGAAGAACTGGTAGATCGAACCGATCGCCACCTTCGCCCGTTCGGCGATGAGTTTGGTGGTGGTCGCGTCGTACCCGATCTCGTCGAGCAGCTCGGCACACGCGTCCAACATCCGTTCTACACGGGCGGCGCTCCGCTCCTGGACCGGGACGCGGCGCAGCGGGGTCACGGCGGTCTGCGTCACGGGGCAACTACTCCACAATGTCAGGTGCCACCGGTGCTGGGGCACACCGGCACCAGCGGCACAAACCCGTCTCAGCTATATCGATGATGATTGTTCCCTTTTTTAGGACGTCATGTCACGATGCGCGCCGTGTCGCGACCGGATCTCAACCTTCGCCTCGCTCGTG
>JBJMIH010000294.1:0-36118 GCA_045806985.1 Mycobacteriales bacterium | reverse complement strand
GCGGGAAGCTCGCGGGCAGGCCCCGGCCGGCCGGCAGCGCGTGCCCGACCGGCCGGAGAATGCCGGGCCGCCGGACACCACCACCAGCGAACCGCCGCCGCCCGCCGCGCGGCGGCCGGCCCAGCCCGCCGGCAGGGCGGCGGCTGCCGTGCCCGCCGATCGGCCGGTGCCGCCCGGTACCGCGGCGTTCTGGGACCGGCGGTACCTGGGCCGGCAGCCGCTCAGGGTGCTGCGATGAGCGCCTCCACCGCGATCGGGATGGTGAGCGCGTCGCTGCGCAACCTGCTGACCGGCGAGATGCGCCTCGACCCGCCGGTCGACGTCAGCATCCTGGCGCCCGACGAGACCGGCAGCAGCCGGCGGATCAACCTGTTCCTGTACCGCCTGGCGGAGAACCCGTTCCTGAAGAACGAGGACTGGATGGTCCGCCCCGGCGCGCCCGACGTGCTGGTGCCGCCGCCGCTGTCGCTGGTCCTCTACTACCTGGTGACGCCGTACGCGCCGAACGACCCGCAGGACGGCAACGCCGCCGCGCACCAGATCCTGGGCGAGGCCATGCGGGTGTTCTACGAGAACGCGGTCGTCCCGCCCCGGTACCTGGACCCGGGCCTCGCCGACGCCACCGAGCGGCTCCAGATCGCGAACCAGTCGCTGGATCCGGAGGAGCTCGGCCGGATCTGGACCACCTTCACGCACCCGTTCCGGCTGTCGGTGCTGTACGAGGTCTCCACCGTGCAGCTCGACAAGCTGCCGGCCAGCCAGCGGCCGGTGCCGAAGCGGGTCGAGCGGGTCGGCGTGCCCGAGGTCGAGGTGATCCAGCCGTGACCGCGCCGCCCACGGACGCCGTCCGCGTCCGCCCGTACGCCGGCGACGCCGAGCACCTCGCCGACGAGCTGCGCCGGCTGGACCTGCTGATCCGGCTGCGGCTGGCGACGGTGGACCTGCGGAACGAGGCGAGGCCGCAGGAGCAGACGGCACGCGCGGTGTACGTCACCCGCGACGAGGTCGACTGGCTGCTGAGCCCGGCGGGTGACCGGCCCGAACCGGCCTCGGCGGGCCCGATCGCCGACTTCGCCGCGCTGGAGCTGCTCTCCGCCGACATCGATACCAGGGTGCGGCGCAGCGCCGCCGACGGCGTCCGCCTGGCCCTGCCCGCGCTGGGCCGCCTGCTCGGGCTGTCGCCGGACGAGCTGCTCGCCGTCGTCGTCTGTCTGGCCCCGGAGCTGCGGCGCAAGTACGACCGGCTGTACGCCTACCTTCAGGACGACATCACCCGCCGCCGCCCGAGCGTCGACCTGGTGCTGGAGCTGCTGTACCCCACCGAGCGGGAGCGCTGGGCCGCCCGCGCCCTGCTGTCCGGCGGCGGGACCCTGCTCCGCGCCGGCGTGCTGCGGACCGTCGACGACCCGCTGAGCCCGTCCGGCTCGTCCGCGCTCGCCGAGTTCCTGGCGCTTGACCCGGGAATCTGCCAGTACCTGACAGGGGTGGCCGCCCTCGATCCCCGGCTGGTCGGCAAGGCCGCGCTGTGCCTGCCCGCGGCGGACTCACCGGGCGGCCTGGCCGCCGGCCCGGCTGCCGACCTGGCCGCCGACCTGGCCGCCGGCCTGGTCCGGCTGGCCGACCACCACCTGCGCCAGGGCCGGCCGCTCGTGTGCTACCTGCGCGGCCCCGCCGGCGTCGGCAAGGCCGACCTGGCGGCCCGGGTGAGCGCGGAGCTGGGCCGCCCGCTCGTCAGCCTCGACGCGGCCGCACTCGCCAGGTCCGCCGAGGGGGAGCGACTGCTCCGGCTGGCCTTCCGCGACGCCCTGCTGCGTGACGGCGCCGTCCACCTTGCCGGCGCCGACGGCCTGGCTGGCCCGGACGCCGGGTCGCTGCGGGCGGCGCTGGCCGAGGCCGTCGCCGACTTCGGCGGCCTGGCGTTCCTCACCGCGGAGGCGGGCCAGGCTCCCGCCACCTCGATCGGCGGCGCAGCCGTCCACCTGGTCGACGTGCCGCTGCCGGACCCGGCCGAGAGCGCGGCACTCTGGCGGCACACCCTGTCCGGGCACGCCGTCGACCCGGACGGCTGGGCGGCCGAGCTTGCCGCCGCGTACCGGCTGCCGGCCGGCCGGATCCGGGCCGCGCTCGCCGCCGCCGACCACCGGCGGCTCACCGCGCCGGAGCCGCGCCCGCTCACCATGGCCGACCTGTACGCCGCCTGCCGGGACCTGTCCGACCAGGACCTGGGCACCCTCGCGAGGAAGGTGCGGCCGCGCGCGGGCTGGGACGACCTGGTGCTGCCGCCGGAACGGCTGTCGCGGCTGCGGGACATCCGCGGCCAGGTGCGGTACCACCACCACGTCTACGGCACCTGGGGCATGGGCGGCAAGGTCAGCCACGGCACCGGGCTCAGCGTGCTGTTCAGCGGGCCGCCCGGCACGGGCAAGACGATGGCCGCCGAGGTGCTGGCCGTCGACCTGGGCCGCGATCTGTACAAAGTGGACCTGTCCGGGGTGGTCAGCAAGTACATCGGCGAGACCGAGAAGAACCTGGACCGGATCTTCACCGCCGCCAGGGACGGCAACGCGATCCTGTTCTTCGACGAGGCGGACGCGCTGTTCGGCAAGCGCACGGAGGTCTCGGACGCGCACGACCGGTACGCCAACATCGAGACGAGCTACCTCCTGCAGAAGGTGGAGGAGCACGAGGGCCTGGTGGTGCTGGCCACCAACCTGCGGCAGAACATGGACGACGCGTTCACCAGGCGGCTCCGGTTCATCGTCGAGTTCCCGTTCCCCGACGCGGCCAGCCGGGAGCGCATCTGGCGCGGCATGTTCCCGCCGCGGGTCCCGCTGGCGCCCGACGTCGACTTCGCCGAGCTGGCCGCCGCCTACCCGGTGGCCGGCGCGAACATCAGGAACATCGCGCTGAACGCGGCGTTCCTCGCCGCGGCCGCCGGCGGCGCCGTCGACCGCGCCCGCCTCGACCGCGGCGCCCGCCAGGAGTTCGAGAACCTCGGCAAGCTCTGGCCAGGGCCTGCCGGCGAGAAGGGATCGCCGCGGTGAGCGACGGATATCCGTACCGGCCGAGGGTGCTGCGCGGCGCCTTCGTCGAGCTGGGGTTGAGCCTGCCGCCGCTGTTCGTGGCGTTCCAGTTCAACCCGACCCAGCTGGTGCGCAACCACGGGCTGAGTTTCTCGTTCCCGGCCGACCCCGGTGACACGGCCGCGAAGGCGCCGCCGCTCACCGACCGGCAGCGCCGCGCGCGGGTCTCCAACCTGTTCGACCTCCAGAAGGAGCAGCTCGTCACGGTGAGCGACCACACCATCGGGTTCGACATCCGGCTCGACGCCACCGACCGGATCGACGACAACGACCCGGTCGCCGAGCAGTTCGGCATCGCGCCGCAGCTGGCCACCCTCGAGCAGATGATGTACCCGAAGGACGAGAGCGAGCTGGCCGGGGCGCTGCTCGGCGACGCGGACGGGTTCAGTTTCACGCGCGGCGCCAACCCGCCGCTGGTCCTGTTCGTCTTCGGCCGCAAGCGCGTGCTGCCGGTGAACGTCGAGAGCATGGACATCACCGAGACCGAGTTCAGCGCGGACCTGTACCCGGTCCAGGCGACGGTCGCGGTCAGCCTGACCGTCATCGAGGGCAAGAACCCGCCGTACCGCGCCTCCAAGGCCGCGGCCGAGGCGCTCTCGCTGCTCAATGTCGCCGACACCGCCGCGCTCCACGACGTCGTGATCCCGGGGTGAGGCGGATGTTCAACAAGATCTCCAGATACCGGTCGGTCCCCGACATCGCGGTTCTCGACGCCAAGGGCCGGGTGGTGGCCGCCAAGGACTCCCGCCCGTTGCCGGTGGTGACCGGGACGTTCACGCACACGGTGAGCTCCGGCGACCGGCTGGACCAGCTCGCCGAGACGTACTACGGCCAGCCGCTGCTGTACTGGCGCATCTGCGACGCGAACCCGCAGGTCGTCTCGCCGCTGGCGCTGCTCGGCGCCGAGCCGGTGGCGACCGCCCGGTTCCCGCTCCTCGGACCCGCCTCGCCGCCGCCGCTCGCCGTGCTCCTCCAGCGGCTGGCCGGGACGGTCGGCGTCGAGGCGGTCACGCTGGCCGAGGACGTCGCGCCGCCGACCCGGCCGGGCGGGCCCGAGCTCGCCAGTCAGGCGGTCGTGGTGACCTACAACCGGGTCCACCTCGACGCGACCGGCCTGCTGCACGCGATCGAGCTGGCCGGCTTCGCCGCCGGGCCGGCCGTCGAGGCCCACCGTGCCGGCCAGCGGATCGTCATCCCACCGCCGGTCAGCGGGTAGCCGGCCATGCGACACGACAACCTGCTCATCGAGATCGGCGGCGTGCAGCTGACCGACCTCGACGCCGAACTGGTCAGCCTCGAGGTCGAGCTGGACGACCAGCTCGCCGGCATGTTCCGGCTGACCGTGGCGCTGCTGCTGGCCCCGGACGGGTCGTGGCCGTTCCTGGACGACGACCGGTTCGCGCTGTGGACCAGGGTCGTCGTCACCGCCGGGCTGGCCGACGACACGCGCAGGCTCATCACCGGCTTCGTCACCCACCTGCGCCCCGAGTTCGGCCCCGGCCTGGAGCAGTGCCGGCTGGCCATCTGGGGGATGGACGCCACCGTCCTGATGGACCGGGCGGACAGGGTCAAGGACTGGCCGAACAAGAAGGACAGCGACATCGCCGCCGAGACGTTCGAGTCCTACGGCCTGACCGCGCAGGTGACCGACACCGAGATCGTGCACGACGAGGAGGTGTCGACGGTCCTGCAACGGGAGACCGACATCCGGCTGCTGAAGCGGCTGGCGCTGCGCAACGGGTACGAGTGCTTCGTCGACGGCGACACCGGCTTCTTCCAGCCGCCGGCCGTCGACGACGACCCGCAGCCGGTGCTGGCCGTCCACTTCGGAGATCGGACCAACGTCACCAGGTTCAGCCTCGAGGTGAACGCGCTGGCGCCGGTGAGCGTCGCCATGTTCCAGCTCGACCACGACACCGGCGAGGTACTCCGGAGCACCGTCGACACCGGCAGCCTGACCGCGCTCGGCGCGCGCCCGCCGGCCAGCTTGCTCGGCCCCGGTATGCAGCCGGGGCTTGTCCAGGTCGCCCGGACCGTCGCCACCGGCGAGGCCGAGATGGCGGCGCTCGCCCAGGGCCTGGTCGACCAGGGCGACTGGTTCGTCACCGCCGAGGGCGAGGTCGCGGCCAACGAGTACGGCAACGTCCTGCTGCCGCGCCGCACGGTCACCGTCAAGGGGATCGGCGAGACGCACAGTGGCCTCTACTACGTCACCCATGTCACGCACCGCTTCGACGGCGGCGGGTACACGCAGACCTTCCGCGCCAAGCGGAACGCGCTGATGCCCACCGGCGCCGAGGACTTCGCCGGGACGGGGGTGGGCGCGTGAGGACGGACGGGGACCACGCGGCGCTGGAGCGGATCGTGGCCGGGCTGGTGGACCGGCTGGAGCGCCGGTTCTACGGCAAGTACCGCGGCACCGTGGTGGACAACGACGACCCGGCCGGGCTCGGCCGGCTCAAGGTCACCGTGCCGAGCGTGCTCGGCCCCGACGTGGTGACCGGCTGGGCGACACCGTGCACGCCGTACGGGGGCGCCGCCGACGAGGGGTTCCTGTTCGTCCCGGACCCGGGCGCGGGCGTGTGGGTCGAGTTCGAGGAGGGCGACCTGGAGTTCCCGATCTGGGTCGGCAGCTACTGGACCCGCGACGGCGGGGACAGCCAGCTGCCCAAGCCGCAGGACGCGGCCGGCGCCGAGCAGGACCGGCCGGACGGGCCGCCCACCCGCAAGATCATCAAGACCCGGAAGGGCCACACGATCCAGCTGGAGGACGCCGACTCCGGAGAGCTGGTCACCATCGTGGAGGCCGTCAACCACAACGTGATCACGCTGAACAGCGACGGGATCACGATCACCGACGGCAACGGCAACGAACTGGCGATGACCTCCGACGGTGTGGTGCTGCGGTCGTCCGGCACCCAGATCACGGTCGGCGGCAGCGGCGTGCAGGTCGGCGGGGACGGCGCCACCGAGCCGCTCGTCCTCGGCAACCAGCTCGCCATCCAGGTCCAGTCGTTCCTCACCAGCCTGATGACCCACCAGCACCTCGGCAACCTCGGCGCGCCCACCGGGCCGCCGATGGTGCCGCTGACCCTGACCGTTCCGCTCTCGCAGAAACACACGGTGGAGTGATGGCACTGACGATCGGATCCGCCGCCGCCGACACGGGCATGAGCAAGGCGATCTTCGACCAGTTCGACGCGCTGCTGGCACCGCCGTTGCAGGCCGCGGTGGACGCCGCGGACGCGGCCGGGAAGCCGGCCGCCCAGGCGACGCTCGCGGCGGCCAGGGACGGCTGGCGGCACCTCGCGTTCGCGATCGCCACCGGTGTGGTGAACCACCTGGTAGGCAACCTGGAGGTCACCGGGGTGTCGGCCGGCGGGGCGGTGACCGTGGCCGCGCTGAACGTGCCGGCGCCGGTCACCGTCGCCCAGAACAACAACGGCGCCGGGCTGGTCCGGTGAGCACCGTCGGCTTCCCCTTCCAGGTCGCGCCGGGCGGCTCGGTGGCGCCCGCCGACGGCGACGACGCGGAACTACGCGGCAAGGTCATCGAGGTCCTCTTCACCGCCCCCGGCGAGCGGGTGAACCTGCCGGACTTCGGGTGCGGGCTGTTCAACCTGGCCTTCGACCCGAACAACGCGGTGATGGCCGCCGCCGTGGAGTTCACCGTCGGCGAGGCGCTGGCCAGGTGGCTGGGGGACGCGCTGGTGGTGATGGGCGTGGACGTGCAGGCCCAGGACGAGGTGCTGACCGTCGAGGTCGCCTACGTCAAGCGCGCCGACCTCACCCGGCAGGCCGTCCGGGTCCAGTTCCGGTAGGGGGAGAGACGCATGGCTGACATCAAGCAGGTGGGCGGGCGACCGGTCATCGACTACATGGCGCGCGACTACGACAGCCTGTTGCGCGCCATGCGGGAACAGATTCCGCTCAAGCTTCCGGAGTGGACGGACTTCACCAACGAGTCCGACTTCGGGAACGTACTGCTGGAGCTGTTCGCCCACCTCGGCGACATCCTGAGCTACTACCAGGACCGGGTGGCCAACGAGAGCTTCCTCGCCACCGCGCGCACCCGGCGCGCCGTCCAGGAGCACCTCCGGCTGATCGGCTACGAGCTGGGCACCGCCGCGCCGGCGGCGACCACCCTGGCGGTGAGCGTCCCCGGCGCCGCCAACCAGGCCGTCACCATCGGCAAGGGCGACGCGTTCGCCACCCGCAGCGGGCGCGACCGGCCCAGCGTCCGCTTCGAGTACGTCCGCGACTCGCCGCTGGTCATCGACTTCGCGGCGATCGCGCCGGACCCGGGGACCGGCCGCAGGGTGTACGGGCTGGCGCAGGGCGGCGTACCGGTCGAGGAGGGCCGGCTGATCACCGGCGAGGTGCTCGGCACCGCCACCGCCGCGCCGAACCAGCGCTACCCGCTGGCCCGGCCGCGCATCCTGCTGGGACCGCCGGGCGCGGTGCCGCCGACCGCCGGCGACGTGCGGGTGGTCACCCGGCTGGCCGGCGTGGTGACCCCGTGGACCCGCAGGGAGAGCCTCGCCTTCAGCGAGGCGGGCCAGCAGGACTTCGTGGTCGAGGTGGACGCCGACGACAAGGCCACGGTCGTGTTCGGCGACGGCAGGTTCGGCGCGATCCCGGACGCCGGCGCCACCGTCGAGGCCAGCTACCGGGTGGGCGGCGGGCCTGGTGGCAACGTGCTGGCGGACACGGTGACCACGATCGCCAACGCCGCCCAGCTCAGCCTGCTCGGCGCGACCGTCACCAACCCGGTGCCGGCCACCGGCGGCGCCGACCGGGAGGACATCGCCCACGCCGTCCAGCAGGCCCCGGCGGTGTTCCGCTCGCTGCGCCGCGCGGTCACCGCCGCCGACTACGAGGCGCTCGCCCTCAGCTTCAAGGGGGTGGGCAAGGTGCGGGCGGTCGCCACCGGCTGGAACGAGGTGACGCTGTTCGTCGCGCCGGAGGGCGGCGGGAAGGTCAGTGACGTGCTCGAGGTCGGCCTCAAGGCGTTCTTCGAGGACAAGCGGATGCTCACCCAGGTCGTCGAGGTGTCCGATGTGGACTATGTGCCGATCAGGGTGACCGCCCAGATCGCGGTCGAGAACTTCTTCGTCACCGCCGACGTGGTCGCCCAGGTCCAGCGCGCGGCCGCCGACCTGCTCGCCTTCGACAGGGTCACCTTCAACCAGACGCTGTACCTGAGCCGGTTCTACGAGGACAGCCAGCTGATCCCCGGCGTGGTGTTCGTGAACGTCACCGAGTTCCGCCGCGCCGACTCGACGGGTCCGCCGATCGACCCGCTCGGAAAGATCGTGCTCGGTCCGAACGAGGTGCCGGTCATCCCCACCGACCTCGGCTACACGGCCGGCATGAAGGTCGAAGTCGTGCCCAGGGCGGGGCGGTGACCATGCGACTGACCGCCATCACCGCCACCGCCCACCCCGACGGCAGCCAGATCGACCTTGCCTGGACGCTGCCGGAGGACGCACCGTTCCCGCAGGTGCGGGTGGTGCGGCGGCCGGACAACTACCCGGAGGCCGCCGACGACGGGGTGGTCGTCCCGCACGACCCCGGCACCACCACCGCCGCCGACCTCCACCTGGCCGGCGAGCGGACGTACTACTACACGCTGTTCCCGTTCGCCGGGGATCCGCCGGTCTTCGACCCCGACCCGCACAACCGGGTCAGCGCGACGGCGATCTCGCCGTACGACTTCGCCGGCCAGCTGTACGCGCTGCTGCCGTCGATCTACCGGCGGCTCGACACCAGGACCTTCGACGGCCTGCCCGGCGGCCAGCTCCGCCGGTTCCTCGACCTGCCCGGCGGCGAACTGGACCGGCTGTACAGCCTCACCAGGACCGCTCTCGGCCTCACCGACGTGGACGCGGTCGACGGCACGCTGCTGCCGCTGCTCGCGCAGTGGATCGGCTGGCGGAACGACGCCGGCCTGCCACTCAGCGGGCAGCGCAACGAGATCCGCCGCGCGCCGAGGCTGTACGAGACCGTCGGCGCGGTGCCGACGCTGGACGCGACCGTGGCCAGGATCGGCGACGTCGTCAGCCGGACCAAGGAGTTCGTGCACAACGTCGCCCGCAGCAACCGGCCGGAGCGGCTGAACCTGTGGTCGGCGCCGGTCAGCGACGGGACCGCGACCGGCGAGCCCGCGCTGGTGTCGGTGAACTTCGCCTACGACGGCCGCCCGGCCGCCGTCCCCGAGGCGGACGGTTCGGTGCTGTTCTTCTTCCACACCCTGCGCGCGCACGGCTGGGACATCTGGGCCAAGCGGTACACGGCCGACGGGAAGTGGCTGGCCAGCGAGCCGGTGGTGGACCGGCCCGGCATCGACAAGCACCCGGCGGCGGCCCGGCAGGGCGACAAGCTGCGGCTGTTCTGGCAGAGCGCCGGCGCGGACGGCCGCTGGCACCTCCAGACCGCGGTCCGCAGTGGCGGCACCTGGTCGGCGCCCGAGGTGTTGTTCAACGACCCGGTCCCCGAGCGGCGGATGCCCGCGGCGGCGGCGGACAACACCGGTGGCGTGTGGCTGTTCTGGCTGGAGCGGGTCGCCGGGAGCTGGCAGGTCCGCTACAGCCGGCACGACGGTACCCGCTGGCAGCCCGACCCGCCGGCCACGCTGCCGCTGGACGGCGGCCAGCCGACCCGCGTCGACGACGACCTGTTCCTGCTGTTCCACCCGACCCACCCCAGCCAGCGGCTGTGGCTGTTCTGGGCCAGGCACGACCCTGGCGGGCCGGCCGGCCAGACCAGGTGGAACGTGGCGTACCGGAGCAAGCAGGGGCTGGACCCCAACGTCGCCGACTGGTCGCCGGTCACCGCGCTGCCGCGCGCCGGCGACGGCTACCACGACCGCCAGCCGGCGGCGCTGGCCAGCGGCGCCGACCTCGAGCTGTACCGGACCTCGACGCAGCACGGCGGCTGGTCCGTGCACCAGAACCGGCTGTCCGGCACCACCTGGGGCAGCACGCGCCAGGTCAGCTCCGGCGCGTACACCGACAGCGGCCCGCTCGCGGTCCCCACCGGCACCGGCACGCTGCTCGTTTTCCGGTCCAACCGGAGCCTGCCGCACGCCGGCACGCCCTCCGGGGAGAGCCAGACCCTCGACAGCCGGTACGCCGGCACCACCGCGGTGCTCACCGGCGCGGCCGCCAAGCTCGGGCTGCGCGGCAGCTTCTCCGACGTCCTGACCTACACCTACGACACCGGGCGCCGGGACACCGACCTCGCCGCCAGGGACACCGTCGGGCTGTACCTCGGCCAGCGGCGGGACGGCCCACCGGTGACCGGCGACACCACCATCCGACTGGCAGGCGAACTGGCCGACTTCGTGCCGGTGACAACCCGCACGGTCTTCATCAAGCCCTAGGGATTTCCAGGAGGACCACTGTGGGCGACTTCTCCCGCGACACCTTCGACCGGCTCAAGCACTACGTCGGCGTCCGGCTGCAACAGGGCGTGCCGCTGGTCGACGCGGACTGGAACGAGCTGGAGGACATCCGGCGGTACGAGGTGCAGGCGTTCCTGAAGTGGTTCGTCGGCGACGGCGTGCCCGCCGGCAACGACGGCTTCCACATCGCGCCACTGGCCGGCGGCGGCGTCGGCACGATCAGGCTCACCACGACCGCGACCGGCGCCGGGGCCTGGTCGGTGGACGTCGACGTCGCCGCGTCGACCGCCGCCGCCGTGCTCGGGTTCACCGCCCTCAACCACCGGGCCGTACGGTCGCCGGCGGCGGCCCGGCTGACCGGCGAGGCCGCCGAACCGTTCGCGCTGACGGCCGGCATGACGCTGGTCCTGTCCGTCAACGGCGGCGCGGCGCAGACCGTCACCTTCCAGGCCGGCTCCGCCACCGCCGCCCAGGTGGTCAGCGCGATCAACGCGGTGGTCACCGGCGTGACGGCGGCCGCGGGCACCGGCGACGACTTCACCATCACCGGCGGGAACGGCACCCCGGAGGGTGCCGGCCGCTGCCTGGTCGACGGCCGCGACGCGGTGCTCGAGGGGCGGCTGGCGTACTCCGCCCAGCCGCTGTTCGGCAACCCGACCCTGGCCGGCGCCTGGGGCGTGCCGACCCTGGACGAGCTCGCCGCACCGCCCAGCGTCGCCCGCAACGACCTGGTCTACCTCGACGTCTGGGACCGCGAGGTGACCTCGACCGAGGACACGGCGCTCGTCAACAACCTGATCGGGGTGGAGACGGCCGTCCGGGTCCGCCGCGAGTGGGTGGTCCGCGTCCGGCCGGGCAGCGGCGCGGTGCCGGTGTCGACCGACCCCGAATTCCGTGCCGGGCACTCGTACCTGCCGCTGGCCCAGCTCGCCCGGCAGCCGGCCACCCCCGCCATCACCGCGACCGCCCTGACCGACCTGCGCTCCCGCGACCTGCTGATGGCGCCGAGCGTGCTGGTCCAGGACATGCTCGGCCGCAGCGCGGCGGACTACCGGCGGGGCCTGGGCCGGCCGGCCCTCAACCTGCGGGACACGGTGAACGCGCTGCTCTCCGGCCGGCTGCCGGTCACCGACGACATCGCGGCCGCCCCCGGCACCGGCGTGGACACGCTGGGCAGGGCCAGCGTCGTCGACGCGACCAACGGCCTGGTCGCCATCTGGCAGTCGCCCCGGAACGGCGGGGTGAACCAGATCGTCGCGTCCCGGCTGGACCCGGCCCACCCCGAGGTCGGGTTCGGCGCGGTGTCGACGGTCAGCAGCACCGGGGTCGCGCACTTCGAGCCGGCCGGCGTGCTGCTGCCGACCGGGGAGATCCTCGTCGCCTACCAGGACGCCAACTTCGACCTCACCGGCACGGTGGTGCGGATGAAGCGGGCGACGCTGGCCAACCTCCCCGGCGCGACGGAGACCGTGGTGGCCTCCACCGCCAGCCTCGGCAACCAGTCGGTGCGCGCCGTCCTGTCCGGGGACGAGGTCGTGTTCCTCACCCAGCAGGTGCCCAGCAACGCCAGCAACAAGGTGTGGCAGTACCGGCGGTACCGGCACACCGACAGCACGTTCCTGGACACCAACCCGGTGAACGTGCCCCCCGCCACCCAGACCGGCCAGCGGGACCTGCACGCGGCGGGCATCGGCACCGTCGTGTGGCTCGGCTACGCGGACGGCACCAACCTGCGGGTGGCCAGGATGACCCCGGTGCCGGCCTCGGGCAACCCGTTCGACCCGGCCACCTTCGACCAGGTCCCCGTCGTCGCCGCCGCCAGCGCGCTGGACGTCTTCGTACTGCCCCTCACCGCCACCGACGCGCTGGTCTTCTACCGCGACGGCGGCGGCCTGAGCGTCGCCGCCGTCAACTCCGGCGGCGCCACCCCCGGCACGCTGCGGCTGCCCGACACGGACGCCAGCGAGGTCCAGCCGGTGGCCGTCCGCGACGCCGACGGCGCGGTCTACCTCGCCACCAGCCACACCCTCGGCGGTGGGGCCAGCGAGATCCTGCTGCGCCGCCGCCACCCCATCACCGGCCAGTGGGGGGCGCCGCAGCGGATCGGCCCCGGCCCGTCCAGCAACGTGCGCCCGCACCTGACCTTCGTTCCCAACGCCGGTCTCTGGCTGCTCTGGACGAGCACCAAGGGCGGTACCGACCTCGACCTGTTCGCCAAACGGATCATCACCGCCATCTGAAGGAGCACCAATGCCACCGCCCACCGTCAGCCCACTGTCCCCGGGCGCCCAGAGCTACACCATCAAGAACTCCAAGGCCTTCATCGCCAGCTTCGACGCGGACCTCAACGCGGGGGACATCGCGACCATCTCGGTGAGCCTTCCGAACGACGGCGCCCCGCTGACCGCGACCCTGACCCGGACCAACAACGACACCAACACCAGCATCACCGTGAACCTGCCCACCACCGGCCAGGTGGCGGTCGCGCAGTACCTCGTCGACGCGAGCAACGGCGACCCGACCCAGCTCGTCATCCACATCCAGGAGAACAACGGGGGCAACCAGGGACTGAACGAGGAGTGGGAGCTGCGGGTCGCGAAGGCCGCCCCGGTGGGCCAGATGACGCTGTCGGCCGCCCAGATCCACGTCAACTGGCTGGCCAGCGACCCCAAGGCGGTGCTCGCCGTGCCGGCGAACGCGACCGAGGGCCAGACCGTCGAGCTGTCCGCCGCGACCGCCACCGGCGGCACCGTCGCCTTCAGCGGGACGCTGCCGGACGTGCTCACGCCCAGGTACCAGTGGGCGCACACGGGCGCGCTCCCGCTCAACGGACTGCCCGTCGACCCGACCCTGATCTCGACCATCCCGGTCGGGTTGCCGACCGTGTACGAGCCGGTGGCCGACCCGCTGACCGTCACCGCGACGTTCGGCGACCCGCACGGCAGCTACGGCCAGTTCCTGCACAACACGAGCGACCCGGTGACGATGACCGTCAGCTCAGGCCCCGAGGTGGTGGTTCTCGTCCTCGACCGTTCGGGCAGCATGGCGCTGGAGAGCCGCTACGACAACGCCAAGCTGGCCGGCCGGTCCCTGGTGCACCTGCTCGGCGGCCTGCGGCAGGGGTTCAACGGCGGGCCGGGCGTGAACGACGGCGACCGGGTCGCCATCGTGGCCTTCTCGGACGACGTCCAGGGGTTCCGCACGGGGCCGCCGTCCCCCGAGATCCTCACGCTGCTGCCGCTGACCAGCGTGGACGACGCCGTCAAGGCGATCAACGCCGGAACCGTCGACTTCGGCGCGCCCGGCAACTTCACCCCGATCGGTGACGGGCTGATCTTCGCCATCGACCTGGTGGCAGCCGCCGGAGACATCGAGAACAAGCGGTACAAGTTCATCCTCGAGACCGACGGGCAGGAGAACAGCGGCGGCGTGGCGCTGGTGCCGCCGCCGGGCAGCCCCGCGATCTCGTTCAGCGCCGCGGTCTCCGATCCCGCGCACCCCGAGCGCCTGGAGGTGCTGAAGCGGACCGAGCTGTCGGCCATCGCGCTGGGGCCGACCGCCGACCAGGCCGTGCTCCAGGCGCTGACCCAGTCGGTCACCCAGCTGCTCGGCCAGGCGGGGCAGTTCGCGGTGGTCACCGATCCGGGTGACCAGGCGGCCAACTTCGGGAACATGCTCGCGACCGAGCAGCCGGGGACGGCGGGCGGCGGCGCGGCCAACGCCCCGCTCAAGTTCACCGTGCTGGGGGGGACGAACGGCGGCCCGCCCCCGCCCTTCCCGCAGTCCGACCCCGACACCTTCCCGAACGGCAACGCGGTCTACTTCGCCAGCGACGCCGACAACGACCGGCTGCTCCTCTCGGTGATCCCGCCGCCCGGCCAGACCACCTTCACCGGCGCGATCCAGCTCGCCAGATGGGACGGCCAGAAGTTCCAGCCGGAGCCGTCAGCCGTCCACAACGACAGCGAGTCGGACCGGTCGGCCTCGGTGGACCTGGCCGCACTCGACGAGGACACCCCGCAGTACTGGCGGGTGATCCGGGGCATCGACCCGCTCAACGCCACCGACCTCGAGGCCAAGGACGTGCTGGTCTACCTGGACCTGCACCTGCTCGCCGACGTGGTGCTCGACAAGCCGTCGTACCAGACCGGCGACCGGATGACGCTGACCGTGCGCATCCGGCAGGACGCCGCCTCGGTCCTGGGCGCGGATGTCACGGCGCAGCTCACCGCGCCGGGTGTCGGCCTCGGCGAGGAACTGTCCGCCATCGGCGACCTGCCCGACGACCCGCTGGTCACCGGTAAGGGCAGCAGGGACGTGCCGACGGAGCTGGAGCGGCGGATCGAGACGTTGCTGCACCACCGCTCGTGGCACACCCTGCCGGTGACGACGCCGCCGCCGACCGGCCTGTTCGTGGACGGCACCAACAAGCTGTTCGACGCCGAGGGCAACGGCAACTACACCAACACCTTCGCCAGGGTGTTCAAGGAGGGCACGTACACCTGGCAGCTCTCCATCGTCGGCCGGGACGTGCACGGCAACGCGTTCACCCGCGGCCTCACCATCTCCACGTTCGCCTCGGTCAAGGTGGACCCGAAGGTCACCAGGATCAAGGTGACCAGGATCCACAACCACCCGAGCGGCCTGCTCGCCGCCCGCGTCGTCATCACCCCGGAAGACGCGCGGGGCGAACACCTCGGCCCCGGCAAGGACAACCAGGTCTTCTGGGGGCTCCGGGACGGCACCTTCGAGCACATCTTCAACCACGAGCCGGCCCCGGTGTTCCTCGACGGCACCTACCAGCGGGTGGTGCTGTACCAGATCCGGCAGCGGCCGGAGCTGTTCGTGAAGGCGGCCGGCGTGGTACTGCCGGAGATCGACATCATCAAGCGCCTGCTCGGCTTCCCGCTGGACCTGGATGACGGCGTGGACCTGGAAGTCGCGAACTGACACCGGCCGCGTGGGCGGTGGCGCGTGCCGCCGCCCACGCGGAGGGAGGTCGACATGAGGGAGTACGTAGCGGCGAAACCGGCCACGGCGGATCACGACCCCGCCGTCGCCGCTCGCCGTCCGGCCGGCGTCCCGGACCTGCGCCGGACCCTCGGCAACGCGCTGGTACAGCGGTGCGGGGGCATGCCCGAGCCGTGTCCCTGCCACCAGGACGGGGCGAGCGTGCACCGCCACGCCGACGGTCCGTCGGCACCGGCGACGGACGTGCCGCCGATCGTGTCCGAGGTGGTCGCCGGCACCGGCCTCCCGCTGCCCGCCGACCTGCGCCTGTCGATGGGGCAGGCGTTCCAGGTCTCGGGGGTCGCGGCGGGGATCGCGCCGGTACGGCCGCCGGGCGCCGGAGGACCGGCGGTCAGCCAGCCTGGTGACGCGTCGGAACGGGAGGCTGCCGCCGTGGCCACGCGAGTCGCGTCCACACCGGACGGTCAGCTCACCGGCCGGCGGCAGCTCGCCCGACCGGAGTTCGAGGACGTGCGCATCCACACCGACACACGGGCCGCCGAGGCGGCGCGCTCGATCTCGGCGTCGGCGTACACGGTCGGCAACCACATCGTGTTCGGCGGCGGCGCGTTCGCCCCGCACACCTCCCGCGGGCGGGCGCTGATCGCGCACGAGCTCACCCACGTGGTCCAGCAGGGCGGTTCCCGGTCGGCCGTCCAGCGGGACGCCTGCCCACCCCGCCCCGCCGGCGAGGCCGCGAGGTCCCGCGACAAGGACGGCGTCCTCGCCTTCGACGTGATCTTCAACACCGCCACGAACCAGCTCGACATCGTGGACTTCGCCGTCGACAGCCATGCGCTGCCGGCCGGCGCGGTCGACAGCCCGGGCTGGCAGCGCGCGATGTCGCTGATCGCGGGCGACCCGTCGATCCGGGTGGCGGTCGAGGGATTCACCGACTGCGCGGGCGGCCACGCCGAGAACCTGTCACTGCGCAAGGAGCGCATGGCGGCCGTCATCGCCGCCATGCCACCGGCGGCGAGCGCCAAGATCCTTTTCAGCTTCGCGACGGGGACGACGACCTTCCTCGACACGAACGCGACCGCGGCCGGGCGCGCCCGCAACCGTTCCGTCCGGGTGACGTTCTCGCCGGCGCCGCCGAAGGGCATCGATCCCTGCGACATGGTGCAGGTGGCGCGGAGCATGGACGAGTACCTGTTCCTCGTCCGCTGCCTGGAGCGGCGCCTCGGCCTCACCTCCGCCGCCGACGCGCCCAAGGCGCTGTCGGTGCTGCGCCAGCTCTACTACGGCTCCGCCCCGTGGAGCGCCTCCCGCAACCGGGCCTGGGACTGGGTGGTCACCGGCCGGCCGTGGTCGCCCGGCCTCGATCCGACGCCGGCGCTGCACCCGCCGCTGGCGGCCGCCCTCCGGCGCAGCCAGGTGGTCGACGCGATCGACATCGGCCACGTGCTGACCGGGTTGGATGCCATGCTGGCCCCGGCGGACGTGGTCATCCCGGTCGGTGGGCCGGCTGGCCTGGGGGTCGCGCTGCCGAACGAGGAGTGGGCCACCTGGGCGGGCGACGTCGGCTCGGCGGCCGCCGAATGGGCGTGGGACGCCTGGATGTCGGCGAAGCCCAACCCGGCAGCGTTCGGCACCTTCTTCGCCCGGTACGCGGGCGACCCGGACCTGCGCGGCGACATCGACAGCTTCGCGGTACGGGCCGGCCTGGGCACCGCCGCCCCGCACGCGCAGCTGATGCGGGCGATCCGCCTCACCGGCCCGCTGTCGGAACTGCTGCTCCAGTACTTCCGCGTCTCCGGCGGCGCGCTCGGCGCGGCCCACGGCGGAAGCGTCACGAGCTTCGTCGCGGCGTACGGTGGCGTCGTCGCGCACCGGACACTGACCAACCCCACCGCGCTCGCCGCCCGGCTCCGGCCGTCCGTGGACGAGTTCGCGCGGCTGTTCTCGATACAGCGCCTGTGGATGGGGTCGCGGGGGCAGCAGCCGCCGGCGGGCGCGCCGTCCTTCCCGGTGCTGCTGGCAACCGGGATCGACGAGATGACCGCGCGGTTCGTGGACTGGCTGGCGCACAGGTTGTGACCGCGGTCAGGGGCCGCCCTGTGCGGCGACCCGCACCTGCACCGTCCACCGGCCGGTCACCGGGTCCTGCTGGGCGTCCTGGATCGTGAACGACGTGCCGCGTTCGAGGAGCAGCTCCACCTCCTTGGGGTTCGCGGACACGGAAGCGTTCGGGACTGGATTCAGCGGGTTCGTGCCCTTGGCGCCCTTGGCGCCGCCGAGATAGCGGCCGCGCGTGCCCTTGGGTACCTCGATCACCATGGTGACGTCGCCCATCCAGTGCCTGGGTTCAACCGACGTGCTGGCGTAACCCCGCTGGGTGTAGGTCCGGCCCCGCAGGGTGGCCAGGTCGGTGTTGTGTCTCACGTTGAGGTCGCGGAACTCGTCGAGGTCGGTCGTCCGGTACACGACCGCGTCGAACGGCACCGGCCGCATCGTCTGGTCGATGTCGCTCGCGGCGGCCGCGGCCGCCTGCGGGCTGGTCACGAAGACCTGCGGGCGCTGGTTCCGCAACGCCCTGTTCAGGTGCGTCGACAGGTCGTCGGTGTAGAACCAGAGCGCGTACCGCTGGTCGTCGGTCAGCGGGCCGTGGGTCGCCTCCCATGCCTGCCACTCGTCCGGTGTGTGCGTCGCGAAGGTGGCGCTCTGCCCGAGCGTGACGGGCGTCGGCTGGAACGGAGCCGCTGCCGGCTGCCACGTGCCGGTCTCCGGATCCAGCGTCGCGCCGCGGGCCCCGCCGACCACGCGGTCCCGGCCGAACAGCGGGCCGGCGGGCGTGGTCACGCGGTCCCCGTCCTGATCGGCGATGATCTGGGCGTTGCGCACGTCGAACTCGCCGCCTTGGCGCCTCGGGCGGAAGCCCTTGCGGACGGCCGCGTTGCTGGTCCTGTTGGCGCGTCTGGGGTCGAGGAGCCACGTCTCCGGAGGCAGCTCCGCCTGGCGTACCGGCCCGGCCGGGTCACCCGGCTGGAGCGGTACCCGACCGTCGCGGATGGTGACCTCGGAGATGGCGTGGAGGTCGAGCTCGGAACCCCGGTCGGCGGAGAACCGGGCATCGGTCAGCGCGTTCCCGCGAACCGAGTAGTGGGTCACGCCCTCCGGGTTGTGGCCTGCCAGGTCGTCCTCGAGGCCGGCCAGGTGAGCGTCGATGTCCTCCGGTGCGAACAGCGGTCCGCGCCCGCTCGCGGCCGGCGGCGCGACCAGCGGAGCGACCGGCGGCGCGGGTGCCAGCGCCCACGGGAACGGGATCGCGAGGGCCTCCCCGGCGGTCGCGGGGGCCGGCACCGGTACGGGCAGCGGCGCGGGTGCGGCGGCCGGGACCTCCGGAACGGCCGCGGGTACCGCGGCGACCGGCTCGCGGCCCGTCCACCTCGCCGGCAGCAGCTCGGACACGGCATGGTGCGCTCCGCCGCCCGCCCCCAGCAGGGTCCCCGCCACCAGGTCGCTGTCGCTCGCGGCCGAGCCTGCCAGGCCGGCGGCCCCGCCGACGACGGTGTTCCCGACCGCCCTGGCCGCCCTGCCGGCAGACAGGGCGCGGACGGCGGCGCCGCCCAGCACGTTGACCGGGGTGGAGGCGAGGCCGCCGAGGGCGGCGTCACGGGTACTGCCGCCCTCGATCAGGGCCCTGGTGACGTCGGTCGTCACGTTCGCCCCGGCCTCGACGGCCAGCGCCTTCCCGACAGCGAGCGCCTTTCCGGCCACCGTCGCCTTCCTGGCCGCGTCCGCCACCGAGGCGACCCGGCCGACGCCGGCCGTGAGCGCGGCCGCCCCCACGCCGAAACCCGCGCCCCCGCCGAGGCGGACGCCCCGTACCACGTCGCCGCCGGTGGCCGCGGCGCCGAGGCCGCCGGCCGCCGCGCCCGTGGCCGTGGTGAGGGACGCGACCGTCGCGCCGGTCCGCAGCGCGCCGAGCAGGCTGCCGCCCTTCGCGACGAGGCCGGCCGCTCCGACCCCGGCCAGCAGCGAGAGCGACTCCTTCAGGATGGTCAGCGCGAGTACCCAGCGGCCGGCGCCGCCCACCAGCGCGGAGTCCCACTCGCCGACCCTGGCCGCCCAGTGGCGGGCGAAGCCGTCCAGGATGAGCAGGTCCTGGCCGGCGGGCACCAGCGCGCCGGCCCGGCCCCGCTCCCGCACCCGGTTGACGAAGGCGTTGCCGGTCGAGACCATCCGGACGATCTCCGCCGGCGTGATGTCCTCGGCGTCCTCCGTCCACCTGACCAGGCCGTGCACGATCGGGTGCTGCACGTTCTTGTCGTGCCGCTCCTTCCAGGCCTGCTCCACGTCACTGATCAGGGCGTTGACGGCGACCGCGCCCGCGAGGATCCCGGCGGCGGCGCGCTGGCGTACCGCTGCCAGCTCCGCGGCGGTGACCGGAAGGACATTCCGGCCGTACGGGATGAGCCAGGTGCCGTTCGTCGTGTCGCGCACCGCGTCCTGGACCCGATGGAGCATCTCGATGAGCTGGTCGGCCTCGTTTCCCGTGGTCGGCGAGAGCGCGACCACCAGCTTGTCCTGTCGCTCCGCCGCGATCCTCCCGGCCCGCGCCACCCCGGCCGCTCGCTCCAGGTCGGGCAGCGCGAGCTCCAGCACCCGCCGCTCGGCCTGCGGCGGGCCGGCGGCGAGGTAGGCAACGACGCGGTCCAGTTCGGCCTTGACGACGGAGGCCGGCGTCCGTTCCAGGTCGAGGGAGTGTTCGAGGGATTCGGGGCGCGGGGGCATTCCGGTTCTCGCCTTCCCGGTCGCCCCCCGCCCGCCCGCCGGTCGCGCGGCGCGGGTCCGCCTCGCCAGCCTGGCCTGCGCTGCCCGGAGCTCGGCGAGCCGCGCCTCGCGCCGGAGTACCTCGGGCGTCTCCGACACCTGCTCCTCGAGGAACGCCTCCTGCTCGTCGATCGCCGCCTGCAGATCACTCCACGACATGTCCGCCGGCGACCTGCCGTCGTCCGCCGGCCGTACCGCGAACAGATCCGCCAGCGCCGCCGCCGGAGCCCGCTGTACCACGGCGCCATTGCCGACGACACGCCGCAGGTGACCGGCGACATCCGGTCGCGCACCCGCCGGACTCCGCGCCGGCGGCGCGACCCCCGGTACAGCCCGATCCGGTGCCGGCACGAAGGCTCGCGAGCTCATCACACCAGCATGTGACCAGCCCCTGATACGCCACTGACGCCGCACTGAACCGCCCAACCCCACCAACCAGCCACCCTGGTTCTCCGACCGCTACCACGGGAAGGCCGTCCGGATGGCGGCTGAGATCGGTTCGAGGTCGACGACGAGGCGGTCGAGTTCGCTGGGGTCCAGGGCGTTGTACGGCGCTTCGGCGAGCCGGTCGGTCAGCGCCTCGACTCGTTGCTTGGTGGCGCGGCCGGCGGCGGTGAGCCAGCCGTCGGTCCCGACAAGACCGCGGGCGCGCATCCCGTCGATAACCGCGCTCAGCTGCGCGGCAGGCAGATGGCTGACACGGCCGAACTCCTTGGCGGGCATGTCCACGGACAGGGCGTGCAGCACGTGGGCCTCGGTCCCGCCGATGCCCTCGGCCATCAAGGCGACGGTGTGGCCGTCGCCGCGGTGCTCGCGCAGCAGGGTGGCCGCGTGCCACAGCCGGGCCAGCGGCTCCCGCGGTACCGGGAGCGTGCGCAGGGCGGCGTAAAGGGCGCGTCCCTCCACAGGTGCGCTGGTCGCCGCCCTCGCCAGCAGGCCACCGGCGCGCGCGACACTCGGGTCCTCGGCGAGTTCACCCAGGATCCGCCGCAGCCCGGCCACACATCCCCGCTCGCGGGCGGCCAGCGCCGCGTCGGGCGTGGTCAGCTCCCAGACCCGCGGCAGGTGGCGTGCCACCTCGCCCGGGGCGAAGTTGTAGAAGACCGCGTGGACCACCTGCGCCGGCACCGTTGGGCCGAACGGCGCGGCCCGTCCGGCGAAGTAGGCATCCCACTGGTTGCGCAGGCCAAGCGACATCAGCGCCTCATCCGACTCATCGGCAAGGTAGGGCACCAGACCGATCGGCTCGACCAGGTCGTACATGCGGCGGGCTACGGGCTGCGGGTGCGACATCACATTCCCCTGCGGTCCTGGCGGTGCCCTCGTGGCGGGCCGCTCATCCACTCCACGAACGGCGCACCCAGGATCCGACACCAAGCCTCTTCGCACGTCCGGATGACACCTGTCATCGGTGCGGCGCTGATATCGGCATCTACGCGGTATGACCCTCGCCCTCCGATACTGTTCGCAACCGGTGAGGAGGAGTGATCGTGTCCGCGTGAACAGCACAACCAACTTACGGAAAGGACAGTCCAATGACGGAGCTGAACGCGGAACGCGCCCGGCGGGCGATCGTCGAGCACACCCGAGGGCTGGCCGAATCAGCCGCCGCGGCCGGACCTGACGCCGCCGTGCCGACAACCCCGAAGTGGACCATCACCGACCTGGTCGAGCACGTGGGCCAGACCCAGCACTGGGTCGCGGAGATCATCGAGCAGCGCATCACCGACCCCACACAGCTGCCCACGCAGATGGCCATACTGCCCACCGACCCCCGCGAGTGGCAGGCGTGGCTGTCGCAGTCCGCGCAGCGGGTCGCGAGCACGTGCTCCGATGACGCGCTCGACGCGCCGGTGTTCAACCCCGCGGGGGACGGGCGGCCCGGGACGCGATTCTGGCTGTCCAGCCTCCTCAACGAGGCGGTCGTCCACGGCTTTGACGCAGCCAACGCAGCCAACGCAGCCAACGCAGCCAACGCGGCCAACCGACCGGCCGCCATCGACGTCGACGCCGACATCGCAGCCGCGCTCATCACCAACCACCTCGCCATGCTCACCTCCCCCACGTGGGAGATGCGGCGGTCCGAGTCCGCCCACGCCATCCGGGGAACCGGACAGACCCTGCAGTGGCTGGCCACCGACACCGCGGACGACGCGGGCGCCTGGTTCGTCGAACGGCGCCCCGACGGGGCGACCTGGCAGCCCGGAACCCGGCAGGCCGATGTGACGGTGACCGGTCCGGCACGATCGCTGCTGCTGACCTTGACCCGACGACTCCCTCTCACCGACCGCGAAGCCACCAACATCAGCGTCGACGGCGACACCGACCTCGCCCAGCACTGGCTCGACAACACCGCCCACGTCAGCGGCTGACCGGCACGTCGAGTGGCCGGCGTCCGTGTGGTGCCGGGTTCGCGGAGATGAGCTCCGCGCCGAGCGGAGTGAGTGAGTGGCGGACGCGCTGCCCGTCGCGTTCGGTGGTGATCAGGCCGGCCGCGCGCAGGACTCCGACGTGTTCGGAGGCGGTGGACTTGCCGATGTACAGGCGACGCGCGAGTTCGCTGGTGGTGCACTCGACCGACAAGGCCCGCAACGCCTTGGCCTTCCCACCACCGAGCAGGGTGGCGAGCGTGTCGGTGGTGGGGGGCGGCGGGTGCTGGGGTTGGCGTGCGGAGTAGATGAGGGTGGGTGTCTGGTCGGGGCGTATCGAGGGATGGATGCTGTCCCTGCCGAAGGCACACGGCATCAGGATGAACCCGCGGCCGGCGGTTCCGGTGGTGAGCTTGGGCCCGGGGATCGTGAAGACCAGGGTCTGCGCCTGCCACGCCAGGGTGGGATGCAGGGTGGTGAGGGCCGTGCCTGGCCCTTGGCTCATCATGCGGTTGGTTCGATACGCCAGGTCGGCATGGAGCAGGCGCCGGATGTCGGGCCAGTCCGCGGCCATGCACGCGTGGTAGAGGGCGCGGGCACCGTCGGCGAGGCGGCGCAACGCGCGCGCCGGATCATGCCGCAGGTCCTCGATGACGCGCGGAACGGGCCGACGGGTGCCCGCCAGTTCGGCGATGATCCGGTTCGGACTGGCCGCGAGCAGCAGGTCCAGCTCCTCAGACAGCGTCGGGCCGCTGCTGTGTGGGGGCGGGAGCAGGAACGAGGGGATCTCTCGCGGGTGGTGGTTGACCAGTTCCACCAGCGAGATCGCCGCCGCCGGGATGTGGCGGCGCTGCTCGGCCCACCATCGCTGCCGCAGCCTGGATCGACGGCTGCACACGCTGTTGTGGACACCGTGAAGCAGATGGCCCAGCAACGAGGAGGCGAACCGCGTGTTCGCAAGGTCGTCCGCACCGTACGGCAGCGTCTGCATCACGGTGCGTTCCCCCCGGAACCGTAAAGCGGAATACGGCCCACTCAGGATGATCGCCAGCAGGTCCGGCCGCAAGTGTTCTGACCGACTGTTCGGTGCTGCGCCGAACAGCTTGCCAGGCCAGAAACGGCCAGGAGACCCTCACCGAGGCTTGGCGTTGCTGATCTTCATCAGACGGAGGTAAGTAAGTGGAGAGAAAGCCCGCATTGGCGGCGCGGCGGATCGTGGCCGTAGCGGCATTCGTACTCGCGGTGATCGCCGGCGGATCCGCAGCCGCATCGGCATCACCAGCTCCGGCACACAGCGCTGGCGTGCACGTGGCCACCACCGTGAGCCCCTCGACGGCCGTCCCACCCGGCGACGGCTGGTACCCGAACGCTCAGTGCACCGTCTGGCAGGACGGGTGGGAGATCGCGTCGCCCTACACGGGGGAGGTCTGGGAGTGCGGCTACCGTGACGGCCGGTGGCAGTGGTACCCGACAGGCCGGTATGTCGTGTAGCTGACCGTCGGCAATCACCACGGGGCCGGAGGTTACCGGCGGGTCCATTTCTGGTTGGTGCCACCGTTGCAGGTCCACAGCTCCACCTTGGCGCCGTTGGCCGTGGCCTGGCCGGCGACGTCAAGGCAGAGCCGGGACTGGACGCCGACGATGGTGCCGTCGGCGGCGAGCATCCATTTCTGGTTGGTGCCGCCGTTGCAGTCCCAGATGTCGGCCACGGTTCCGGCCGCCGTGCCCTGGGCGTAGGCCTCCAGGCACTTGTTGCCGTACACGCGCAGCTCGCCGGCCTGGTTCGGGGTGTAGGTCTGGTCCGCGGCGCCGTCGCAGTCCCGGATCGTGGCGGCCGCGCCGTTGGCCTGCGAGCCGCCGGTGACGGCCAGGCACCGGCCGGACTGGTTGCCGGCCAGCCGGTACGCCGGGAGCGACACCGTACCGCTCGTGGTGTCGATGCCCCACGAGCCGAACCAGCTCAAGGCGGCGGTGCCGCCGCTGGTCAGCGTGATCGGCAGCCAGACGGGCAGTGACGAGTTCAGGTCGGCGGAGTTCCACCGGTCGCCGATGTACACGTAGCTGATGCCGGCGCTGCCGGTGACGGGCAGCAGGAACGAGGTCTGGGAGTCGTAGGTGTGGCTGCCGGCGGGTGCCACGTCGCTGAACCCGCTCCATGGCCCGGCGAGCGAGGTCGCGGTCGCGTACACGTTGTCGTTCGTCGACCAGCCGGTCAGGTGCGAGGCGAGCAGGAAGTAGCGCCCGCCGACCTTCGCCATGGCCGGCGCCTCCAGGTCGGTGAGGACCGCGACCGCGCCGACCACGCTCGTGTAGTCGGTGGACAGCCGGTCGATCCGCAGGCCGTTGGCCCTGTCCTCGGTCAGCAGGTATCCCGTGCCGTCGTCGTCGGTGAACAGTCCCATGTCGCGGCTCTGGAATCCCAGGGGGCGGCTGGAGCCCAGGTAGGTGTACGGCCCGCACGGGGTGGTGCTGGTGGCCACGCCGGCCCGCGCGTCGCCGTAGGAGCTGGAGTCGATGTGCATCCACATCACGTACCGGCCGGTGGCGCTGTTGTAGATCACCTTGGGCCGTTCCACGATCCGGCCGGCGGCCAGGTCACCGCTGGACTGGCGGGACAGCGCGTCGGACCGCCGCGTCCAGTGCACCAGGTCGGTCGAGGAGTAGCAGGCCACGGCGGTGAACGTGGCGCCGGCACTCTTGTCCTCACCCACCAGGTAGTAGCTGCCGCCGGCGGTGAAGACGCCGGCGCCGTGCGCCTGCAGCCGGTTCCCGGCCGCGTCGGTCCACGCCGTGCCGGGGGTGATCGTGGCGGTGGCCGCCGTTGCCGGACCCGCGACGACCGGAACGGCGAGCGCGCCGCCCACCGCCACGGCCAGGGCCACCGGCAGGCGGCGGAGCCTACTGTTCATGACGTGTCCTATGTGAGCGCTCTCATGCCGTATGTCCGATAGTTCCCGGTAACGCCGCATCCGTCAACGGCAGGAGCGCCGGGGCCCGGCGACCGTCGTGCGTTTACCCGACATGACCAGATTGTCTCGTTGAGCGACATTCAGCTTGTCACTTACGGGAGGTGCGCCATGACGGACGGTTTCACCGTCGACCTCGACTGGTTGAACCAGCAGGCGACGACGTTGGACTGGATTCTCGACCTGACCTCGAAGGACCGGAAGCTGGCCGACGGCTACGTCGGCGGGCTTGGCTCCGGGACGGTCGCGGACAAGCTCAACGAGGTGCTGGGCAACTGGACCAAGGAGCGCGACACCCTGCACGACCTGGTCGAGCGGTTGGGCAAGGGGTGCAGGTACTCGGTCCAGGTGTACGAGAAGCTGGAGAGGTCGAACGCCAGCGGCTTCACTCCCGGAGGGAAGTGAGATGGAGGAGCCGCCGCTGCCCCACCGCGTCGACACCGTGCACATGCCGCCGGACAGCGACTGGACGAACCTCGAGCGGTCCAGCAACCCGCTGCCCGGCAGCGTCGAGGACGTCTACCAGTGCGGGTACTTCTTCCGGATGATCGCCCGCGACCTGGGAAAGGCGTCCGGCGACCTGGCCAGGGCGAAGGACTCGTCCAACGGCGCGTGGAAGGGCAGGACCGCCCAGGCGTTCCGCGACAGGATCGGTGACGCTCCCGCCAAGCTCGGCCTGCTCCGCGACCGCTTCTTCAAGATCGCCGCCGCGCTGGAGAGCTTCGCTCCCGACCTCGCCTCGGCGCAGGCCGACGGGAAGGCCGCGCTCGTCGACGCCCGCGACCACCAGCGCCCGGCCATGAAGGCGGCCGCGCAGGAGGCGGGTGTCGGGGAGATGTACTACGTCCACCCGTCGTACGGCATCGCGCCGTCCAACGGGGCGCAGCCCACCGACCCGGCCAGGAAGGCCGCGCTGGCCCGGTTGCAGGCCGCGTCCGACGGCTACCAGGCCGACGTGAAGAAGCTCCAGGCGGCCGAGCGGGCCCGGGACGACGCCGCGAACCGCTGCGCCGGCAGGCTCGACACGGCCGGCCAGGACGCGCTCACCGACGTCGCCCAGGCCGGCCTGCCGATCTTCCGGTTTCTCAAGCAGGCCATGCAGGTCGTCTACAACGTGGCGAACTGGGTGGGCTGCATCGCCGGGATCGCCGCGCTGGTGTGCGCGATCATTCCGCCGCTCCAGGTGCTGGTGCCGATCTTCGCCGCGATCGCCGTGATCGCCGGGGTCTTCGCCCTGTTCACCGACGTGGGTCTGATGTGCACAGGGCAGAAGGACTGGGATATCGGCCAGCTTCTCCTCGACGGGATCGGCATCCTGCCGTTCGGCAGGATCGCCAAGGGGCTCGCCGCGCTGAAGTACCTCCCCGAGGAGGTCGAACTGGCCGGCAAGGTGATGAAGAACGTCGAGAACGGCAGGCTGCTGACGAACGACAGCAAGTGGCTGCCGAAGCTGTTCGGCAAGATCGGCAAGGAGACGAACGCCGTGTGGGGGCGGCGGGTCTCGCGCAGCTTCAGCGGGCAGTTCGTGTACCAGATGGAGAAGATGCTGCCCAAGGTCGGCCATGGGATCGTCGACGGCCTCAAGTCCTTCCCCACGTCCCTTTGGAAGACGTACGGCGAGCCATTCGTCACGGTGACCAAGGCGGCGTTCGGCCACCTCCCGGAGGTGGAGCCGTTCGACCCGATCAGCTTCCGGGGAGACCTGTTCCAGAGCTCGATCGGCAACTTCTACAACCCGCCGCCCTGCGCGAAAGACCTGATCAAGACCTGGAGCGACAACTTCTCCCAGGCCATGACCAGCGGGAACTGGCCGTGACCGCCGGCAGGAGCGAGGTCGGCAGGGCGGCGCCGGCCGGGTACGCGCTCAGCTTCGCCGCCGGATGGTGCCCGGTGGACCCCGATCCCGACACGGCGCCGGCCGCGGTCGCCGCGCTGGTACGGCGGATGCCGGAGTTCGCGCCGCACGCCGGCTACCTGGCCCAGGTGCTGGCCGCCGGCTGCGTGCAGGGCGACGCCGCCCGCGCCGAGATCGTCGCGCTGGTGGCTGCCCCGCTGGCGGACCGGTGTCCCGCCGGGATGATGTTCGTCCGGATCGGACCCAACCCGTACGCCGACCTCGAGGAGGCGCTCGCGGACGCCGAGCGGGACCTGGGCGGGCGGCGCATCGACGGGATCGCCGAGGCCGACGTGGTGTCGCTGGCCAGCGGCCTGCCGGCGGTCCGGGTACACCGGCTCCGCGAGGCGCCCGGCGCCGACGGGACCGAACCGGTCCGCGTGCTGGAGAGTCTCGGCTACCTGATCCCCGCCCCGGGCGGGGAGCTGATGGCGCTGCTGGAGTTCGCGACCGCCGAGCTCGACGTCGGCGAGCTGCTCGTCCTCGCCGCCGACGTGGTGGCCGGCAGCTTCGAGTGGAAGGAGGCCGTGGCATGACCTCGGTCGTGAGCCGGTTCGGCCTGGTGGAGGCCGACCAGGAGACCCGCGACTCGATCAGGCTGCTGAGCGAGGTGGCGGACCTGCCGGCGCCGTCGCGGTACCACTACGCGCTCTCCCCGGTGTGGGGCGAGCTGGACCTGCGGCCCAGCAGGAGCGCGGCGTGCCTGCGCCGGTTCGTCGACGAGCGGGTACGCCGCTACCCCGATCTCGCCGGGTACCGCAAGCAGCTCCTCACCTTCCTGCGCGCGGTCGTCAACGACGGGGTACGGGCGAAGCTGTCCCGGTTGGCGGTGCTCGCGGAGGCGGTCGGCCCCGGCGCCGTGCTCGCCGCGTCGTTCAGCTTCGGCGTGGGCGCCGGCGTGACGCTGGAGGGCGGGGCGGAGACCAACGACCCGGAGGCGGTCCGGCAGTACCTGGCGGCGGTGGCCGCCGAGGGCGACGACCGCCAGGACCCCGCCCCCGACCTGGACGTCGCGTTCGTGACCCTGTCCCAGCAGTACGCGGTCCGCACGGCCGGCATCCGCACCCTGCGCGACCGCCGGACCGGCCACGCCGCCGAGTCCTACCAGGTCCAGTACTCCATTCCCGTCCCCGGCAGCACCCATCTCGCCGTCATGACGTTCAGCACCCAGTGCGGCTGGGCAGCCGACGAACTGACCGTGCTGTTCGACGTGACCGCCCAGACCTTCTACTGGACCTGGGAACGCGGCGGTGGGGTTTCCGGCGTCAGCCGGTGGTGCAGGGAGTGCCGTTGAGGGTGAAGGCGGTCGGGGCCGCCGCGTTGCCGGTGTGGTTGGCCTGGAATCCGACGGTGGTGGAGCCGCCCGGCGGGAGTGAGGCGTTGAAGGTGAGGTTGGTCGCGGTGACCTGGCCGCTGGTGGGCGTGTCGGTGGCGTTCCAGCCCGGCGGGACGATCGACTGGCCGGACGGGAGGGTGAATACCAGGGACCAGCCGTTGATCGCGCTACCGCTCGTGTTGGTGATCGTGATGTTGGAGGTCAGGCCGGTGTTCCACGGGCTGATCACGTCGACGGCGCGGCACGCTCCCCCGCTCGGCGGCGGCGATGAGGGCGGGCTGTCGGAGAGGGTCGGCGTCTGCCAGTCCTTCCAGTCCGACAGGTTGCCGGCCTTGAGGCTCGAGATCCTGAACACGCCGGCGGCGTTCCCGGTCTTCAGCAGGAACTTCTGGAGGTTCTGCTGCAGCGGGGCCTTCCATTCCGGCCTGACCGCGCAGTGGGTGCCGTCCTGGACGTCGGACCAGTAGCTGATGTTGTCGCCCGCGCCGAGCGCCTTGTAGATCTCCGCGCCGGCCAGCGCCGCCACACTGCCCGACCTGGCGGCCAGCCAGTCGATGTGCGGGTTCTCCATGATGAACAGCCCGCGCGGCGCGACCATGCCGACCAGTTCGTGGGTGTCCACCGGCAGCGTGGTCGGGTTGCCGGTGAAGGAGTTGAACGCGTCGCCGAGCCACGGCTGCTCCGAGTAGGCGCTGCTCAGCGGCTGGGCGCCCGACTCGCCGGGAATCCCGCGCAGGATCGGCACGCCGGCGCTACCCGACTCGATCGGCATGGTCAGCGCGATGCGCTGGTCGAACGCGCCGCTCGCGAAGGCGCCCTTGCCGTACCGCGAGCATCCCGTGACACCCAGCGCGTCCGCCTTGAGGACGTTGCCGCCGGACTGCTCGATGACGTCGATGATCCGGCTCACGCCCCAGGCCCAGGCGACGAGCAACCCGGTGCTGCTGGTGGCGCCGTAGAGGGTGTAGAACGCGCCCTGCTTGTTGTTGCGCGGCGTGCCCTCCGCTCCGACCGCGAGCGGGTTGTAGTTGATGATGGCCACGCCGGAACCCAGGATGGTGCTGGTGTCCGCGCCGAGCCCGCCCACCACGACGACGGCAGGGAAGGGTCCGCTGCCGCTCGGCAGCTGGACGCCGGCCGAGAAGCTGGCGCTCCTGCCGTTGGCCGACACGTTCACGGAGATGTTGGTGCTGGACACCGTCCCGCTGACGGTCGGCCTGGCGGGCTTCGTGCCGTAGACGTACCGCTCCGCCAGCTGCTTGATCTCCTCCCGGCGGCATGTCCACTCGGACCTGCTGGTGATGCGTGTGCCGTCGATCTTGCGGAACGGGTCGGGCAGCTTGGAGTTCGCGGTCAGCGTGCCCGGCAGGGTGACCGGGCAGTTGGCGCCCTCGTCCTCGACGAGCGGGGCGGCGGCAGCGCTCCCGGACGTGCCGCTCGCGATGACCGTGGCCGCCCCGGCGGCCGCGAGCGCCACCGCCACTCCGAGCGCCGCGACCGCCGACCGGATCCTGGCGCGGTACGAGCTGACGATCATGCGGGCTCCTTCCGGTCGTCACCGATCCCGGGCCTAAAGTTTCGGGGGGATTAGCGAAACATGTCAAGACTGCCCGCATTTGTTCTGTTGGGTGGTTGCCACGCCCTATGTCTTGCTTGCGGGTCACTTGTCCGCTTAACTTGTGGGAGCGCTCTCATAGGGAAGGTCGCCCATGCGTACCCGCTCGCTCCGCCGCGGCGCACTCGGCGCCGCCACCGTCCTGGGACTCGGGCTGCTGGAATCCGCCGGCCTCACCGGCCCGGTCGCCGCGCACGCCGACCCCGCCCCCGTCACGGTCACCGTGAACACCAGGGCGGCGCTGGCCACCGTCCCGGACACCGGCCTCGGCGTGAACCACGCCGTGTGGGACAGCCAGCTCGGCACCACCACCATCTCCGACCTGCTCAAGGGCGCGGGCGTGCGGATGATGCGGTACCCGGGCGGCTCGTACGGCGACATCTACCACTGGCGCGACAACACCGCGCCCGGCGGCTACGTGGCCCCGAACACCGACTTCGACACGTTCATGGGCGGGGTCAGGCGGGCCGGCGCGCAGCCGATCATCATCGCCAACTACGGCACCGGCACCGCCCAGGAGGCGGCCGACTGGGTGCGGTACGCCAACGTCACCCAGGGCTACGGCGTCAAGTACTGGGAGATCGGCAACGAGCTGTACGGCAACGGCCACTACGGCGCCGACTGGGAGGCCGACAACCACGCCGACAAGAGCCCGACCGCCTACGCGCGGGGCGTGGTGGACTACGCCGACGCGATGAAGGCCGTCGACCCGAGCGTCAAGATCGGCGCGGTGCTGACCTTCCCCGCTGGCTGGCCGGACGCCGTGGTCGGCTCCGGCGACGCCGCCGACTGGAACCAGACCGTCCTTTCGCTGGCCGGCTCGAAGATCGACTTCGTGATCCTGCACTGGTACCCGGGTGGCTCCACCGCCACCGAGGCGCTGGCCAAGCCCGCCCAGATCAACGACGCGCTGTACCTGGTACGCCAGCAGATCGCCCGGTACGCGGGCCCCGGCGCCGACCGCATCGGCATCGCCGTCACCGAGACCAACACCGGGTTCGGCATGGACACCCAGCCGGGCGCGCTCTACGCCGCCGACACCTACGCCGGCCTGCTCGAAAACGGCGTGTTCACCGTCGACTGGTGGGACGTGCACAACGGCGGCACCGCCGCGTCCACGGTCGCCGGCCAGACCGACTACGGCGACTCCGGCCTGTTCTCCAGCGCGACCTGCCTGCCCGACGGGACCTGCGAGCCGGCGCTGAACACCCCGTTCGCGCCGTACTACGCGATCTCGATGCTCAGCGCGTTCGCCCGCCCCGGCGACCAGCTGATCCGGGCCGGCACGGACGAACCGCTGGTCAGCGCGCACGCCGCCCGCCGCCCCAACGGCGACCTGGCGCTGCTGCTGGTCAACCGGGACCCGGACAACGCCCGCCAGGTGACCATCGACTATGCCGGCTTCACCCCGGCGGCGGCCGCGCCGACCGTGTACTCCTTCACCAACGGCGCGACCTCGGTGACCAGCGGCCCCGCCGGCACGGCCGGGAGCCAGACGCTGCCGCCGTACTCGCTCACCACGCTGGTGCTGCACCCGGCGGCCGCCGCCACCGGCGCCCCCGGCGCCCCGGGCCAGCCGGTCGCCGGCACGGTCACCGACCGCGACGCCACCGTCTCCTGGCCGGCCGCCGCGGCGGGCCGCCATCCGGTGGCGAAGTACGAGGTGTACCGGCAGAACGGCGCCGTCAGCGAGGAGCTGGGCGAGACGCCGAGCACCTCACTCACCGTGCACAATCTCAACCCCGGCAGCCGGTACACGATCAACGTCGTGGCCCGCGACACGGCCGGCGCGGTGTCCTGGGCCTCCCCGCCGCTGACGATCACCACCGGCACCCCGGCGGACAGCTCGTGCGCGGTACACCTCGCCGACACCAGCGACTGGGGAAGCGGCTTCGTCGGATCCATCGACATCACCAACCGCGGCGACGCCCCCGTCGACAACTGGACCCTCACCTTCGCCTGGCCGACCGGCTACCAGCAGCTCACCGGCGGCTGGAACGGCACCTGGACCCAGACCGCCGCCACCATCACCGTCACGCCGGCCGACTTCAACACCCATCTCGCGGCCACCGACGGCGCCACCAACGTCGGCTTCACCGCCAACTACACCGGCCCGAACGTGCTGCCCACCGCCTTCACCCTCAACGGCATCGTCTGCGCGGTCACCTGACCGGTGCTCAGTTCCGGCTGGCCGTCCAGCCGTCGAGGGCGACGGTGGCAGCGTCGGCGGGGCGGCGGTCGGAGAACACCAGCCGGCCCCGGTCGCGCACCTCGAGGCCGTCCACGTACAGGCCGCGGCCCACGTACAGCGGGTCGGTGGCGTACCGCCAGCGCAGGCTGACGTCGCCGGCGTGGCCGGACAGGTCGGCGCGGGCGCGGTGCCAGCGCCGGCCGCCCCAGCCCTGGACGGAGCCGGTGGCGCCGGCATCCGGCACGTCGGGGACGGTGAACGGGACCGCGGTCCACGTCGTACCGCCGTCGGTGGACAGTTCGAGGTAGCCGAGGTCGGAGTCCGGCTCGGTGTCCCACCACAGCGCGAAGCTGGCCTCGGCGCTGCCACCGGACAGCCGCAGCGGCACGGTCATGGTGGTGGTCGCGTGCGTGGTGTTGCCGCCGTACCAGGCGGTCCGGCCGTCGGCGGGCCGGACCGGCACGGCGCGCCCCAGGTCGGTGCCGACGCTGACCCTGGCGGCGCTGCCGTGCGGCCAGCCGCGGTACGGGTGCACGGCGTTGGTGAGCAGCACGAAGAACGACCGCGTGGTCGGGTCGATGACCAGGCAGGTGCCGGTGAAGCCGGTGTGGCCGGCCGAGTACGGCGTCGCCATCGAGCCCATGTACCAGAACTGGTACAGCTCGAAGCCGAGGCCGTGGTCGTCGCCGGGGAACTTCTCGTTGAAGTTGGTGAACATCAGCTCGACCGAGTGGCGGGACAGGATGCGCCGGCCGCCGTACGCGCCGCCGTTGAGCATGGTCTGGCAGAGCACGGCCAGGTCGGCGGCGGTGGAGAAGACCCCGGCGTGGCCGGCGACGCCGCCGAGGGCGTAGGCGTTCTCGTCGTGCACCTCGCCCCAGACCAGGCCACGGTCGAGGGCGGCGTAGGGCTTCCTCTCGTACTCGGTGGCGGCGATCCGGCGGCGCTGCGCGGGCGGCGGGTTGTAGCCGGTGTCGGACATCCCGAGCGGGCGGGTGATGCCGTCGCGGACCAGCCGGTCCAGGGTGGTCCCGGTGATCTTCTCCAGCACGAACTGGAGGGTGATCATGTTCAGGTCGGAGTAGACGTACCGGGTGTCCGGCGGGGCCAGCGGCGTGTCGGCGTAGAGCAGCTTCCGCTGGTCGGCACGGGTGGCGTAGTCGTAGAAGGGCAGGTCCGGCCGCAGCCCCGAGGTGTGCGTGAGCAGGTTGCGGATGGTGATGGCGTCCTTGCCGTTGGCCCCGAACGCCGGCAGGTAGCGGACGACCGGCGCGGTCAGGTCCAGCCTGCCGCGCTCGATGGCCTGCACCGCGACCGTCGAGGTGAACAGCTTCGACAGCGAGGCCAGGTCGAAGCGGGTGTCGGTGCGCATGGCGATCCGCTGGTCGGGCGGCAGCTCGGTGGCCACGCCGGTGGCGTAGTCGAAGGCGGAGTACCGCAGCGCGTCGCCCATCGCCCGCTCGAGCGCGATCACGCCGTCGCGGGCGGTGAGGACGACGGCGCCGGGGAACAGCGGGTGGACCGGCGACGGCTGGCCGAACGCCGCCAGGTGGGTGACCAGCGTGTCGAGCTGGTCCGCCAGCAGGCCGGCCTCGGCGGGACTGCCGTGCCGCAGCCGGCGGTACGGGTCCCGGCCGATCAGCCGGTCGAGCGCCGGGTACGGCTTCGGAGTCGCGGCCGGTTCGGCCCGCGCGGGGCCCGGCACCAGCGCGGCGAGGCCGGCCACGCCGGCGGCGCCCAGTACGGTCCGCCTGCTGATCCCGTGGTCGGGCATGGCGCGCCTCCTCGCCTGGCGACCCGGCGAAAGTCCCTCACAGACTCCCCGAGACAGCCGAAAATTAGTTCCGATTCGCGAGGCTTGTCAAGGTTCGCGCGGAGTCGAAGCGGCGACAGCTACGACCACTGGGTGGTCGGGCGCGGGATCAGCACGCCGTCGAGGTGGGTGTCGACCTTCTCGTTGTAGAAGGCGATGAGGCCGGTGATGGGCAGCAGCGGGGCTGTCGGGAAGTCGTAGGCCCACGCGATGTCCTCGTGGACGGTGTCCCCGAGGACCGCCGACCAGTAGCCGCTGGTCCTGCCCTTGTACGGGCAGGCGGTGACCGTGCCGGTCGGGCGCAGGCAGGTGAAGTCGACGTCGGTGCGGTTGAGGTAGTAGCGGGTGGGCAGGCCGGTCTCGAACACCATGACCGGGGAGGCGGACTCGGCGAGAACCGCACCATCGATCTCCACCCGCACCCGGCGGGTGGACCGGACGGCGTCGACCCGGCTGTACGGGTTGCGCGGGTGGACGAAGACCTGCTCGTCCTCCTCGTACCAGGCGTCGAGGGCGTCCCACTCGAAGCGTGCCATGCCGGCGAGGCCCTCGAGCGCGTCGTCGCCGTACACCCGGAGCGCGGCGGACCGCGACACGTCGCCGGTGCTCAGCCCGTACCGCGCCGCCGTGCCCCGGCTCAGCTTCTGCGGGTGCCGCTCGTCCACCAGCACGGCGGGGTCGATGTCGGCGAGCGGAATGTAGTACTGCGGATAGGGCGGCCATTCCCACACGTAGATCGCCCGGGTGGTGTCGAACACCGGACGGCCGTCCAGGTAGCCGCGGATCCGCCGCGGGCACGGTTCCAGGTGGTTGGTGGGCGCGATCGACGCCGGGTAGTCACGCATGCCGCCTCCTGCCGCTTTCCCGCCATTGTGCGCGCCGGTACCCGAGCGGGGTTGTTTGTTTGCGGTCAATCAACGGTTGAAAGCGCCGCCGGAGTGGGCGATGTTAACCGTAGATATCGAAATCGCGGATGCGGGGTATCCCATGAGCGACAGCGGCAGGCTGGTCAGCATCCCGTCCGGACGGCGCACCAAGTGGGCCGTCCTCGTCTTCTGGCTCCTCGCCTTCGCGGTGGCCGGCTCGTTCGCCGGCAAGCTCAACAGCGCGCAGAAGAACGACTCGTCAGCGTGGCTGCCGAAGAACGCCGAATCCACCAAGGTCGTCGACCTGGCGAAGAAGTTCACGCCGAGCGACACGTTCCCCGCCGTGGTGGTGTACGACCGGGGCAGCGGTGGCGTGACAGCCGCCGACCAGGCCAAGGTCCGCGCCGACGCGCGGAAGTTCGCCGGCGTCAAGCGGGTGCTCGGGGACCAGATCATCCAGGTGCCGCCGCAGGGCAACCCCGCCGTGCTGCAGACGATCGTGCCGATCAAGGTCGGCAAGAACGGCTGGAACGACCTCGGTCCCGCCGTCAAGAAGATCCGCGCCGACGCCAAGTCCGGCACCAACGGCCTGCACGTCCACGTGACCGGCCCGTCCGGCTACGCGGCCGACTTCAACAACGTCTTCCAGGGCTTCGACTCCACGCTGCTGTTCATCACCGCCATCATCGTCGTCGCGATCCTGCTGGTCACCTACCGCAGTCCGGTGTTGTGGATCCTGCCGCTGCTGTGCGTTTTCGTCGCACTCACTGTCGCCCAGGCCGTCATCTACCTGCT